>NZ_ATTE01000001.1:4442500-4712500 GCF_000419525.1 Leucothrix mucor DSM 2157
ACAGTCAACAGGGACTGATTGCATGTCTTTTCGCTATAAATTCGTACTGGCCTTTATTCTGATAGAAGCGTTTTTCATTCTGTTGATGGTGGTGTTTAACACGCACTCCTTGAAGACGACCTCTGAAACGTTGGTGATGCAGAAAATTGATGCGGCCAGCGAAATCTTTATCGAAATTGTTAAAAATCCAATACTGGTCAATGATCTGGCGACATTGGATGATGCCTCCTCCAACTTCACCGCGATTAGCAATATTGCCGAAGTGCATGTGATTGGCAGTGGTGGTGAGCTGTTATCAGAGAGCTATAACGAGTCACCGATTTTAAGCGGGAAGGACATTCGCGCTGCCTTTGAAGCGCAAATGGAAGGCCCTAAGTTTATCTCGGGCGCTGAGTTTGAAGCAGGTGGTCGGCAATTTTATGGCTACAGCAAAGCGATTACGATTGATGACGAAACGATTGGCGAAATCCGCTTTATTTATGATGTGTCGGATAGCATTCAGACGCTGAATGAAAACACCGGCTTTACCTATGTATTGGCAGTGTTCGCGTTGCTTATCAGCACTGCGATTGCGATTATGCTCGGTTTCAGAATTACCCGACAGCTTAAATCACTGACTCATACTGCCAATGAAATAGCCAATGACAACCCCGTGGTCGTACCCGATTACAAGCGCAATGGCGATGAGATTGACGAGCTCTACAGCGCCATGAAAACCATGCAGCGCAATATCGTCGAGCGTACCCAAGAAATGACCGCTGCGCGCAGTCGGGCGCAAGTGGCGAGTAAGGCAAAGTCTGAGTTTCTAGCAGTCATGAGCCATGAAATTCGCACGCCGTTAAATGGCATGATTGGCTCGTTAAACTTGATGGATAAAAAGAAGCTGACGCCGGAAGACTCCGAGCATTTGGCGACCGTGCGACAATCCTCTGCGCTACTAGTGACCATCATTAACGATATTCTGGATTACTCCAAAATCGAAGCAGGCAAGTTTTCGCTGGATCAGCATGTGATTGATCTGGAGCAATTGGCCACCGAAGTAGGGCAGTTTTATCAGCCGATTATGGCAGAGAAAGGTCTGCTGATGGATGTTCAACTGAACAATATTAGCAATCGTTATGTGAAAGGTGATGCGATTCGTATTAAGCAAATCCTCAATAACTACCTGAATAATGCACTGAAATTTACCTCGCAAGGCTATATCCATTTGCAGCTGGAGCAGACCGGCGAGAGTGACTACATTTTCCGGGTGATCGATACTGGCATCGGCATTAACCCCAGCGATATTCAAAACCTGTTTAAAGACTTCTCGCAAGTCAACACAGGTGCGACCCGTAGCTTCGGTGGTACCGGATTGGGCTTAGCCATTTCCAAGCGTTTGGCTGTGATAATGGGCGGTAATGTGGGCGTTGAGAGCGAGTTTGGCAAAGGCTCCTGTTTTTGGGCAAGCTTAAAACTAGAGCCAGAAACGCAGGCTGCGCATAAACTACAGAACCAGTCACAGGAAACCAACGATGAAAATGTGCTGGAAGGCGTAACCGCTAAAGTGCTGTTGGTTGAGGATAATAAAGTCAATCAGATGGTGGCGCGTAAGTTGCTGGAAAAGCGCAACTGTATCGTAACGATTGCCAATAACGGCGTGGAAGCGCTGGATGCTTTGCAGGTGGATGAGTTCGATATTGTACTAATGGATTGCCAAATGCCGATTATGGATGGCTTTGAAGCCACTCGCCAAATACGCGCCTCGGGCAATCCTGTTCCGGTGATTGCGTTGACAGCCAATGCGCAAACCTCCGACCGCGACGCCTGTCTGGAAGCCGGTATGAATGACTTCCTGAGCAAGCCATTTGACCCGCGCGTGCTGTATCAGATTATCAGCCGATACAGCAAGAAAGACTAAACTTGCTGGCTGTTAGCGCGTTTTACGCACCAGTCCTTCAATCGCCAGCACATAGCCATCCACCCCAAAACCCACCACAATACCCGCAGCTGCCGGTGAAATATAAGAGTGATGACGAAATGCCTCGCGCGCATGCACATTGGAAATATGCACTTCAATCACCGGCACTTCAGCGCCTTTAATGGCATCGTGTAATGCGACTGAGGTGTGTGTATATGCACCGGCATTGAACACCACACCCAGTACCTCACCCGCTGCCACACCGCGACCGGCTTCGTGAATCGCATCAATCAATACGCCTTCGTGATTGCTTTGCAGGCAGTTGATCTCCACACCCAGCCGCTTGCCGGCTTCCATGCAGAGCGCTTCCACATCAGCCAGCGTATTGTGGCCGTATTGCGCCGGCTCGCGTTGGCCCAGTAAGTTGAGATTAGGGCCGTTTAATATCAAAATTGAGGGCATGGCTGATTCCTTAGGAAGTGGTAAGTCGATGCCGAATAATAGCAGGACGGCCCGCTAACTACATAGAATGGAAGCCGATAAGATTGCCTTCGGTGTCATTCACCAAAACAATGGAACCGAACTCACCGATAGCCATTTTTTCTTTAAAAATACTGCCGCCATTTGCCACTGCGCGCTCAGCCACTTCGCCACACTCTTCCGTTTGAAAGTAAACAATGGTGCCTACACCATTTTTAAGTGGGGGAATGCCTTCCATTTTGACCAGTGCGCCGGACGCGCCGTGATCGTCGATATTCGATGGAAAGGCCCACATTTCAATTGGGTTATCGGTGTCGGTTGGGTCAGCCAGGGAGCTAAGCTCTACCTGTAATACGGTTTCGTAAAAGGTTTTGGCACGGGGCATATCCTGTACGTAGATTTCAAACCAGACGATTGGGTTTTGCATGATTGTTTCCTCTTGTTATCCAGCACCAGCATGTCGCTAGTGTCGGTTGTTTTTGGCATATTTATTCAAAAATCCTGCGACCTCTGCCACTGTTCGGGTAACGGGCTCTGTAACCACCTCCGCAATCACAAACACACAATCCCCCATTTTAATCAACGAGGGCACATGCCGCGTAAGAATCACCCCATCACGCGGTGCAAAATACTCAAATGGTTTTTCCCCAGTGCGCTCAGTGCTATGCACCCGGGCCAGTAGGTCACCTTTTTTCACGTGATCGCCTAAATTCACAAATGGATCGACCAAGCCGTTATGCTGAGCCAATAGATACGACTCTCCTGCATTCATATCCAGCTCGATACTGCCGTCAGGACTTTCAATGGACTCGCCATTTAGAATGCCAGCATGAATCAAAAAATTATCCACGCCGCGTTTGGCGATCGCAATAGAATTTGGGCTGGTGGTGCCGGAGCCGCCCAGCTCAGTCGAAACAAACACCTTGCCCATGCTTTCCACTTGGTGGTCATACATGCCGCCGGTATCTTCTACCAGCTTGATAAAATAGGGCGCTGAAAAAGCCCGAGCCGCTGCCGCACAGCGAGCTTCCTGTTCCCTATCGGGTAAGGAGTGATAAGCCGCAAATGGCAGGAAGTCGAGGGTTTTACCACCGGAATGAATGTCTAATACATAGTCCGCTATAGGCAGCAGGGTATTGCTAAAGTAGTCCGCAATTTGCTGAGTCACACTGCCATCGGCGCGGCCGGGGAAAATGCGATTCATATTTAAATTATCAATTGGCGATACCCGCGTAGCACTTAAAAAGGCGGGATAATTCATTGCCGGAATCACAATCACACGCCCATTAAACTGCTCAATATCTTGTCGCAGTGCAAAGTTATACAGCGCCACCGGCCCTTCGTATTCATCGCCGTGATTGGCGCCGGTAATTAGCGCAGTGGGGCCATTACCCCGTTTAAACTGCACAATGGGAATCATAATCGCGCCCCAGGCCGAGTCATTGCGCGAGTAGGGGAGTTTTAAAAAGCCGTGTTGAATGCCATCTTGTTCAAAGTCGATGCTGGCGGAGATGGGGTTCTTGCGCATAGGCTTCCTTATTTAACGAGCAGTTTACGGGGGACATTTGAGAGGCATTCGCCGCCTTGTGGGGTAATGGTCAGGCTTTCGGTCATTTCAAAGCCCCAGTCTTCAAACCAGATGCCCGGCATAAAGTGGAAGCACATGCCTTCCTGCAATACGGTGGTGTCGTGGTTGCGCCAGCTCATGGTGCGCTCGCCCCAGTCCGGCGGGTAGCTCATGCCAATGGAATAGCCGCAGCGGTTGTCTTTTTCATAGCCATATTTGCGCAGCAGGTCGAAGAAGGTTTTGGCCACTTCGCCGCAGGTATTGCCGGGTTTGCACTGCTCTAGTGTGACTTCGATACCTTCGAGAATCACTTTTTCAATGTCGCGGTATTTGGCTGGCGGCTCGCCAAAATACAAGGTGCGCGACACAGGGCAATGATAGCGGGCGTGGGCACCAGCCAGTTCTAAAAACATGCCATCGTTGCTGTCCAGTCGTGAGCCATCCCAAGTCATATGGCAGGCGGAGGCTTCATCGCCCATGCCCATGAGTGGGACAATGGCGGTGTAGTCGCCGTAGAATTCAGGTGTGCCAGTGGTGCCAGCGTGCAGAATTTCCGCGGCTAATTCGTTTTTGCGCATGCCGGGTTTGGCGACGTCCATAATCCGCTGGTAAACACTTTCGATAACTTTACCTGCACCGCGCATATAGGCAATTTCTTGTTCGGATTTAATGGCGCGTTGCCAGTTAACTAGTACGGTGGCATCGCTAAAAGTGGCATCAGGCAGCGTGCGGTAAAGTGATTCCAAAGCGCGACCTGAGAAGTAGTAATTATCTTTTTCTAAGCCGATGGTGCCGTTGTGTAGTTTGCGCTGTTTGAGGATATCAGCGAGGTATTCCATGGGGTGAATATCGGGGGATTGCACATAGTCATCGGGGTAGGAAACGACGTCAGCATGGGGCAGGTCGGTGGTTAAGTAGGCGGTGGCGGCATCAATGCCTCGACCATACCAAAACAGTTCGCCTTGCGAGCCGATCACCACACATTGGTGCACATAAAACGACCAGCCATCAAAGCCGGTGAGCCAGCACATATTCGATGGGTCGGAAACGATCAGCAGATCCAGACCTTTGGCGAGCATGGCTTCACGGGTACCTTGCTGGCGGGCGGCATACTCAGTTGCGGAAAAGCGGCGACGGCTTTCTTTCATGGCAATGCTCCTGATAGTGGAATATTGAGAATTACACGCTTTTTAAAGTGGCTGCAAGTGAAACTCAGAGGTACTCATTAAAAATCCCTCTCAATGTGATCGGTCGCCAGCGGATGGGTTTGACGCAGTGGCAAGCGCACCGATAAGGTAGAGTGAACGGCTTACCAACTTCAATTGAATACTGCGGGCAATGACTCCATGACCTCTCTGGCAATCCTCCTGATCGGCTTTTCCCTGTTTAGCGCTTTGATATTAGCGGTGACTCACTTCGGTGCTGGCCAGTATCAGGATCAGCCGCTTTCAAAGTGCATGGGATTACTGTTACTGCTGGCGCTGAGTGGTTTGCAGCTTGCGCATTTTTTCTGGCTGTATTTCGATCAGCAATGGGTGGCTAGTCTGCCGTATCGCATGGTGTTGTTTATGATTGCGCCGGCCTTTTTCTTGTTTAGCCAGCCTTTGCTGAGGCCGCGTGCTGATTCGGGGTTGCGTTATGCACAGCTTGGGCATTTTGTGCCGATGTTGATTGCTGCCTTTTTACCATCCAAGCTAGCGTTACCATTAGCCTTTATTGTGGGTGCGGGCTACTTATTATGGCTGGCGCAGAGCCTTTGGAGTTTGCGGACAGAGCGCTCGGGGTTTCGTCTGGAAATGGGGTTGCTGGGTACGGTATTTGCGATTGCGCTTGGGGTGTCAGTGCTGGGTCTGGCGCAGGCGAGTTTGCCGGATAAGTTATTCTTCAGTCTCTACGCCAGCGCCATCGGGCTAGCCTTTTTGCTGGTGCAAATTGCGCTAAATGTGCGTCCACAGCTATCGGCTGAAGTGCAGGAAACCGCATTGGCTAGTGCGGCGTATACCAGCTCTACATTGGCCAATGTGGATAGCGATGCGGTGCTAAATCGCTTAACGGTTTTGATGCAAACCGAGAAGTTGTACATAGAGCCAGACCTAACTTTGCCACTACTAGCTGAGCGACTTGAGCTACGTCCGCATCAGTTATCCGAGTTAATCAACACCCAGCTGGGCAAGGGATTTTCTCGCTATTTACGTGAGCAACGGGTCGCTGCAGCGGCCGTTATGCTATGCGCTGAGCCATCCGCTTCAGTGTTGTCGGTTGGGATGAGTGTAGGCTTTAGCTCGCAATCCAATTTCTATCAGGCATTTCGTGAAATCGAAGGCATGACGCCGGGTCAATACCGCAAACTTCATTCCTAAATGATCTTTCTGGAGTGTTTAATTGCTCCTGTTTGATCAAAGCGGAAGTCTGCACTTCGGCGCGTATTCAAACTCAAGGCTCACTTTCCCCATAAGGAGCCTGATATGAATATCTTGTTGACCGGAGCCAGTGGCTTTCTCGGTCGCAATCTTGCCACTGCGTTACTCGTGGCTGGTCATCAAGTAACCCCCATTTCTCGTACGCACGGGATTGATTTTAAACAACAGCTCTCAGCTGCAAGCTGGCTGCCATTGTTAGAAGAAGTCGATGCTGTCATTAATTGTGTCGGGATTATTGGCGAACGTGGCATGCAGCGATTTCAAACCCTGCACAGCGATGCACCCATTGCCTTATTTCAAGCCTGTGCCATGGCGGGCGTAAATCGCGTCATACAGATTTCAGCGTTAGGGGCGGATGAAGCCGCATTCTCCCGCTATCACCTTAGCAAGTTGGCCGCCGATAATGCTCTGCGCCGCCTTGATCTGGATTGGTTTGTGTTAAGACCTGCGATTGTTATCGGGCAGGGTGGGGCGAGTACGCAGTGGCTTAGGCGTATGGCTGCTTTACCCGTTATTCCGGTGATCGGCGAAGGGCAGCAACGTTTGCAATTGGTCCTGCTGCAAGAGGTAGTTGCCACGGTATTAACGTGTTTGAACGCCAGCATAGCCAAACAAACGCTGGATGTCGTGGGGCCTGAAACCCTGATTGTTGCCGAATGCTTGCAAGCTATGCGCTGTGCCCAAGGGCTGGGTCGCGGCAAGCTCTGGCACTGTCCGCCAACATTAGCGATGAGCTTGGCAAGGATTGGGCGCTTTACTAGTCCGATGCTCTCGCCGGAGAATCTGCGCATGTTGCAGGCTGGATACCACGCTGATCATCGACCTCTGGAGCAATTTCTGGGTCGTGAATTACAGGCGGTCAGCTCGCAGCTAAACGAGCCCAGTTTGGCACTGCAGGAGAATCTCTCATGACTTATATGACATTAAAAACATTGCATATTCTCAGTATGGTGCTGTTATTCGGTACGGGCCTTGGCAGTGCGTTTTACAAATGGATGGCCGATCGTAGTGGAAATGTGCAGCACATCGCCGTGACTAATAAACACGTCGTGTTGGCCGATTGGCTGTTCACGACTCCTACTGTGATTTTCCAACCAATCAGCGGTTTATGGATGGTGTATTTAGCTGGTTTATCGTTAACAACGCCATGGATATGGATCAGTTTAACGCTGTATATGTTGGCAGGTGCGTGCTGGTTGCCAGTGGTGTATTTGCAGATTCGAATGCGACAGCTTTCAACGCTTGCGGCGAAACAAAACACCGCATTGCCTGAGGCATATTGGCGCATGGCGCGTTGGTGGTTTTGCTTGGGCGTGCCGGCCTTTATTGCCATGGTGTTAGTCGTTGTGCTTATGGTGTTTAAACACATTCCGGGAGCCGCTTTCTGATGAAGCATCCAATGAAAAGCTTGATGCAGCAAGCGCTGGGAAGTGATTGGGATACATTGCCATCAGCGTTAAAGGCGCATTACCGCGCTGGGCCGATGCGCGAAACGGGGCTGATGGATATTGAATATCCCCGATTCATGCAACCGGTATTGAGTGTGCTGCGATGTTATGGGGCTTTGCTAAATCGTCGAGGTAAACAGCTGCCAACGGTCGTGGAAAAGCACGTGGTCGGTGAATGCCAAAACTGGCTGCGTACAATTCACTTTCCAGATGGTCGACAGATTCGGTTTAAAAGCTTTTTGATAGCCGGTGGTGGTAATCAACTAATTGAATTTGTGAATCTGCTATTGGGTTTGAAAATGTCGGTGCGAGTGGAAGGTGATCGGCTGCATTATGATGGCATTTGTTTTGTGCTGAAGCTTGGCAATATCATGTTGTCGATACCAGAATGGTTAGCGCTGGGACATACTACGATCGTTGAGGAAGCCGTGGATGAGTCGCAGTTTCGGATGGATTTCAGGCTGACGCATCCGCTGTTCGGGCAGGTATTTCGTTACGCTGGCACCTTCGATACGCGGGAGAGTGCAGTTTGAGCGCTATTAATGTAGCGGCTGAGGAATATCGTATCCTCAGTCGCCATCGCTAGGATGAACCACTGGCTCATCGTATTTAATTCAGGCGTGACGCTTATTTCTTATGATAGTCGAAATGCTCGTCGTAGCGTGCAATGTAGTCTTTGTCTGCCAGTGGCAAGTGACAGCTACGGCATGCTGCAAAGTCTTTAGTAGCTGGTGTTTTACCATCGGCCAGATAGGCCGAATAAATCCAATCGCCATTATCGATGGTTCCGGCAGGCTGCTTGCTACCCCAGCCTTTGCCTTTTTCCATAATGAATATTTTCGAGAGTTTGCCTTTGACTAAATTGCCTTTAGCATCCATGCGAGGTTTACCGTCAGCTGGCTTCTGAGCCTCGTAAAGCTCCATCACTGAAATGGTGCCTGAAGGGAAATCATCGCCACGCTTCGACATCATACCAGCCTGATTAATATACAGCTCGCGCACCTGAGGTACGGATACTTTATCAACCGTGGCGACAAATTTGGGCCAGTTTTTATAGTCAGAAGGCGTTGCCGTGCTGCCATCAACCATGGCTTGTTTGGCCATCTCGCCATTATTCATATAGCCGGTCTTGGCGTCTTCCGAGCCGCTATAGGAGCAGGCGGCGATTCCTGCGCTGAGAATTAAAACACCGGTGGTTGCGATACTAGCCTTCAGTCTTTTGTGCTGCTTATTCATAATCCTCTCCTGTTATTAGCGACATGTGCTTGAGCTTACGCAGGCTTCGCTTTAACCGGATTCAACTATTATGAAAAAAAGTGCTCCTTAACTCTTAATGGCATATCGGCTAAGAAACATCAGCACGGTATCTTTAGCCACTTGCTCACAAAGCTCGTTATCTGGCGCTGGCACATCACGAATTAATTGCGGCCAAAAGGCAGTGGCTTTAATCAGCCCATAAAACTGCGAGGCGGCATAGTCCACATTCACTGCTTCCAAGCGCTTATCAGCAATCGCAGCGGCAATCCAGGCATGTAAACCTTGCTCTTGCTCCACAAATTTCGCCATAGCTTTCGCGGTCAGTTCCGGTGAATGCACACACTCTGCCAACATCACCCGTGCCAAATCTCGGTAGCGGTCGGTGGCTAATAATTCCAGTTCGGCATGCGCATGTTTCATCAGTTGCTCTTCCAAACTCTGGCTAGAGTCATAAGGCACATCCACCACCTTTTTGCTCAGGCTGAAGATCTGTTTTGCAATCTCCTGAAACAGTAACTCTTTGCTTTCAAAATGATTATAGACCGTACGCTTGGATACTTTGGCCACTGCTGAAATGCTATCCATACTCGCTGACTGAAAGCCCTTGCGCTTAAATTCCTGAATCGCGGCTCCAATAATAGCTTCGCGTTTTTGTTCACTCACGCTCTTTTTAACTGACATCGTTAGGCTCTCGAAAAATTATTCCTTTATTTTACACTAAGCAGTGTACTTTTATAAATTAAATAATTACACTACACCGTATAGTTTACTTTTAGAGTTTGAGCATGTTGATTGACACGTCACCCTAGTGGCGCGAATTAATGACACAAGGAAACAATTATGAATAAAGTTGCACTAGTAACCGGCGCTTCAAGCGGATTAGGCATGCACGTTGCAGTAATGCTGGCAAAACAGGGTTATACAACTTACGCGACCATGCGCAATACGGCGAAACAGGATGCGCTACTAGCCTTAGCGGCTGAGCAATCGGTCTCGCTACAGGTTAAGACCTTAGACGTACAAAGCAGCGCCAGTGTGAATACCTGCGTTGATGAAATCATGGCAGAGTCTGGCCGACTGGATTTGCTGGTTAATAATGCCGGAGCGGGTTTTATCAAAACCACCGAGCAAGCCAGCGAAGAAGAAGTGGAATGGGTGTTGGATGTAAATTTCAAAGGCATCGTGCGTTGTACTAAAGCGGTATTGCCGATTATGCGCAAGCAGCTTAGTGGCCATATTATCAATATTTCATCAGTAGGTGGCTTGGTTGGCCAGCCATTTAATGAGCTGTATTGTGCTGCAAAATTTGCGGTAGAGGGTTACACCGAGTCGTTGGCAACGTATGTGCAGCCTAACTTTAATATCAACTTTACTACGGTTGAACCAGGTGGCATTCGCTCTGAGTTTGCCAATAGTGTGTTGAGCCAGTTAGCCGAGACGGGTGGATTGCCAACGGATGAATATCTACCGATTTTCAACGCCTATGTCGCAGCGGCGCAAGCGCGTTCTACCGAAGACGATGCCGGTGGTGTGTACCAAACCTCTGAAGAAGTGGCGCAAGTTGTTATTGATTGTGCAGCAATGGAAAAGCCACCACTACGCACGCGGACTTCGGAGTGGGGTGAGCAATTCTGTCACTACAAAACAGCCAGCGATCCAAGCGGTGAGTTAATTGTCAAAGCTACTTATGAATCATCATTTGGTTAATTGAGGATGATGGCCTAAGCTTGCCAGTGCCAGTGCCAGTGCCAGTGCCAGTGCCAGTGCCAGTGCCAGTGCCAGTGCCATTACTTTAGCCGGAAGCCCTACTAAACAGTGCAGGGCTTCCGGCTATTTGTGTTGAAGCGTTTTAGACTAAGCCGTGGTCAGCCAATGACAAGCATAAGGCTTGAGTTTCAGCTCGCCGTTTTCCTGAGTCAGTGGATACGTGCTCAACAGGTCAATCCACTGATCCACATCCGAACCCAATAGTGCGCGTAAAAATGCGCCGTTAACCGTGCGGAATGTCTTGGTGAAGTTATACAGCGCCACAATCTTCTGACCATTTTCACCCACTCGCATAATGCCAAGTAAATGATCATCCAGATCTAACACCAACTGCTCGGCATCAGGGTGGAATGCAGGCTGATCACGGCGGACCTTAATACGTCGGGAGTACTCATTCATCAAGATTGAGGTGCTACTTTCTGGCACTTCCAATAGCGCCGATAGCTCATCCATATCCCACTGATGGCGATTGATTGCCCGCGTCATACCGGTAACTTCCACCCGTTTATGATCATTTGGCGTGCCTAATAAGGAGTGCAGATAAATCCCCGGAACACCGCGTAACGACAAGGCCACGGTTTGTGACAATAAGAACCGCGCAACCTGCCAAGGCGCTGACTGATGGCCGGGATTCCGGAAGGAGTCATAGTAGGTCACGTTGATCTCGTACGGTACGTCTTTACCTTCGGTATTGCGGCGGGTCGAGACATAAGCACCACCGGCGCGCATATCATCCAGCAACTGCTTTAACACGTCATCTGGCAGCAAACCTTCCAGCGGGCGTACACCAATGCCATCGTGCGAGGCGGTAAAGTTGAAGTATGTACAGCCCTCTGGTGGTGGCGTTAAATTCTTCAACCAGTCATATAAATATTCGGTATTGCCACTGTGAATCGCGTGCAGCAGCAGCGGCGGCAAGCTGAACTGATACACCATCTGCGCTTCATCGCCATCACCAAAGTAGCTGATGTTTTCTTCATGCGGCACATTGGTTTCCGTCAGCAAAATAGCGCCAGGGCACACCGCTTCCACAATATCTCGCATGAGTTTTACCACTTCATGCGTTTGCGGTAAATGTAGGCAATTAGTGCCTTCTTCCTTCCATAAGAAGGCAATCGCGTCTAAACGCGTGATGCGTGATCCTTGCGTGAGATAAAACAGCAGGATATCCAGCATCTCCAGCAACACTTTAGGATTGCGGTAGTTTAAATCCACCTGATCGGCGCTGAAGGTAGTCCATACATGGCGTAAACCATCATGGGTCGGGATTTCAGTGAGCAGCGGTGTACTCCGCGGACGAACCACTTTTGACCAGTCACCATCGGGGTCTTCATAGATAAAGAAGTCCTGATAGGGCTCGCGGTCACCACGGAAATCAGCAAAGTAGAGGCTCACGCGAGAGCAGTGGTTGAGTACAAAGTCGAACATCAGTTCGAAGTTATCCCCCAACTTATTCACATCCTCCCAGCTGCCTAAATCGGAGCGAATCGAGCGGTAATCCGCCACGGAAAAGCCATCATCGGAGGTGTAAGGGAAGATTGGTAACAAGTGAATAACGCTGAATAAATCCGTCAGCCAGTCATCAGCAAAAGTTTTTAAGCAGCGCAGGGCGTACTTTTCATCTTTTTGTTTAATGCTGTCGCCGTAGCTGATGAGGACCACATCTTTTTCATCCCAGCTGGGCTTGAAGTGGGTTTTTGCCAGTGCATCGTGGTAGTGCTCAAGGCGTTGTTTCAGGCTGTTAAGGAGTTCGTCTGACTGCTCTTTGGTGTAGAGCATGTTGAGTCGGTTACGGATGCGTTTCTGTACTGCCGGTGTTAGGTCGGTCACGTAGAGGCTCCTGATTTTTGAATTTTTGGCGAGGATAAAATTGCCTATCTAAGATATTACCTGTTTTTTATAGTGTCGAAAACGGTTTCGGTTGTATTGGTGTTAGTTTTGATGAGGAGAGTACTTGCTTGTCGGAAATTTCACCCTGTGGGGTGATGCTTCGCAAACTGTTTGGGCTTATTATTCACGAGCAGTAACATGCCATTTAGGTCAAACAATAAGCATATTTGGCGATTGGTATTGATTTTGTAGAAAAATTACAAATATACTGCACAAAATCGGTGCGCTGGGGCTTGACCACAGGTGGTACGAACGAAAGTTGTTCATACATTAATTACTTGGTTAACGGCGCACTTCAAAATAACGGGACGGCTACAGTAGGCTTAAATTATACCTTATGAATGGCTTCTAAGGTTGCTACCAAATACTGTATCTGCACCGATTCTAAGGGGATGTCATTCGCAGGCTAACGACTCAGCGGCTGCTTCTTCTTATTAAAACTTAAAATACTTTCGGGTTGAAAATATACATGGACGATAAAGCGCACACTATTCTCAGTGGGGTGATCGCCAGTCATGGTGAGCAACTAACGACTAGCACAGCCTTTTGCAAAGTCTATCTGACTGGCTATCTTGCTGATTATCCTAATGAGAAAACACTTCTTCTCGCGCTCAAAGACCTTGAGCTACCCGCCGCTTTATCCGCTTACGTCAAAGCCGAAATCACCGAAACAGCCTTGTTTGACTGCGTTAACCAGCTCTCTGCCAGCTGGGAAGGGACGCCGGATGACCTTGCTTGGGGCGTAGATGCCTGGGCCGCTGCCATCGGCATTAGCGGTGCGATGCGTTGCAAGGTTCGGGAACAATGCTTTCCTATTATGCCAATGCCGCAACCCATTGTTATCGAAGTGCCGGTGCCTGTTGCTGCACGTAAATCCCGATTGGGTTTTGGAGCACGATTGATGACCAACGTCGCGGGCGTCTTTGGTTTAATGATGCTACAAGTGTTCGGCAGTAGCTCACCATCCTCTTCCGTTGTCCCGCCAATGCCTGCCGTACCGCAAGCGGTTGCTACGATAGCACCTAAAGCAGAGCCTGTGCTGCCAAAGGTTGAACGTACCGAACCTGTTCTGGCCGGCGTTATTCCGGTAGAAGTCCCACCTCAAACCACGATTGACATTCCTTTGCTGGATTCCAGCATTGAAATCGTAAAATTGGCCCAACCATCACCCGTTCAGATAGACAAGCCTAAGCCAATATCAATTGGCGTGATATCAAGCCCGTTAAGCCCTAAAGAGTATGAAATAAAATCACAGCGACTGCTTGCCGAAACGGAATCGTTTTTAAAGTATGGCAATTAGATTCGTTAACTAAGTATCCGGACTCATTCTAATAAACAATCCGGATACTACTTCACCCCCCCACCCCCGTTCAGAGGATACCCCCCTATGCTCAAACTGAAGCTGATGGCATTGTTTTGCCTGTTGATTTCATCCACCGCTTTCGCCAACCCAATAGGAATGCCAACCGGCAGTACTGGCGGCACTTATTACCCGATGGGTTTAGACATCGCAAAGTTATCAGCCAAGAACGGTGTGGAGGTTCAAGTAAAAAACTCCTTGGGGTCGCTAGACAACATTCGCCGCATGGCGAGCTCTGAGAATGCCGGGCTTTCCTTGGTGCAATCAGATGTGATCGAGTTTCTCAATAGCCAACCAAGCCGCATCAATAATTCGGTATTAAAAAATCTGAGGCTAGTGTTTCCTTTGTATAACGAAGAGGTGCACTTGCTTGCCAAGAGTGGCATTAATTCGGTTGCCGATCTGGCGAATAAGCGGGTAGCGGTGGGTAAAATTGGTAGCGGTACCTTTGTCACATCAAGCAATATACTGAATAAATTAGGGATCAATGTTATTCAACTGCCAGACCTATCGCCTAAAGACGCTTATCAGGGCTTATTGCTGGGTAAGGTCGATGCCGTATTTTTTGTGGGCGGTAAGCCAATTTCCTACATCAATGGCTTACTGGAAATGAAGCTGGATGAGGCACTGAGTAAATATGCTAAAGACATTCATCTGGTGCCGCTGGATGATCCTCGTTTGTATGACTCCTACGCCAAAGCCAGTATTGCACCGGATGACTATAAATCCAGTGATGGCACAGCGAGCCTGACGACTGTGGATGTTCCCACGGTGGCAGTTAAAGCCGTGATGGTTAGCTATAATTTTGCCAAGGATAAAAACTCATCCTACCATCGGTACCGCTGTGAGCAGGTTGATCAGATCAATACGATCGTTAGAGAAAATCTGCAGACATTGAGAGTGGGCGGCAGTAATGGCACTCAATATCACCCAAAATGGGCTGATGTGGATTTAGACCAGCCTGTCGACTTAGCCAAAAGCGCCTGCATTAAAGGCATTGGTGGCGATGTTGATGAAGCCAAGGAAATTGCCTGTTACTTGCAGACAGGTAGCCGCTGCGAGTAGGCTCTAAGTTTTGAGGTGGAATCTCACTCATGAATCAGCGAGATTTCATCGCGTCACTAAGTAAAGCTCAACGCCTATATTTTGCAGAAAAATCCAATCGGGCAGGGTTAAAGCGTCTGGCACAGCAGTGGTCCCTCATTGTTGTGCTGATGATCTTGGTGTTACAGGTCACGCCGTTACTGCTGAAGTTGGCACTGATGCTGCCATTGGGAATCCTGCTAGTATTTCAATTCACCTTGCTGCACGAAACCAGCCACCGCACGCCATTTAAAAGCCGTTGTTTGAATGATGTTGTTGGCCATATTTGCGGATTTATCTTACTACTACTACCGCCAGAATGGTTCCGATTGTTTCATATGGAACATCACCGCCACACCAATAATCCCGAAGCTGATCCTGAGTTAGCTGGCGCTAAGCCGCAAAACCGTCGCCAATATCTGTGGCATATTACCGGCTTGCCAGTGTGGTGGGGCTCAATTAAAACACTCTGGCAGAATGCCTTTGCTATGATTGATGCCGCTTATATTCCAGAGGGAAAAGCCGCAGCTATTCGGCGGGAAGCGCGTATTTATGTAGGCCTGTATGCACTGGCAATTGCGCTGATCTTGCTAGGCAATACCGCACTGCTAATGCTTTGGGTGATTCCTGTACTGCTTGGTCAGCCCTTTTTACGGCTGTATTTGCTGGCGGAGCATGCCGGTTGCCCCCATAGCAAAAACTTATTTGAAAATACGCGCACGACTTATACCAATGGGCTGGTGCGGTGGTTGGCGTGGAATATGCCTTATCATGCAGAGCACCATATTTATCCTGCGGTGCCGTTTTTCAAACTGCCGGAAGTGCATGAGCTGATTGAGTCGGATCTGCTTGTGACGTCACGTGGGTATGCATGGTTTAATCGGGAGTATTGGAAGAGCACCCAATAAAAAATCAGTACTTCACCGCTAAAAATACTACTAATCTTTTATTTTTTGGCTAATATTTGAACTAAAAATAAGCTCATCTTCACTTAAAGGTCAAATGTCTAATCAATTAACGTTACTATTTTCAAAGCCGCCAAAAGTTGAAGTGAAGAACTTCCGTAAATACATCGTTATATTAATAACTTGTATCGTCGGCACGCTTGGTCATATTGGTTTTGCGACGTTATTTTGGTTTTTCCAAGTCGATATACTCTTTAGCTTCAATCTGTTTGGTGCTGTCTTGTGGGTCTGTATCGGCATCATTAATTACCAAGCTAAGCACGCTCAGGCGATCTTTCTGATCTGCTTAGAGTTATTGTTAATCATTACGTTGACCATTTCGCTGCTCGGGTTGGATTTCGGGTTTCAGTTGTACTTCTGGCCGGTTGCCTGTCTGGCGGTCATCAATCCAAGCCTTAAGAAACTGCATGCATCTTTGATAGGCTTCGGCTTTATCATTGCCATTGTGCTCTTAAAGTACTTTTTTGATGGTGTGCAGAGTGATAGTCCACTCGTGGAATACGCCAGTACGATATACATGTTTAACGCTATTATTGCCGGTATTCCCTTAGTGATTGGTATCGCCAGCATTCGTGAAATCAATGAATCTCAGGAGAAAGTACTGACCGAGCTTGCGACGATTGATGAGTTAACCGGTCTTTATAATCGCCGCTATATCAATAGCTACTTACGTCGATACTATAAAGCGAATGCTGGCAACGACAGTGCTCATCATTGCGTGGTGTTAGGTGATATCGACCATTTCAAACGCATCAATGATAACTTCGGGCATGATGTGGGGGATACGGTGTTGCAGGTTATTTCCGCACGACTAAAAAGCTCATTTAGAAAAGTGGATATTGTCTGTCGCTGGGGAGGCGAAGAGTTTCTGATCGTGCTACACGAGGCAGATGCTCAGAAAGCCTACCGCATCGTTGATAGAATACGGCAGGAAATCGCTGGAAGTATTGAAGTTGATGAATCCAACACCTTGACGGTCACCATGAGCTTTGGCATCGCCTCGACCATGGAATGTGAGGGTAGCGAGCAGCTGATTAAACTGGCCGATGAAAATTTATATCAGGCAAAAAATAATGGCAGAAATTGCGTCATTGTAAATCCGGTGACGGATGATATTGCCAAGGTGGTTTGCCCCGAACCAGCCGGATTAAAATCAGCTTGAATCAAGCTTACTGGCTTTCAACCAAGCGCTTAACTAACTCTGGAAAGCGAGCGTCATCCACATTGGCAAAGGCAAAACGCAGGTATTGTTCCTGATCTTCACCAAAGAACTCGCCTGGCAAGCACAATACGTCAAACTCTTCGACTAAGCGCCGTGCCACGGTTTTGGAATCCACCTCAAACGGGTGCTTCACATAGGCAAAGTAAGCGCCAACGCTTAACAGTTTGTATTTCAAATCAGGGGCTTCAAAAGCCAGTTTTAAAGCCTCTCCACGCTTAGCCATCGCCAGATACTTTTCCCGCTTCCACTCCTGTAAATGTTGCAAGCCATAGGTTGCGGCAAGTTGGCCATGATGCGGCGCGCAGATAATCGCGCAGTCCTGAACTTTAGCAATTTGTTGGCGTAAAGATTGCGAGCAAACAATGGCACCCACGCGCTGCCCGGTCAGTGCAAAGACTTTGGAAAAGCTGTAAAGGTGAATAAAAGTCTCTGACCAATCGGCATGTTGAAACAGGTGATGTGGTGGCTTATCCAGATCAATAAAGTCGCGATAGGTTTCATCAACCAGTAAGGCCAGATTGTGCTCGCGGGCTTGTTGATAAAACTGTTCAATGCACTCAGGGCTGTAGGTTGCACCGGTTGGGTTATTGGGCGAAACCAGTACAATGGCTTTCGTGCGCGGGGTTACCAGCTTGGCCACTTCCTCAGGGTCAGGAATTGCCGTGTCGGTGTTCAGGCTCAGATAGCGGGGCGTAATGCCGCGAATGCTCAACCACATTTGATGATTAAAATAACAGGGCAAGGCAACGATCACCTCATCGCCCGTTTCACACAGCGCATCAATCACTGCGCAAAAAGCTTGATTGCAGCCGGCGGTGATTAGCATGTCGTCGGGAGTCACGGTGGCTTGGTAGCGCTGATTAATATCCCCCGCTAAAGCATTGCGTAAGGGCGCGATACCTTCGATGGATGTATAACCTGCGCCTTCACCTTGGCTAATGGCCGCACCTAAATAGTCACGTAAAGACTGAGCCGGTAGATAAGCTGGCACCGCTTGGCACATATCGATTAACGAAGGCGAGTCCGGATTTTTAAGCCATGACCAGACTTCTGCAATGGGCGCTGAGGAGCATTGGGTAACGTGAGGATTGAGAATCATGAGTTTCTCCGGTTTTGATCCAATAAAAGGCGATGCGCTTAGGTATAATTGACGCTCAGATAGTGACCTCAGACTACCAGCGATAAGTGACGACTACCAAGTTAAATTGTGGTCACTGGTTCGCGCAGGTAATGACGATTAAGGTTGCTATGAGCGCACACCAACAGCAGAGAATACTATGATCACTTGGCCAGCCATTATTAAATTCGTCGGAGATGAGGAGCTAAGCTTTATCAGCTCTCAGGAAGACTGGGAAAGCGATGCGGATTTAAATCGCTACCATTATGATCAGGCCGATTTATTGATCGATACCACCGGCGCAATTTATAGCCTGACTCCGCGCGATAATGGCGTGGTGATACCCAAAGTAACGGGTGAAATTATTGGCCTGCCAACACTCACTAATCTGGTTCGGGCGCATGCGTCAGAGCTAGGGAATTGCTGTGTCTCTAAGTTAGGGTTTTACTCGATTGCTGAGGCAGTGGTGTCAGTTAAAGACTTCAATGATCTTAGTTAGCATGCGCCACTAACCCTCTTGTTCATTAAAATACGATAGTTATTCTTGCCGGATTTTTTGACCTGATACATTAGCTCATCCGCTTTGAGCCGTAAGTCCCTAGGGCTGGTCGCACTGCAAGGGTAGCTTGCCGCACCGATACTAACGCCAATCTTTAGTTGAGTTTTGTTATAAAATAAGGGTTCGCTGATGACGTTGATTAAGCGTTGGCAAAGGCTCTCCAGATCCGATAAGGAGCAGACCCTTTCTACGATCACTAAAAACTCATCGCCGCCCACACGACAGGCGATATCACCTGACCTGACAACCAATAAAATGCGCTCTGCAACCTGCTTTAAAACCACATCACCCGCTTCATGGCCATAGGCATCATTGACAGCCTTGAAGCCATCCAGATCTAAAAATAACAAGGCCGACTTGTGGTTTTGCTGTACGGCAAGTTTCAGTGCAGCTTCCAGGCGATTATCGGCTAAGCGCAGCGAGGGTAGCCCGGTTAATGCATCATGATTTGCCAGGTGCTCAATCTGCTCTTTTTGCGATTCAATGGTTCTTTTTTGAGTCTCCAGCTTCATTAGTAAACGAATAATCTGATCTTGTAAAAAATGAATGCTCACCCCGAGTATTAAAAAGAACGCGGCGTAGGCAGCAAACCGGCCAATCCAAGCTGAGGGCCATGTGACATAGTTGATGTCATTAGCTGAAAGCGTCCGACCTGCATATAAGTACTCATAAAGAGCCACTCCAAATATGGCTGTAGCAATCAGGGTCACCACCGCTGTAGAGCGTTTATCGAGGTAGAACAGAGACAGGATTACGCAGAATAGGGCCGCAACTTCGCCCATGCCGGATAAGCCCAGGCTGATAAACTCAGAAGTGGAAAGTGTCAGGCCGATGATTAGATAACTATAAATTGTTGTTTTGTAAGAGAGTTTATTTCTTAAGGCAAAGGTAACCATTGCCAGAGAAAAAACACAAAACTGTAGGACATAGATATCTTGCCAATCAGTATCGGTTAAGCGGTATAAAAACGCAGAGAACAGAAAAATAGCCGAGACCATCACATAGTTTGTTAGCTTACTCAAAGCACGTGTTCTTAGATCCTCCACCTGCTCTTGTACATTGTTTAATTGGTTTGCTGGCATTCAATGTCCAAAGTTTAGAGTCAGTAGAATTTTTATACATTATAGTAGCATTATCTTGATCGCTAAAGAGATTAGCCGTAGACATTTAGCGATTAAATAGGCCTCTGTTATTGCACGAATATTGGATTTATTAAGTGAAGTTATGCTACTTTGCGCCACCTTCAGTTGGTTTGACTGAGTGGTTATAAAACTGCAATCAACTGATAGGATCAAGATGATCAATCCCTCCCTAAGTCACCATGAATTTGGCGACGCCAACGATACGCTATTTGCGCGTATTGCCAGCGATCTTCGCGAAAAAGGCTATAGTATTAACCCTGCCGCGCTGCCTGAAACCTTGGGCGAAAAGCTGTATCAACACCTTGGCAGCATGGAACAAGAGAAGTTTGATCAGGCCGGTATCGGTCGTGACCGCCAGCTGATGCAAAACACCTTTGTGCGCCGTGATGAAATTTGCTGGATTACCGGCGAGTCGGATGCGGGCCGTGCGTGGTTGGATTGGACCAATGACATGCAGGTGTTTTTAAACCGCCAGCTGTTTCTGGGGCTATTTTCGTTTGAAAGTCACTTTTCCCATTACGCAGCGGGCGACTTCTACAAACGCCATGTCGATGCCTTTAAAGGCCAGGATAATCGCGTCTTGTCAGTCGTGGTGTATCTTAATCATAACTGGGCACCGGAGAATGGTGGCGAGTTAGTGCTGTTTAAAGATAAAGACGACATGGAAGGCGTTAAAGTGACCCCAGGCTTTGGCACGGTACTGGTGTTCCTCAGCGAAGAATTCCCACATGAAGTGCGCCCGACCAATCGCGATCGGTATTCGATCGCAGGCTGGTTCCGTTTGAATACTTCGACAACCGATCGCGTTGATCCGCCAAGCTAATCGTGGCGATTAATACATGCGGTGCTTAAATAGCCAGCCGGAAAAAATCAGGCTCACGACCCCGATAATCAGCATGGGCCAATATTGGTCCATCAGCAGTTCGTAGCTGTTTCCTTCCAAAAATACACCACGCACAATAATCAGGAAATAGCGCAGTGGGTTGATATAAGTAATCCACTGCACCACCTCCGGCATATTGGCGATAGGGGTGGCAAAGCCTGAGAAAATAACCGCAGGTACTAAAAATAAGAAAGCACCTAAAATGGCTTGCTGCTGAGTGACTGCAATCGAGGAGATCATGAGCCCGATGCCGGTGGCCGATAGCAGGAACAGTACCAGCCCAAAGTAAAGCGCGCCAAGATCGCCGCGCAGTGGCACTTCAAAGATCTGCACAATCACGATTAGAATGGCTGTGGCTTCAACCACGCCCACCACAATCCCGGGAATGGCTTTACCGATCAGGATTTCCACTGGCCGCATGGGCGTGACTAATAGTTGATCAAAGGTTCCCGCTTCTCGCTCGCGCGCTACCGACAATGACGTCACCAGTAAGGTCACTACCAACACCAATAAGCCCAATATCCCCGGAATAATAAACCAGCGAGATTGCAGATTTTCGTTATACCAATTGCGAATACTTAAACCCACTTGCAAGCCAGATTGGCCGTGCAGGGTGTTCCATTCATTGTTAAAGGCAAGCGTAATGCTGCTGAGGTAGTTCATGGCGATCATCGCCGTATTGGAATTTCTCCCATCAAAGATCGCCTGAATAGTGCCGGTTTTGCCAAGCAATAAATCATCGCTAAAGCTGGGCTCGATATTAAGCACGGCCAGCACTTCGCGGTTATCAATCAGCGGCGCGATCTCGCTATCGTGAGTCAGGTAATGGGTAATCTCAAAGTTATTCGAGCCGTCAAACTGGCTAATAAAAGCACGGGATGCGCCACCCTGATCCTGATTATAAATCGCAATCGGAATGTTATTGAGGTCGAACGTGGCGGCAAAACCAAACACCAGCATTTGAATAATGGGTGGGCTGATGAGAATAAAGCGGCTGCTACGATCCCGAAACAGAGCCAGAAATTCTTTCTTTGCCAGTGCGATAATGTGGGCGATATTCATTGGCGAATCACTCCAGCCGTTTGTGAAAACTGCGCGACACCAGTACGGTGAAAAACAGCAACATGGCGAGTAAGGAAAGCAGGTTAATAATCACGACTTGTGAGACATCACCGGCTAAAAACAGGGTTTGCATCAGCGAAACAAAATAACGCGAGGGCACCAAGTAGGTCACGGCCTGCACAACGACTGGCATCGAGTTGATATCAAACAAAAAACCCGAGAGCAAAAAAGCTGGCAGGAAGGTGACGATAATCGCCATTTGCCCAGCCACAAACTGGTTCTTTGCGATAATCGAAATCAACAGGCCAATCATCAGAGAGACCATCATAAACAAGGCAGAGGCTAAGGTGAGTAGCCAGAATGAACCGCGTAATGGCACATCAAATTGAAAGTGCGCCAGCGTGACGCTCAGTAGCATACTACCCATGCCTAGAATAAAGTAGGGGATCAATTTACCCGCCAGCATTTCACTCATGCGCAGTGGCGTAACCATGAGCGCTTCCATGGTGCCGCGCTCCCATTCGCGAGCCACCACCATGGCGGTGAGCAGCGAGCCGATAATCGTCATAATTACGGCAATAACGCCCGGCACTAAAAACAGTCGACTGGATAACGCGGAGTTAAACCAAACCCGCTGCTCAATACCAACCGGCTGACTAACGCTGATTTTTTTAAGCTCGGCAAAGTGCGTCAGCCACGCCAGCCAAACGCCTTGAATATAACCGCCGGTAATATTGGCTTGGTTGGAGTCCACGCCATTCACGATGATATTCACTGGCGCGCTTAAACCAGCCTGCAAGTCGGCCGAGAAGTTATTGCGCATCCACACAATGCCATCAATTTGCCGTTCGCGGATCGCTTGCTCAGCTTCCTGAATTGAATTAAAGGTGATGGGATCAAAGTATTCGGAGCGCGCAAAAGAGCCGGTGAGCGATTGGGTAATGATGTCGGGTCGCTCTGCCACTACGCCAATGGGAATGTGCTTAGCATCCAGCGAGACGCCATAGCCAAAGATATACAGCAGCACGACGGGCAAAATAAACGCGATCGCAATACTGGAAGGGTCGCGCACAATTTGCCAGATTTCTTTGCGGATCATGCCCCGCAAGCGCATTGTGGATTCGCCGCTCATGCTGTTGCCTCCCGTGCTTTTTGGGCGTCGTGATTCACTAAATGGATAAAGGCATCTTCCATGCTGGGATCGGGTTGTGCCTCGCTGCGTGCCAGGTTTTTCATATCCAGCGGGGTGCCAGCGGCCAGAATTTTACCGGCTTCCATAATCACCAAATGATCACAGTAATTGGCTTCATCCATAAAATGGGTGGTAACCAAAATGGTAACGCCGGTTTCAGCTAAATGGTTGGTACGCTCCCAAAACTCCCTTCGAGCCAGAGGATCAACGCCAGAGGTTGGCTCATCCAAAAATAAAATATCCGGCTCATGCATCAGCGCTGCAGCAAATGACATGCGCTGTTTGTAGCCGAGTGGCAGTTCGCCCGCATTGGCGCTTTGATAATCTGCCAGTTCAAAAGTATCCAAGGCCCATTGAATGCGCTGCTTTTGATGTTTGCCGCGCAAGCCGTAAGCGCTGGAGAAAAACTTCAGGTTCTGCCGGACGGATAAATTGGTATACAGGGAAAACTTCTGCGCCATATACCCAATGCGTTGACGGGCACTGGCAGCGGCCACGCGTAAATCTAATCCCGTCACTAATACCTTACCGCTACTGACCGGCAGCAGGCCGCAGAGCATACGAAAGGCCGTGGATTTACCCGCGCCATTGGCCCCCAGTAAGCCAAAAATCTCACCCCGCTTGGCGCTAAAATTAATGTCATTCACTGCAATGAAGTCGCCAAAGCGGCGCGTCAGGTGTTCCACGTCGATCACAATGTCATCGGCGGAGCCACCAACCGCATTGGCTGCGCTTGCCTCTTGTGGTGGCAGCGTGAGTTTCACTTTTAAGTTGGCAATAAAGGCATCTTCAAAATGAGGCTCTACTTGCGCGATAGTGGCTGTCTGCTCGGTGCCTTCTGTCACTTCAGGTGGGAGTTTAATCTCGCTGGCCGTAGTGATTTTATCCATTACTACCCGTACGCCTTCGCCTTCAATTAGTGCATCCAGTACCTCTGGTACGCGGCTTAGGCGTTGCTGCAAGCTACGGTGCGAGATGCCATCGGCTTCAATATGAAATACACGGCCCTCCAGTGGCTTGCTTAAATCCTTGGGTGTGCCCTGCATTAGCAGCTTGCCTTCGTGTAATAACACAATGTCGTTACAACGCTCAGCCTCGTCCATATAGGCGGTGCTAACCAGTACGCTCATGCCTAATTCGTTGACTTGGTTGTAAATAATCGCCCAAAGTTCACGACGAGAAACCGGGTCAACCCCAACGGTTGGCTCATCCAGCAGTAATAACTTAGGTGCGCGCAGTAGGGCGCAAGCCAGCCCCAGTTTTTGCTTCATGCCGCCCGAGAGTTTGCCTGCCAGGCGCGTAACAAATGGGCTCATGCCCGTCATTTGCATTAGCTCATCGTAGCGGGCTTTGCGCTGATCATAAGGGATATGTTGCAGGTCGGCGTAGAGATCGAGATTTTCCTGTACGGTTAAATCTTCATATAAACCAAAGCGCTGCGGCATATAGCCCAGCTGGGATTGCACGGCGAGGGGATCATTATTCACATCAATGCCCATGGCTTCGATGTGCCCGCTATCGGGGATTAGCAGGCCTGCAATCAGCCGCATCAGCGTGGTTTTGCCCGCGCCATCTGGCCCGATCAAGCCCGTCACCTCGCCGGGTTTGATCTCAAAGCTGACCTGATCTAAGGCGGTTATCTGGCGGGCTTTGCTGTCAAATAGCTTGGTCACCGCATCCAGCCGGAGAATGGCATCGCTCATTATGACTGTCCGCAGTGCTTAGTGCCTTTTTTCTGCGAGGCCGGTGGCTGGCTAATATCAATGCGCACCGTGGCTGGCATCCCCAGTCGTAATTCATCAGCAGGGTTACAGGCAAAAATGCGGGCGGAATACACCAGTTTAGTGCGTAACTCGGTGGTTTGAACGGTTTTCGGTGTGAACTCAGAGGTTGGTGAAATATAGCCAACCCAGCCCTCGTAAACTTTATCAGGAAAGCTGTCGGTATAAATCTTTGCGGGGCTACCCAGTGCCACTTTGCCAAGCGCTGGCTCAGGGATGTAGGCGCGTACCCAAATCGGGTCCATCACGGCCAGTGTCATCGCGGGAGTTGAGGGAAAGGCCATGCTGCCTTCTTCTAAAATTCGATTGCGAATCACGCCATCATTGGGCGCGAAGAGTTTGGCATTTTCCAGTTGTTGATTCACCAGCGAAACATTCGCCTGATAGCTTCTAAGCAAAGACTCTGCCGCTGCAATATCTTCTTTGCGGTTGCCACTTTGCATTAAAATTAAAGCATGTCGAACGGCTTCTGCTTGGGCCTTGGTGGATTCTGACAGTGCGTGTGCTTTATCTAAATCATCCGGCGTTACCATGCGTTTTCTGGCGAGTGGAATCAGTCGCTGATAGCTGCTGGCGGCGACGGAAGCTTGCGCTTGTGCGGCATGGTACTCGGCGCGTAATTTTTCGATTTCTTCGCTGCGAGCACCGGCTTTTAACTTATGCACGGTTTGCGTTTGGCCTTCGACTTGCGCTTCGGCTTCAATTAATTGCGCGTTGAGCACTTCATTGTGTAAATAAGCCAGCAGTTGGCCTTTCTTCACATGCTCGCCTTCTTCGACCAAAATCTTGGCAATGTGCTCGCTGCTGTTAAAGGCTAGCTGCGTTTCACGAATATCGATATTGCCGTAGAGCAGTAATTCATTCTCATTTTCATCCTGCGCACGACCCAATAATTTATCGAATGAATGGTTTAGTTCTGGAATGATGTCAGCGGCGGCAACCGGAGGTGTCTGATTTTGATAGTAGTAATATGTAGAACCACCGCCCACTAATAGGAGAATGAGCAGGATAATCAATTTTTTCATAGGTACTTCTCCGTAGTGTCAGGTATGCCGGAGTCGATGATTCAGTGTGATTGGGTTGGGTGTTGCTGCTGAGTCGGCATGAGATGATTGTCGCATTGCTAGGGCAAAGCGCTTTGACATGGCTCAAGCTTTGAAGGTGTTTTGGCGATTAAAAATAAACCGATAGTATAGATTTTTACAATAATATCGTAAAAAATAAGCCGGCTCCTATCCTTGCATGCGAGGGAGTAGTTGCAAAAAACAATAGAACCGGCTCAATCAAATTTTGGGATATTCTCCCTTGTTGTTATTAATCAGCAAGCCACCGATGCTCTTTTCTTAGAGCATTTATGCCGATACACATTCGGGAGTGCATCGCAGTTTCTGCCGTATCGGGTGTTCTACGTGAGCGCGCGATTCTTTGGATTCAACTATTTTGCATTTTTTGTTAAATGGTTGCGAAGCTCCACTAAGTCTTCACGCATTTGAACCACTTTGGGTAGATCAAGGCCGCAACTAGCCCCTGCACTGCGGTTGACTTCAAGTGCTTGCGTGCGCATTGCCAAGCCCGCTTCGGTTAGGCGAATATCTAAGGTGCGTTCATTTTCTGGGTTGCGGGTACGTTTTAACAGGCCCATGCCTTCCATGCGTTTTAGCACGGGGGTCAGTGCGCCAGAGTCAATGTGTAGCTGTTCGCCGATTGCTTTGAGCGCGATGCCATCATTCTGCCAGAGCACCAACATCACCAGATATTGAGGGTAGGTGAGGCCTAAGTTATCCAGCAGCGGCTTATAGGTTTTAGTCATCGCCAGCGACGCCGAGTACAGGGCAAAACACAGCTGCTGGTCTAGGTGTAAAGCCGTTAGGCCATCCTGTTCCAAAGGGGCGCAGTCCTTATTTTGCTCGGTCGATTTAGTCATGGCGTGGTTCCTGTCAAATAATAAAAGCCCGGCGCACTGACTTCCGACAGTGCCCAGGCTATTGTAACGAATTGAGTGGGGGAAACACTCGCTTCATTTTAGCTCACTTATAAAACGAATAAGCGAACGTCTACATTGCCGCGTGTTGCATTGGAGTATGGGCATACAACATGTGCTTTCTCAGCCAGTGCCAGTGCATCTTCTTTGCTCATGCCGGGGAAGTTTACGTGCAGCTCGATATCCAGATTAAAACCAACTTCGACTGGACCAATACCCACTTTAGCCGTGACTTGTGCTTCTGGCGATAGCGCGATTTTATCTTGTGAAGCAACCAGCTTAGCGGCGCTTAAGAAACAAGCAGAGTAGCCAGCCGCAAACAATTGCTCAGGGTTAGTGGCTTCACCACCGGCGCCGCCCAATGCTTTCGGGGTCGCTAATTTCACATCCAAAATGCCATCGGAAGAGGTTGCACGGCCATCACGACCGGCTGTTGTAGTGGCTTCTGCAGTATATAAAACGTTCATGGTAACTCCTTGTGCGAAAATAGTTATCGCGATAATTATAATGTTCAAAAAAACGAGTGATAGTCACCCGTTTATTAATTTGATTGCTGCTGTCATCAGCGTGGGAATTATAGTATTGCAATAATAGTTATCGCGCAATGTGTTTTTGCTATTCTAACAAAAACGTCATCAAAGTATGGCTGACCTTCCAGAGCATGCCTTTAGAAATTTCGCTCATACTAGGCTAAAGCCTTCGGCCTGTTTGACTACAGCAAGCAGCAATTACTTCTGTGCCGCTTCCAGCGCATCTAGCTCGGCACGCATTTTCTCCGCTTCTGCGGTGAGTGTGGCATAGGTGCGGATATCGCCATTGCGCTGTGACTGCATCGCTTGCTCAAGTTTCGCGTTGTAGGCTTTACGGAGTTTTTTAGCGGGGTCGGATTTGAAAATTGAAAACATGGGTCGTTACCTAAAAATGATTTACTTAGTTATATCGGCAAGCCAGACAGAAGTACAAAGCCCATACAATATGCGCAGCAAGTGATATCTAATGCTATCTATCGACAAGGTGGGGTGTAAAAGTGGGCAATAACTTGTAATCTGAGGGACTATTCAATGCGAGCAGGAGAGAGTGATGAGTGACGATTTTTTCCAACACAAAGCAGCCGTTTACGAACAAGATGAGCGCCGTGTGGCGAATGTACACACGATTGCTGGCTCCATTATCAAGCGCATTGCGCTAAAGCCGACTATGCAGTTGATGGACTTTGGCTCGGGCACTGGGCTGCTGTTAGGCCAGATTGCCTCGCATGTGGCGAAGATCACGGCAGTGGATATTTCCAAGTCGATGAATCAGCAGTTGCGCGACAAAAAGGATAGCTTGGCTTGTGAAGTTGAAGTGCTTGAAATGGATTTGTGCACCACCGATCTGGATCGCAAATTCGACGGCATTATCTCTTCGATGACTATGCATCACGTGGAAGATGTACCCGCCATGTTTGAGAAGTTTCGAACTTTGCTAAAGCCCGGTGGCTTTATTGCGATTGCCGATCTGGAAACCGAAGATGGTAGCTTTCACACGGAAGATACCGGCGTATTTCATAACGGCTTTGATGGACAGGCACTAGTCGATTTTGCAACGGATGCAGGTTTCAAGCAGGCTGAAGTAGCGTTGGCCAGCACCGTACATAAGCCACAAGGCGAATATCCGGTGCTGTTACTGACGGCGACAATAGACTAACTGTATGCTTAGTTCAGGCTGATAACCGACTCGCGCTCAACCACTTCGCCATGTAGCGCGAGCGGATAGGTTTCAGGCTTAGCCGTTTTATCCAGTTGAGCAATCAAGCGTTTAGCGGCTAAGCGACCCATCTCATGGTAGGGGAGGGTAAACGTTGTCAGTGGCGGGTTAGAAGCGCTGACTTGAACTAAGTCATCATCGAAACCCATAACAGAGATGTCCTCAGGTACGCGAATGCCATGACCTTGCAGTGCACGGCAGCCTTGTACTGCCATCAAGTCGTTACCAAAGCAGATGGCTGTCGGGCGTTCCTCTTGCTGTAACAATTTTTCGATTTCAGCTTCAAGTGTGCTAATTTGTTCACAGTCGACCACTATAAGGCCGGGGACTACCGTGACTGAGTTTCTATCCAGTCCATAAGCATCGACGGCCTGTAGAAACCCTTGGTTGCGCTGTCTGCCAGCCTCGATTTCATCCGGGAAGCCAACATAAGCGAGCTTAGTGTGGCCTTTAGCAATTAGGTATTCTGTTGCCAAGTATTGGCTTCGACGGTCATCAGGAGCTACGGCAGGGGCGTCGTCATCGGATGAGGCATTAACCAGCCAGAGTGGCACCCTAACCGAAGTGTCAGTTGCTAGTTTTCTGTTGTAATCAATAACATGAATAATGCCTTCAACGCGGTAAGATTCTAATATTTCTACAAGACTATCGACCTTGTCAGACTTTGGGTCAGTATCCAAAATCAGCAATGTCTTACCGGCTGCTCGGCATTCCTGCTGAATGCCTTTAACGATGTGAATGGATGACAGGCCGTTATGGGCAACCTTACCGGGAATGGTTGATAGTGCTGTGCTGATCAGACCAATCAGGCCCGACTTATTGGAGCGCATTAGGCGAGCGCCTTGGTGGGGGCGATATTTTAGTTTATCAATCGCCTGCAGTACCCGCTCACGGGTAGTATCTCTGACGCGTGGTTCGTTGTTTACTACGCGTGACACTGTTTTTATTGAGACTTTAGCCAGTTCGGCAACATCGTGAATTGTAGTCACTTTTGATCCTTCGTTTACCCTGCTAAAAATCAATTAGCAGGTTATTTTTTCTGGCTTATTTCAATAGCCCCAGCACTGTTGAGGAAGCCGCTGTGTTAGCAGTTTCGCGATATGCCTCATGGTTGGCTTCAATTAAGTCCAGTTTGTATAGGTAGTTCACCATCATGCCAGCTGATTCACGAAGCCCTTTTTCAGAGGTATCCGCCAGCCAGTTGATGCGTTCTAAGCGTGCGCCGTTATTCAAATGAAAATTAGCGACCGGGTCGAGTGCGCGTTGTCGTTGTTTTGTTTGTACCAAATATTGAGCCGTGAGCCTCATTAAAGGCTTCTTAAGGGCTTCGGCCAGTTCAGCATCCTGATGCCAATCCGCTTTGTCCAATGTCTCTTGTAAGGTAGTAAAACGTTTAAATTGACGCAGACTTTGTCGTTCTTTGGCATTCAATATATCTGTTTCAGATAAGGTCTTAAGCCATCGCAATAAGCCCGGAATCGGCGATAAAGTGGAGAATGTTTTTATATTAGGCAACTCAGCTTTAAGATCTGATACTACACGTTTTATAAGGAAATCGCCAAACCCGACGCCAGCCAGCCCGTTTTGGGCATTGGTAATGCTGTAGAAAATAGCGGTATTGGCGTCATACGGGTTCATCAGCGGGGCTGATTCATCCAGTAACTCGTGAATATTGTCGGTCAGATCTTTAACTAAGGCGACCTGCACAAAAATGACCGGCTCATCCGGCATTCTTGGGTGAAAAAAGGCAAAGCAGCGACGGTCTGGTTGCAGGCGATTTTTTAAATCACTCCAGGAGCGAATTGCATGTACCGCTTCATAGTCGATCAGCTTTTCTAAGATGGAAGCGGGAGAGGACCAGGAGATGCGTACCAAATCCAAAAAGCCCACATCAAACCATGAGCGCAGCAGATCTTTTAAGCTTTTGTCTAGCTCGCGCAAACAAGGGTCATCTTTATTGGCCAGTCGCCGCAAATCCGAACGCATATCCACCAGAAATTTAACACCACTGGGGAGTGAGTTAAATTGAGTCAACAGTTCCAAACCCGCAGGGCGTAGCGCATTGCGCATTTGCTGATGGAGTTTGGCTAAGCTCTCGCCGTCTGGTGGCGATAAAATCAGCGCCGCCAGTTCATTAACGCGCTGGTTATCAACTCCAAAGTCCTGAGCTAGTAGCGTTAAAAAGCGCAAGCGACCGATGTCATTCAGATCAAGATAAGCCTCTCCTAACTTGGCCGCACGAGCGCGGGCGGAGACGTTACCGCCTTTGCCTTCCAAGCAGTCATTCATTTGCTGGCGCAGTGGAGCGATATCCGCTTCGGGCAAATCAGGATGCAGCTTGGGCGCATCCGACTTTAGGATATTAACTTGCTCCCACGCTGAGCGAAGGTTGAATAATGTGCGGTCAAAAATGTTAGGAGATTGCTGTGTAGTCATACTGTTTAGTGTTCGATACCAATAATGCGACGTAGCTCGTCAATCACTTGTTGGCCTGCGCCAGATTCCAAGCTGTCTTCGGTGAGTGTATTCAGGCGGGTTACGCCATCCACGCTGCCACGTGCTGAGATGTATTTGAGAATTTCTAAGGTATCGACCTTGCTTAGCAGGTCTTCCTCGCTCCAGTAACTCAGCCACGCGATTAAACCGTGTGCTGCCCAGTTGGATACATCAGCAACCAATAACTCGTCACAGGTCGTCACAGAGGCGGTTATAGATAGGGCTTGTAGCGCTTCCAAGACATTACCCATGCCGATTTCATTACCGCCATCGCCAATTGCAATGGTTGGGCACTCGGCTTCGGTGATGAAGTAGTCAAAACAGGCGCAGCGCTTGCTAATGTTTTCGCCGCGCATATTGGCATAAAAGCCACCAGCTGACAGACCTGGACGCTCAATCGAAATCACCAACTCAGGTTTTAGTTTAGCCAAAGCCTCAACCGCTTCCTGCTTACCTTTGCTCAGATCACCAACGCTGATTTCATAGACTTCATAATCGTCGTTGATCACGCTGGCTAATGGGTTACCACACACAATAATTGGACGTGCGCCCAAATGCTTAAAGGTGTCGTACATGGCAATCGCACCGACCGGGCCATCGGTTTCAAAAGTGTCATCCACCGGAAAGCCTGTGCCAATCAAAATTGTGCCACGGCAGTTAAAAATCTTCTCCGCAGCCCGTTGGTAGTAGCCGGGTTTCAGGGCTTTTTGCAGATGCTTCATGCCCCGCAGGTCGCGCGCGACCATGAGGTCTTCGATTTGCTGCGAAATACGAGCGATAGTTTCTGGCGAGTCCTGGCGATTACTCATAGATGATTTCCTTGTTGATCGTGCAATGGGGTCGTGGTTTAGCTAATCGCTTGCGGCTGGGTACGCTTAAAGCGACTGTGCGCCAGATGTAGCAAATTGTGTGCGTCATCAATGCTGATGGCTTCGAAACGAATCTTGGTGCCAGCGAGACGCTGCGTTAACTTGGGTATGTCTAATGATAGCACAGAGCCTATTTTCGGATAGCCGCCGATCGTTTGTCGGTCATTGAGTAATACAATGGGCTGTCCATCAGGCGGAACCTGAATCGCACCAAAGCAAATGCCTTCGGAGAGAATGCCGTTAATGTCGGCTTTAATTTCCGGCCCAGTCAGGCGAAAGCCCATGCGGTCGCATTTGTCGCTCAGGGTGAATTCCTGATTGAAAAATCGGAATTGCTGCTCCTGATCAAAATGCTGTTGCTGATAGCCAAGCACTACGCGCAGCGTAATATCGCCGCTGTAATTAGGGCGAGCAGCGACGGGTAGCGACCAGTTTTGCGCAGCGCTTTGAGCCTTGCAGGGTAAGATATTGCCTGCTTTGAGCGCTTCACCGTTTAAACCACCCAGCTTTTCACGGGCCACGGTGGCAGTGCTGCCAAACATGGGCTCAACCTGAAAACCACCCGCCACAGCAAGGTAGCTTCGAGTCGCTTGTTGGGCAAAGCCAATATCAATTTTATCGCCGACTTTAATGGCATAACTGCGCCAGCTTTCCTGCGGTTTTTTATTGATCATGAAGGGTGAGTCGCCACCGGCGACGGCAATCTGGGTATCCACTTGGGCCACCAAGCTTAGGCCGCCAATACTGACTTCCAACGCACAGCTGCCTGCTTCGTTATTACATAAGCGGTTAGCCCAATCGAAGGAAAGTTTATCCAGCGGGCCACCGGTAGTGAGGCCGATATTGTGCTGCCCAAAGCGACCGGCATCTTGCAATAAGCTGAGAATGCCCGGCTGTACTACTTCAAAACCTTGTGCCGTCATGCCATGCCCTCCAGTTCACCACCGAGCGCCAGAAACTCATCCCGGCTAATTCCTTTAAAACGTACTTCATCGCCCACACTAACGGGCATGGTTGGGGTGGCATCCGGATCAAACATGCGCGTCGGGCACAGGCCAATCAGGTTCCAGCCGCCGGGTGACACATTCGGGTAAATCGCGGTTTGACGATCCGCAATACCGACTGCGCCACGCGGCACTTTCAAACGCGGAGTGCTTAAACGTGGTGTGGCAATGCGCTCATCCACTTGCCCTAAAAAGGCAAAGCCCGGTGCAAAGCCAATGGCATACACGCGGTAGGTGAGGCTTTGGTGCAGCGCAATCACTTCTTCAATACTCAAGCCTGAGCGCTCACTGATTAGTGCCAGCTCGGGGCCGGACTCTTCACTGTAGTAAACCGGTAGCTCGACCACGGTACTGCTGTGTTCGGCGCTATCGGCTTGCTGCTCGCTCATGTCGCCTAGCTGCTCACGAATCACTTTGCGCACGCTTAAATGATCGCACTTTAGCGGATCAAATATCAGCAACAGTGATGCGTAGGAGGTAACCTGATCAATCAGCTTATCGCCCAATGCAGCTGCCAGCTTGCGCGAGGCTAATTGCACGTTCGCGGATATTTCAGGGGCGGTCGTGTCCCCGAAATAGAGGATTAAGGAGTTCTCGCCTGCAACGTCTATTCTCATGCCAGTAACAATGCCTTGATGTCTGCGATGGCTTGTACGCCGGCATCGTTATCGCCGTGTACGCATAAAGTGTCTGCCAGTAGCGGCAAAGTGTGACCACTCACAGTGGTTACTGTGCCGTGGTCAACCAGCTGACGCACTTGATCCATCATTTTTTCACGGGTATGCACTGCGCCGGGCTTAGTGCGTGAGAGCAGTTTGCCGTCGTCATCGTAACAACGGTCAGCAAATGCTTCAAAATGCAGTTGCAGTTCAAACTGCGAGGCTTCCTGAAGGTGTTGTTTATGTTCAGGAGTCGCTTGTAGCATAAGTGCCGGACGGGAGTTGTGCTCAGCAACGGCTTCCATAATTGCTGAGCGCACAGTCTGCTTAGCCATCATGTCGTTGTACAGCGCGCCGTGTGGCTTCACATAGTCTAATGTCATGCCTAAGTTTAGCGCCATGCCTTCCAGTGCGGAGATTTGGTACTGCACATAGGAAATGATTTCTTCGCTGCTGCACAGCATCGAGCGGCGGCCAAAGCCGTTTAGGTCTGGGTAAGCCGGGTGCGCGCCAATGCTCACGCCATTTTCTTTCGCCAGCTTTAGCGTACGACGCATAATCATCGGGTCGCCAGCGTGGTAGCCGCAGGCAATATTGGCTTGGTTGATGTGCGGCATAACCGACTCATCCATGCCCATTTTCCAGGAGCCGAAGCTCTCGCCCAAGTCACAATTGAGTTTAATCGTCATAATCTTATCCTTACATCACGGCCAGTTTGCTGTTCGGAATATCCGTTACCAGCATGCAGCCGGGGCTGTGGGTAATACAGAACGGTGGTTTTGCTTGTTCCAGTGCCACTTGTGGGGTTACACCGCAAGCCCAGAACACCGGTAATTCGTTTTCGTGAATGGTGACGGGGTCGCCAAAGTCAGTCACGTTAATATCGTCGATACCAATCAGTGATGGATCGCCCAAATGCACTGGCGCACCGTGTACGGATGGGAAGCGGGTACAAATCTGGGTTGCACGAATTGCATCAGCAGCCAAGAAAGGACGCATACTCACCACCATCGTGCCACTAAAGCGACCGGCGCTTTGGCAAGGGATATTGGTGCGGTACATGGGTACATTGCGCTGTTCAGTGATATTACGCACTTCCAGGCCATCAGCCAGTAGGGCTTCTTCAAAAGAGAAGGAGCAGCCCAGCATGAAGGTCACTAAGTCATCGCGCCAATACTCTTTGATATCGGTGACTTCTTTCGTGAATTCGCCATTTTCAAACAGCTTGTAGCTTGGCAAGTCACTGCGCACATCCAAATTAGCAGCCAGTGCGGGGATTTCCCAGCTACCGGCATCGGCCATTCCTAATACCGGACATGGCTTCGGGTTTTTGGTGCAGAACTGCAAAAACTCGGCAGCCCAGTCTTTGGGGAGAATAACCATATTGCACTGAACGAATCCGGCGCAATATCCGGAGGTGTTGCCACTGTGCTCGCCACTGCGAATACGTTGGCGGAGTTGGGCTGGCGTCATTGAATTACTCATAAGATAAACACGGCATCAGTTGTCAGGAGTGCAATCGATTGTAGGGGATATTTTTTTATTTTCATATATAAGCACAAGAAATCTTACTTTAGTGTTTTACTTTCTTTGGTCAGTGCTTTAAATAGTGGGTTAAATGCACTCGGGATTTTTTCATGACAAACACGAAGCCTACCGCGATTACTGAACTCCTTCTGGCCGACGCCCAATTGGCGGTGCTTGGCGGATGCCTGCCGACCACGGCGCTAACAGCACTGGCCGCTGAGCTGGATACTGTCGGCTATGCCGCCCTGCAAGTAATGACGCCGACACTGTATCGACTGTGTCTGGATACGTTGGGTGAAAGCCCGTGGCAACGCATGGAAAGCCTAAAGCAAGCGGCCCCGAAAACGCGCTTGTTAGCCACCTTGAGTGTGACGCAGTTATTCGGTACGGAATTGGTCGATTCAACCGTGCGTGAAGCCTGTATCGATCAGTTATCCGAAGCCGGTATTGGCATCTTGCGCTGGACCGATGTGACGGTAGACCCTGAGCTAACCAAAGAAGCGGTTGCCTTCACTCAAGAGCAAGGAATGAAAGCGCAGTTATCATTGCGCTGGAATGCCAGAATGAACAACGCGGTGGCCGATGTGTGCAAACAAGCCGCAGCGGTAGAAGAGGTGACCGCTGATGCCCTAGTGATTAGTGACACCTCCGGCAATCTCTCGCCAGCGCGCTTAACACGATTGGTTGAGCAGTTAAAAGCCACTTCCCATTTGCCACTACAGTTGCACATGAGTGAAGCCACTGGTATTGCCTCAGCCAGTGCATTAGCCGCATTGGAAGCTGGTTTAGCCGGTGTTGATATGGCCTTATCTGCTTTCTCTATGGGCTACAGCTTCCCACCCACCGAAACGTTAGTTGCGACTCTGGCAGAGTCCAAACTGGATACCGGTTTGAGCCTAACGAAACTAGAAGCGATTGCCGGTAATGCTCGCGCACTGCGCCTAAAATACGCCGCAAAAGATACGGCTTCTCCGGGTTTAGATGTGCGCTTACTCAAGCATCACCTACCGGCTTATACACTGCGCGATCTGGAAGAAAGTTTAGAAAATGAGCAGGCCAGTGAGCTGTTTGAAGATGCTTTAGCGCATATTAATACTGTAAGACTAGCAGCTGGTGAGCCGGTCATGACCGAATCGGTCAGTCAGGTTTTGGTTAAGCAGACGGTGTTGAATGTGCTATGTGATTCGCCATTTCAAAGTCTGACGAGTGACTATCAGCAGTTGTTGAAAAATAATTTACGACTTTCTGAAAAAAATATTTCGGACTTGACCGAAAGAGTTGCTGAGTCCTTGATCGATGAGAATAAGACGGTTAAGTCGCTGGAAGATTACGCAACAGCGCTAACTCAGTGGAGTTCAGCCGATATTGCTACCAAAGCCGGTGACTCAAAAAGTACGTTAATGGATTATGTGTTTTATCCAAAAGAAACGCTGAAATTGCTGCAACAACAGGATGTTAGCGATGCAGTTGCGGCAAAATTAGAGAGTGCTGGCGTTGAGGCGAGTGATGCTGAGGTGTATACCGTTAGCGTCGATGGAAAAGCCTATGTGGTGAGCGTTGATTCTAATGGTCAGGTGAATGGAATTGTACCGCCCGCTCAAAATTGAGTGAAATATTAACAAAACTCATGACTGCAGATTAAATCTTACGATGGCCCTTTTCGCATTTGTTTGCGCCTAAGTAGGTAACAGGGAACGCAAAACGATACTTTTAACAAGCTTGCGTTCTCTGGTGATCTATAAAAGAGGACGTATGTCATGAGAAAAGGATTACTCTATTTACTGCCGATAATGGCTCTTACTCAGATAGGTGCATCAATGCCTGATTTACGGGCAGATCATCATCCGATTCACAAAGAAACAATTACAGAGGAAGGTCGCAAGGAAGCGCCTACCGATGCTATTGGAAAAGGACCCCGTCGGATTGCCGGCCGCAATGGCTTTGGTCATCGCGATAATCTGGAAATACCCAGAGCGGGCCGCAACGTGACGCGTATGCCGGGAGGCAGGGTGCTCATTCCTCGTAATTAAACAGCAACACTAGAACGAAAAAAGCCCCGTGAGTGATCACGGGGCTTTTTTATGTCGAATCAGCTGGCTTGTTTAGTAGCCCATGCTTTCCAGTGCGTCGTAAGTCTTAACCACTTTCATGGCTTTTTGCGCCACGGTTTCCGTTGTGTAGCCCGGCTGGTAGAGATAACTCTTCATACCAAAGCCTACGCAGCCCGCTTTGCGGTAAATCGCCATATTGGAGCTTGTGACGCCACCAACGGCATATAACTGAATATGTTCTGGCAGGATGCCACGAATCGCGGCCACACCGGTTGCACCCAACACGCTGGCTGGGAATAGGTTGATCGTCGTGGTGCCTTCTGCAATCGCATTAAAACACTCAGTGGGACTAAAGCAGCCGGGGAATGAGTGCATACCCAGGTCTAGCGTTTGCTTAATCACTTTGCGATCGAAAAACGGTGAAAAGATAAAGCGCCCACCAAGATTTGCCACTTCATAGGGCTGATCTTGCTGTAACACCATGCCGGCACCGATAATGGCGCGCTCGCCAAAATGCTCAACCATGCGTTGAATGTTCTGTAGCGGGTTATCACCATTCATGGATACTTCGAGTAAGGTGATGCCATTGTCGACCAGTGCATCGGCGACATCCAGCATTTGGTCGGCTGGGATTCCGTGCAGTATTCCTAGTATTTTTCTATGCTTCATACTCTCTCCCCGTTGGCTTCAAATCGTGTTGTTCAAACCACTGTACACCGTACAGCGTGATAAGCAAACGACCGCCATGGATTAATGGTTTAGTTGGTTTATTCATATTCGCCAGTTTGCAAGGCCTGATATCCCTCAGCGTAGTACTGCATGAGAGGCAAGGTTTGCAAGTGATTGGCTTTTAATTCTAACGGTGGTAAATCGGCTGGATGCTCCAAAGTAAATTGCCATGCACTCTCGGTGATATAGCGCGTTCCTTCCGGAATCTTCCGTTGCTTTTCAAAGGGTGTATTGGAGGCCATTACATAGCCCCAAGGGCCAAACGAGGGCACATTGCTATACACCGCACTGGCATTTTCAAACACTTTATCCAATGTGCTGGCGATACACCAGAAGGCATTGCGCTCAAGCCACGGGCTGGAGGCTTGCGTAATCATTACTCCGCCCACGCTCAAGCGACGTGCGATTTTGCGATAAAATTCAACCGTGTAAAGTCGTGCAATGTCGGCGGTATCCGGGTCTGGCAGATCGATGATGATCACATCAAACAGATCGCCATCACGTTCCAGCCAGCGCCAGGCATCGTCATTATTCACCACAACTTTGGGGTTGTGTAGCGCATCTTTATTCAAATCGCGCAGCTTGTGTAAATCACGACCAAGGTCAGTTACAGCAGCGTCTAAGTCAACCAGTTGAATCTGTTTTAAGCTGGGATAACGTAGTAATTCGCGCGCAGCTAAGCCATCACCACCACCAATAATCAAGGCGCGTTCCAGCGTGCGACTGTGGCTGGCCGGTAGGTGAATCAGCGCTTCGTGATAGCGGTATTCATCCTGACTGGAAAACTGCAGGCTACCATTTAAAAACAAGCGTAGATCATTACCACGCTCCGTCATAACCACTTTTTGGTAGGGTGACTGAGTGCTGAAAATAACCGGATCTTGATATAAAGCACGCTCTAAAATTTGCGTAAAGCTCGGCGTGAAATAGGTGCCCAATACCAATAATGCGGCGGCAACTAGTCCGCCACTGAGCCATAAGCTCGCTTGCTTTAGATGCTTGCGGAAGTGCCATAGCACAACCAGCGCCACCAGCAAATTCACCGCGCCAATAGCAAATGCGGTTAGCAGGTGACCAAGGTAGGGCAGCAAAATAAAGGGGAATAGCAGTGAGGCCGCCAGCGCGCCAACATAGTCGGTTGCCAGTACGTCGCTAAGGCCTTGGCGAATGCCGCGCCCTCGTTCGATCACACGGGTCAGTAGCGGAATTTCCATTCCTACTAAGGTGCTGATTGTGGCAATTACTACCAGCATCGCGGGGTAGTAGTACTGCGTCCAAGCGTAAGCGGCATACAACAGCACCGCGGACAAGCCGCCGACCAAACCCAGCGCGATTTCTATTTTAACAAAGGTGTCGAGCAGGTCTTCGCGCACATACTGCGCCAACCACGAGCCGACGCCCATAAAAAACAAAAATAGCCCGATGGTAATGGAGTAGTGAACCACTCCGGAGCCTAACAAGTAAGTCGACAGGCTGCTGATTAATAGCTCATAAATGAGGCTGCAGCCTGCAATGATAAAAATCGACACCAAGAGTAGGCGTTGATCATCCTGAGTGGGCGTGGCTTCCGTGTGTGCTTCAGCCAGCTCAGGGGGTGTGGAATTAGCCAATGACTGCGCTCGCGATAATGATACAAACACCTAAAATCATGCTGCCAGCCAAAATCGCCAGTGCGCGGTTGCCTTTATGTGCGACTTCATCCGCTAGGTTGCCAGGGGTCAGCCAATCGACCACTTTAAAGCCGATAGTAGCCATCAAAATACCAATTAATGAGTAGATGACGGTGGCGACAATGCCCGCGCCTAAGCCTGCGGCAGAGACATCAACGGCCATTGCCGGAGTAGATAGCAGAATCAGAACAGGTGCCAGAATGCGTGAATTCATGGTGTTTCTCCAAGTGCAAATAGGGTTATTGAGCGTTGTTTGAATAGGTTAAATAAACTTACTTTCCGGCAGACGGGCCGCCACCGGACCAGCTGCGCGAGCCGACGTAGAGTATACGCCCGCTGGAATCGCGTTGCTTAGTGACTTTTGCCTCGCCCATGCCTTGCCATGAGGCCCACAAGGGGAGGACGACTAAGGCCGAGCAGAGGACGAGCACTAAGATTAAAGCTAATTTACTCATGCGTAGGTCACTCCGGTTTCGCGGCGAATCACTTTATGGCGTCTGCGTAGCATAAAGAGCCCTAATAGTATGGCGGCTAAACCTCCAAGAACGACTGGCGTGAGTGACGAGGCATTGCGAACGATTTTGCCGTTAAGGCTAATGGTATTCCAGCTGGTGAAGGTTTCCGGTACCAGCGAGAGCTGATAATTATTGCCGGCAGGGATCATGATTTTGGGTGAATTGCCGCTTTGGTCTTCAGTCCAGTTGCCATCGCTATCGCGACCGCTCTCCCGCCACATGGATAGGGGGACTTCTGCGACCACGGCTTTGTCAGTATCACGAATCACGATATTGCCATCAAAGTTGCCATCTCGCCGCTCAATCTGTGAGTTCACATTAAACTGCATCAGGCTATCATTATCGAGCGTCAGGCTGCCCAGTGGAATCGGTTTATTTAGCATGGCTTGGGTAATTTGAGTGGGCGGAATGGTCATGACCGTTTTCTCAAAAAACTGCAACAAGCCATAACTCAGTGCCAGAATTAAGGCGCTAGCAAATGCCGCTTTGGTCGCCAGTTTAGCGCGCTTGATACGGGCCATAATATCCGCTTTGTCAAAGCCTTCCAGCAGTTCCATCGGATCAATCGGTTCTGATTTAAAGGCTTCGATTTCGCGTTTATTGCCTTGCTCATCCAGCAAGATTTCCATGCTCCAATTATCGCGCTCGTAGCTGGTGACTTGTTCGTCTTCCAGCGGATAATAGGATAGCTCGCCGACCGTATTGGTGAGAGACCAATGACCGACTTCATAACTGGTGTCGCCCTCCGGAATGCCGCTGGTAATGGTGACTTTACGCGACCAGCTGTAGCCGCTTTTATCCTGCACAATCCAGGCAATTTCGCGCGCTTCGTTCAGTACCCACCAAGTGATGTAGCTCCAGGGCGTTCGCTCCCAAGCGTGCTCCTCGTCGTCCCACTCCTCGACCATGCCAGAGTAAGTCTGACAGCCGATCACCTGCCATACATCGCCATTTAATTTAAACTGTTCGTGCAGCTTAAATAGAGGATTGCGCGGGGCTTCAGCTTTGTAAGCCGGTGGTTGTTGGTTGTCGCCGGTACGGGTTCCGCAGGATTCGCAGACCATCATGATCGAATTCGGGTTGTACTGGCGCATGGGAAAGCCGCAGTTTTTGCAGTTAATTACGCGAATCGGTTCAAATTCTGTCATGAGGTCTCCCAGCGAACGGAGCGGATATCAAAGACTTCCGCTTGTGAGACTGAGGCGCTATCGCCTTCTATTTCCAGCGAATATTCCTCGCCATCGGCAACGCCATCCATATAGGTGACTTTCGCGGCAACATCGAACTCGACGGGTAGCAGGCCTTCGCGCCCGACAATATCGGCTTGGAATTTTTCAGTGATAAACAGAGAAGGGCCGTTTGGCAGTGGCAGCATTTGGCCAACGCCGACATTGTTACCGCCACCGGGTAGCGTAATTTCATCGCCCAGACCATGACGGTAATACACGCCATCATCTTCCTCGACCCAGAAACCGTCGCCATGGCTGCTTTCTACCCACCACTCATCCCAGCTGCCTAAGCCATATTGAAAGCGTAAGCGACCTTGCACGGTATAGTGCGTGCCATCCGGTGCTGAGCCTTGCAGTCCAACGCGTAAATAGGTTGGTGCGTCTAGTGGTGATTTTTGCCCATCTTCAGCTTGCCAGAGTTGGTTGCTGAGTCGTAGCCATGAGCCACAAAACGGGCAATCGATGCTTCGGATAAGTGGAGATACTCCCGCTATGGCGCCGCCACAGTTAGGGCAGTTCAGAGTTGCCATGGTCTGATCCTGTCATTTTTATATACACACATCATAGCGCAGCTACCGAACAGATGCGATTCGGATTTACAGTTTACTGTCCTAAGCTGGGGTAGGCTTCTCGCGTGACTCCAGGTTAGGCAAAGCCAGATTTAGAGCGGTGAGTGCCGCGCCATTTAAAGAGGCTTCGCTACCCATGACCGGTGTGGAAATCACAGGCTGACGACGGGCGCTTTGCAGTAAAATTTCCAGCCTTGGGCGCAGCCGTTGAAATAGCTTATCGGAGCGGAAGTCGATTAATACTTCATCCAAATCCAGCACGCTATTGAGCAGATTGATGGCATCGCAAATATGTTCGCAATATAAATCAACCACTTCCAGCACTTGTGGATTACGTTGGTCGATATAGTCAGCCAGAATATCCAGTGCCTGACGGGGATGGCCGAGGCTTTCTAGTAGATCGGCCAAGCTGCCATCAGTACTCAGTAAGTGCTCGAATGAAGTGCTACTGGGGGCACGCCTATTAATATGTAGCTGCCCGATTTCACCCGCCCAACCGCCACTACCACTGAGGATTTTTCCTTGTAGCGCAAAGCCAGAACCCACACCGGAGTAAAGATAGAGATAGGCAAAGGAGAGCTCGCGCAGACGAGGCTGCTGATACAGCTCTGAAGTCGCAGCCAGATTGACGTCATTCTGAAAGCTCACCGGATAGCGGGTGAGTTTACGCACGGCTTCAATAAACTCCGCGCCTTCGATGCAAGGCAGCTTAGGTGCCATCGGAATGGTGTCATTTTCTACCACGCCCGGAATGGCAATGGTTAGGCCAACAATGCGATCAGCATCTGGCGTGACTTTCTCCAAACGTTTAATGGCCGTTTTAACGCTTTTAATTAGCGCGTCTAAATCTTGATGTGGGGTGACTTGTAGATCGGGCAGTGCCGTGGAGTGACCGGTGTAATCGGCCCAAGCCATGCCTAATTCGGTAGAGTCTTTAGTTGGGCGTAGCACAATGCCTAGCGAGTAGGCTGCTGTTGGATTGAGTGAAAGTAAAGAGATCGGGCGACCTTGGCGGCCATCGCGAGTGGTGGCTTCAGACTCTTGCAATAAGCCATCTTCAAGTAAGTCATTGACCAGTGATGACACGGCAGCGCCGGATAAGGAAAGCGCAGGCCCGAGTGCAGAGCGTGAGTTCGGCCCTTCGTGACGGATATAAGCTAATGCCGCTCGCCGGTTTAGGTTGCGAATTCTCGTTGGTCCGCTGGACGGTGGTCGTTTGCTCATTGCTTCCTCGCTCCATGGTAGCGCCTCAATATAACCCAGTTATTCAAAAAGTTGTCAAAATCTGAGTTGAATTTATTTAGTTTACAAAGTTAATTATTATATTTACTTCGCAAAGTTAATAATATAGAGTTTACAAAATCTGCAGCACTTTAAGCGTTGTCGGATCATTTTTTGACTGGAGGAGATTAAGATGAAATTTTCAAAATTAGGTTTAAGCATTGGCTTAGCATTAGGTGTTTCAATGGCCGCACAAGCAGCCGACGTTGAAGTACTGCACTACTGGACATCCGGTGGCGAAGCAAAATCAGTTGCCGAACTTAAAACCATGATGGAAGCCAAAGGCCACACATGGAAAGACTTCGCAGTTGCTGGTGGCGGTGGAGAAAGCGCCATGACCGTACTGAAGTCTCGCGTAGTATCCGGAAACCCTCCGGCCGCTGCTCAAATCAAAGGTCCTAGTATTCAGGAATGGGGTGATGAAGGCGTTTTAGCCGATCTAAACCCTGTTGCTACCGCAGAAGAGTGGGACAAATTACTACCAACCGTTGTTTCCGATGTCATGAAATATGACGGTAAATACGTTGCCGTTCCGGTCAACGTTCACCGCGTAAACTGGATGTGGGCAAACCCTGAAGTATTCGAAAAAGCAGGCGCAACCGTTCCTAAGACATGGGATGAGTTCTTCGTTGCTGCCGATAAAATCAAAGCCGCTGGCATGACAGCTGTAGCTCATGGCGGACAGCCTTGGCAGGATGCAACCACTTTTGAATCAGTAGTACTCGGTGTTGCTGGTGCAGATTTTTATCGCGATGCATTTGTAAAGCTAAACCCTGAAGCGCTTAACAGCAAAACCATGGTTGATGCGCTGAACACCTTCCGCAAAATCAAAAGCTACACCGATGAAGGTGCTCCTGGTCGTGATTGGAACTTGGCAACGGCCATGGTGATCAAAGGCGAAGCAGGCATGCAGTTCATGGGTGACTGGGCGAAAGGCGAATTCACAGCGGCTGGCAAAGTACCGGGCAAAGATTACATCTGCGCAGCGGCACCTGGCACGGCGGATGACTTCACCTTTAACATCGACAGCTTCGTGATGTTCGATCTGGATAACAAGGACTTACAGAAGGGCCAAAATGATCTGGCTAGCACCGTGTTAAGCCCTGAGTTCCAAGAGATCTTCAACTTGAACAAAGGCTCGATTCCAGCCCGTTTAAATCTGCCAATGGATAAGTTTGATGACTGCGCAAAGCTGTCATCTGCTGACTTCGTTCGCACGGCGGATTCCAATACTTTAGTGCCTAGTATGGCGCATGGTATGTCTACGTTCTCAGCGCAGCAAGGCGCTATCTACGACACCGTTACTGAGTTCTACAACAACGACGACGTAACGGCTGAAGCTGCTGCAGAAAAGATGGCTAAAGCGGTCGCTGCTGCCACAGAGTAATCGGCTACACCTCGTGTTACCGGGGCTCGGCTATTGCTAGCTGAGCCCCGGCTCTCTTTAGACTCCGCCTTTCAGGAGGGTTCGTTTATCATGAGCGCATCCAGTACTCCCCGTGCCTCAATGGGGACATTTTTACCAAAATTAGTAGTGGCACCGACCTTTGTCGCCGCACTGATTTTTATCTACGGCTTTGTGCTGTGGAATGCCTGGCTCTCTTTCAGTTCCTCGCGCATGTTGCCGAAGTATGACTGGGCCGGTTTTACTCAATACGAAAAACTCTTTGCCAATGATCGCTGGTGGGTTGCCGCTGAAAATCTATTGATCTTCGGTGTGTTATTCATCGTAATTTGCTTGGTACTCGGTTTGTTTCTGGCCATTTTTCTGGACCAAAAAATCCGCGCAGAAGGGGCTATTCGTACCATTTACCTCTACCCCATGGCGCTGTCATTTATCGTCACCGGTACTGCTTGGAAATGGATTCTGAATCCGGATTTGGGTATTCAGCGCATGGTGCGGGAGATGGGCTTTGAGAACTTCTCCTTCGACTGGCTAGTGAATACCGATATGGCGATTTACACCGTGGTCATCGCTGGTGTTTGGCAGTCTTCGGGCTTTGTGATGGCTTTGTGCTTAGCCGGTCTGCGTGGCGTTGATGAAAACATCATTAAAGCGGCTCGGGTGGATGGCGCAAGCATGCCACTGATTTATCGCAAGATTATTATTCCGGGATTGCGCCCTGTGTTTTTCAGCGCATTGATTGTACTGACGCACATTGCCATCAAGAGCTTCGACTTAATCGTTGCGCTAACAGGCGGTGGGCCAGGTTATGCCACCGACGTACCAGCCACCTTTATGTACACCTATGCCTTTACTCGTGGGCAGATTGGTCTGGGTTCGGCGGCTTCGATGATGATGTTAATGGCTGTGGTCGCGATCATCGTCCCTTATCTGTACTCGGAATTACGGGAGCGCAATAATGAGCATTAATCGGTTTTTGATTTATGGCCTGCTGGGCTTTGCGGCGCTGTTTTATCTGTTGCCACTGGCAGTCATGCTGATTACGTCCTTAAAAGATCTGGATGAAATTCGTAACGGCACACTGCTATCGCTGCCACAGTCGCTGAACTTTGAAGCTTGGGGTAAGGCTTGGGGATCGGCTTGTACTGGCGTGAGTTGTGATGGCTTAAAAGGCTACTTCTGGAACTCCGTTTTGATCGTGGTGCCAGCCGTTGCAGTCTCTACCATCTTAGGTGCGCTGAATGGTTATGTGCTGACTAAGTGGAAGTTTCGCGGCAGCAACCTGTTCTTCGGTATGTTGCTGATCGGCACCATGATTCCTTTTCAGGTGATCTTGCTGCCAATGGCGCGCACTTTAGGCTTTCTGGGATTGGCAGGTTCAACCTCCGGTTTGATTCTGGTGCACATTGTTTACGGTCTGGCATTTACCACGCTGTTCTTCCGCAACTATTACATCAGCATTCCAAGTGAACTGGTGAATGCGGCGCGGATTGATGGTGCAGGCTTCTGGTTGATTTTCTTCCGGATCATTCTGCCGGTGTCCATCCCGATTTTGGTGGTGTCAATCATCTGGCAGTTTACTCAGATCTGGAATGACTTCCTGTTTGGTGTGGTGTACTCCGCCGGTGGTGATCAGCCGATTACCGTGGCGCTAAACAACTTGGTTAACACCAGCACCGGCATCAAAGAATATAACGTCGATATGGCGGCTGCGATTATCGCGGCACTCCCCACACTATTTGTGTATGTCGTCGCCGGTAAATATTTTGTGCGCGGTCTTACTGCGGGCGCAGTCAAAGGTTAAGGAACTATCATGCAAGCTTTAAAAATACAGAACGTTGAGAAAACCTTTGGCAGCATCAAAGTGCTAAAGGGCATTAATCTTGAAATCGAGCCAGGTCAGTTTTTGATTCTGGTGGGGCCATCGGGCTGCGGTAAGTCGACGCTGCTGAATATGATTGCCGGTCTGGAATCAGTCAGTAATGGCACGATTACCATCGGTGATCGGGATGTGACGCATCTTGACCCTAAAGATCGGGATATCGCGATGGTGTTCCAATCCTACGCGCTGTACCCGAATATGACGGTACGCCAGAATATTTCGTTCGGTCTGGAAATCCAGAAAATGCCGAAGCCAGAGCGTGATGAGATTGTCGATAAAGTCTCTAAAATGCTGCAAATCGAACCGTTGTTGGAGCGTAAGCCTAAGCAGTTATCGGGTGGACAGCGCCAGCGTGTGGCCATGGGACGTGCTTTGGCGCGTGATCCTTCAATCTACTTATTTGATGAGCCGCTATCTAACCTCGATGCTAAGCTGCGTGTTGAAATGCGTAGTGAGATCAAAGAGTTGCACCAGCGGATGGGCACGACCATTGTGTATGTAACCCACGATCAGATTGAAGCGATGACGTTGGGCGATGTGATTGCGGTCATGAAAGACGGTGAAATCCAGCAATTTGGTACACCACAGGATATTTACGATAATCCATCCAGCCAGTTTATTGCAGGCTTTATGGGTAGCCCTTCCATGAACTTTGTTCCTTGTCAGTTGGAGCAGGGTGCTCAGGGCTTAATGCTGACACTGGAAAGCGGCGGCGTGGCGCATCAATTACCGGTGGATAAGTCGCTGGCAAAATTAGCGGATTGGACCGGTAAAAAGGTCGTGTTGGGTATTCGCCCGGAGCAGGTCACGCAAGTGAGTGAAGACAAGCCAGACACCATGACCATCCCTTGTGCAGTTGAGATTGTTGAGCCAACCGGGCCGGATACTTTGGTTACGATTCGCTTAAATGGTGTGAAAACGGTTTGCCGTGTACATCCGACTGCCAGAAGTGTGGCGGGTGAGATGATGCCTCTGCAGTTTGATATGTCCAAAGCGGTGTTTTTCGACCCTGAGACTGAGCTGCGTATCTACTGAGCAACCGAGGCATTTACTGATGAACAAACGAGTCACAATGGAGCCTCTTGCTGGTTTTGGCCCTCAGCGTTTGATTGCTGATATTGGCGGAACGAATGCGCGCTTTGCCTTGTTGTCTGTTGATGGCACGATTACTCAGCATGCCACGCTGGCTTGTGCGGATTACCCTGATATTGTATCTGCGGTGGGCGCGTATTTATTGCAAGCGGGTCGTCCGGTGATTGATGAGGGAGCCTTTGCAATTGCCAACCCGATTACCGGCGACCGTGTGCAGATGACTAATCATCATTGGGCATTTTCGATTGAGGAAAGCCGTCGGGCATTGGGTTTGAAGCGGCTGATTTTCAAGAATGACTTCACCGCCTTGGCGATGTCGATTCCTGCTTTACCGAGTGAAGAGCTAAAGCAAGTCGGCGGCACACTGGGTGATAAAGGCAATGCGCTAGCAGTGATCGGCCCTGGTACTGGTTTGGGTGTGTCAGGCTTGGTGCGTTCGGGTCACCATTGGATACCATTGGAAGGTGAGGGTGGCCACGTTACGGTGAGCCCTGCTAACGGCCGTGAATGTGCCATTCTACAGCGCTGCTGGACGTGGTATGACCATGTTTCAGCAGAGCGTTTGGTCTCGGGTATGGGCTTACAAAACCTGTACCGTGCTATCTGTAGTCTGGAAGGTTTTGCGGCTGAGGCGTTATCACCTGCTGAGATTTCTGAACGGGCATTGGCTGCTAACGACCCGTATTGCGAGGAAGCGTTAGCCATATTCTGTGCCTTGCTAGGCTCTGTTTCGGGTAATTTGGTGCTTACGCTGGGAGCTTTTGGTGGCGTGTATATTGGCGGTGGCATTGTGCCGAAGCTGGGTGACTACTTTGCCGCATCGGCCTTCCGCAAGCGCTTTGAAGCTAAAGGGCGTTTCCGTGCGCATTTAAGCGAAGTGCCCGCCTTTGTGATTCATGCTGAAAAGCCAGCCTTGCTTGGAATTGCCCAAGCCTTTGAGCTGACTGCTTGACTTTGAGTAGTATTAGCGCCAGTTTACGCAGAAATTGGTAAGCGTGGGCTAGTACATTGAATCATAACAACTCTGAAAAAGGCGCATTGCGCCGTCATGCGGATGGTCGGCAATACGCGGGAACGCATTTATTTATCGACCTATGGGGTGCGCGCAATACCGACAACAAAGAGGCTATTCGGGCGGCTATTTTACAAGCGGTGAAAGATAGCGGCTCAACGCTGCTGAAGCTGGAGTTATCCGATTTTGGTGAGCATGCCGGAATCACTGCCTTTGCAATTCTGGCCGAGTCGCATATTTGTGTGAATACGTGGTTTGAAGAGCGCATGGTGGCGATTGATGTCTTCTTTTGTGCAGGCTTAGATCCTTACTTGTGCTTGCCAGCGTTGCAGGAAGTGTTTCAACCAGAGCGCACGCAGGTAAGCGAGCATAAGCGACTGTTAGCATTGCCGCTTACGCATGAAGAGAGCTTGCTTTAGTCAGGGGCTTTGGCGGTTGAGTCTCGCACCTTTAGCCAGGGTTTGATTGGCTCGGGGGGCTCAAGTGGGGCTTTTTGGATTAAAGCGATCAAGGTATTGGCTGCAAGCTGCCCCAAGGCCCGGCGCGGTTGGTGGACGGTAGTGAGCGCTGGAATGTAATACTCGGCAACATTTAAATCATCGTAGCCGACCACAGAAACATCTTGAGGTACGCGAATGTTCAAATGGTTGAGTGTGGAAATAAAGCCGAATGCGATCTCATCACCTGCGCAGAAAATGGCCGTAGGGCGCTCTGTTTCTGGTAGGGCAAACCATGCCATCGCTGCTTTTTTTCCGGAGGCTAGGGTAAATGGCCCTTCTGCAAACCAGGCTTGATCGGGGGCGCAGTTCAGAAGACTTAGCGCTTGACGAAAACTGTCATAGCGGAGTTTTCCGGGCACATGAAACAAGGGGCCGGCAACGTGGCCGAAGCGCCGATGACCAAGCTCGAACAAATGGTTGACGGCAAGGCTCACACCATAAGCGTCGTCGATGCGAACGACAGGGTAGTCATCGTCCGGATTCCACTCTCCGGCAAACACCACCGGCGGGCCACCGGGCCCCAAGTTCAGCGCTTTGAGTGACATCAGGCCGTCCATAATGATCACGCCATCTACCTTATTTTGGCTGAAATAACTGCGTGCTCTGAGTGGCGACATAGAGGCTTTTTGGGTATCTGCAATCAGTACGCTGATATTTTTTTCGGCGCAGATTTTTTCGATACCTTCAACCACATTGGAGAATACGGAGTTGCCGATGTTGGGGACTAAAATCACAATCGTGTCGGTTTGTTGACGGCGTAGATTGCTGGCGGCTTGATTTAGGGTGTAGCCCGTTTTTTCTACCGCTTTCATCACCAGATTTCTGGTTTTGGCGGAGACCTTTTCGGGTTGTGACAGTGCGCGGCTAACGGTTGCAGGAGAGACGTTGGCGAGTGCAGCAATATCCTGCACGGTGACTGCTTTATTTCTGGATTTTTTCATTAAGGCCATGTTGCCGTATTTTTCAGGGCTGTACTGTAACAAACATATTGACAATCAAACAAGGCGCTCTTAGTATTTATGAAATCGATTTCATTTAAAATGAAATCGATTTCATAAAGCGTAAAGCAGTGGCTTATCAATCGTTTATATTTACGTCTTAGTGAAGTAAGCATTTTTCAGGAGGAAACAATGAATCTTACCCAAAGGGGGCAGCAGCTATGATTTGCTATCCCACAAAACTCACCCCTATCTTATTATCCACTTTGTTGCTAGCCGGTTGTCCTTTGGACTCCGACAAAAAAAGTAATGACACAACTGCCGCCAGTGATGCGGCGGTGAATGGTAGTTCTCTTGGCTATTTTGCAGAATGGCCAAACGCGCAAAGCAAGGTCGCCGTCGATGCGGATATTGAGACTGAGGTCGCCAGTATTCTTGCCCAAATGACGCTGGAAGAAAAAGTCGGCCAGATGATTCAGCCGAATTTGGATCAGGTTACTCCGGCAGAAGCCAAAGAATACAAACTTGGGTCTTTGCTAAACGGTGGTGGCTCGTGGCCCGGCAATGATAAACATGCCAGCGCTCAGGCTTGGGCGGAAACTGCCGATACCTTTTGGACTGCTTTGGATGAGGCGTACCAAGATCGCGGTTTTAAAGTGCCGTTTATGTGGGCAACCGATGCGGTACATGGCCACAACAATGTTTTTGGAGCAACCGTATTCCCGCATAATATCGGTCTGGGTGCCGCCAATGATCCGGATATGATTTACCGGATTGGTCAGGCGACGGCTAAAGAAGTTGCCGCAACCGGACTGGATTGGACATTTGCACCGACCGTTGCTGCACCTCGTGATTATCGCTGGGGGCGGGTTTATGAAGGTTACTCAGAAGATCCGGAAATCATTTTTAGCTATGCCGGTAAAATGGTTGAAGGTTTGCAAGGTGGCAGTGCAGGCCTGAAAACAGATACTCACGTTATCTCCAATGTGAAGCATTGGGTCGGTGATGGCGGTACCAATAAAGGGGTCGATCGCGGTGTAAATGCGTATTCAGAAGAGTATCTGATGAATATTCATGCGGCAGGATATTTCTCTGGTTTGAATGCGGGGGCTCAAGTGGTGATGAGTTCTTTCAACTCATGGGATGATGAAGCCAATTACGATCAGACTAATACCGGGGAATATAACAAGAAAGTCCACGGGAGCAAATATCTGATCACCGATGTGCTTAAAGGCAAGCTTGGATTTGACGGATTAGTCGTCACTGACTGGAACGGCCAAGGTGAAATCAACGGCTGTACGGCCTCTGATTGTCCTGCTGCGGTGAATGCCGGTAATGACATTTTCATGGTAACAGCGCGTACCGATTGGAAGCCGTTTTATCATAATGTGATTGCTCAAGTGACTGATGGCACGATTCCAGAGTCACGCATTGACGATGCTGTTACGCGTATTTTACGCGTAAAAATGCGTGCAGGTTTGTGGGATAAGCCAAAGCCTTCAGCACGGTCGTTGGCGGGTAATCAGAGCGTATTAGGTTCTGCTGAGCATCGTGAGCTGGCTCGTGAGTCTGTGCGTAAATCATTGGTACTATTGAAAAATAAAGACAATGTATTGCCGCTTGCTGTGACTCAGAAAGTGTATCTGGCAGGTAGTGCGATAGATAATCTTCAAAAGCAAACCGGTGGTTGGTCGTTAACGTGGCAGGGGACTGAAAACACCTTGGCAGACTTCCCCGGAGCTAGCACGCTAAAAATGGCACTAACTGCACAGATTGGGGCTGACAATATCATTGAAGACATCAATGATGCGGATGCAGATACCGTTGCGATCGTTGCGATTGGTGAAGACCCTTATGCCGAGTTTGTGGGTGACATTAAAGACCACCAAACCATTGGTTTTGCAAAGCTTAAAACTGCCTACGCTGCTGATTTAGCGAAGGTAAAAGAGATGCAGGCGATGGGAATGAAAGTCGTCACTATTTTCTTCTCTGGCCGTCCGATGTATGTGAATGAGGAGATTAATAACTCCGATGCCTTTATCGCTAGCTGGTTGCCGGGTACTGAAGCGGGTGGTATTACCGATGTGCTGTATCAGGTTGATGGCGCTGACTTTAGCGGACGTTTATCTTACAGCTGGCCAAATACCCTTTGCTCAACGTCAATCAATCGCGTTCCTACTCAAATTGAGAACTACATGACGCCGGAGTCTGAGCAAGACATTAGCGGCGAACATGCACCGTTGTTTGCCTATGGCTACGGGCTTTCTTATGGCGATACCAGTTCAGCAGATCTGGATGATCTGGTATTGGATAGCCGTGACTACGGTTGTGGCCAGTCTGCACCAGAAACTGGCTTAGCGACAACGCCAATGGAAGTGTACGGCAAAGCTTCAGGTGGCGAGTTTGTGCTGCGTGTTTCAGGCGCTGATAATGGCTGGGTGGGAATTCCGGTTTCAGGACAGGAATACACTGATCAAGGTAGCGTTTCTACCAGCCCAATTAACTATCAGGGCCAATACGATGCGGTGAATGTGACCTTTACTGGTAGCAATCTGGCACAGATCTATGCTCAGTATGATGATGAGCAAGGGCAGGATCAGTATGGCTATCTGAATGCAGAGTCGACATTGCAGTTTGATATCAAAGTCTATCAACAACCGACATCTAATCTCATGTTAGCGCAGCATTGTGTGCACCCTTGTCTGGCAGAAGTGAAGTTAAACGACTTCTTACCGGCAGTCTCTACAGACTGGACGACCATGAAAGTGCCATTAGCCTGCTTTGCAGAGAATGGCATGGATTATCAGAATCTGAACACCGCATTCCTGCTGTTTACGGGTGGTGAGGCGCAGTTTGATTTGGGTAATATCAGAATGGTGCCTAAGAGTGTTGATCCTGCAGATGATGCCTTAACGTGTGAAGAGTTAGCCGGTGTCGAAGCACCAGCACTGGATGAAGCGGTTTCCAATATCTTTGGCAATGCCACCTGGAGTGCTGAGGTAACAACCTATACCGCACAAACCGGAGGCGATTGGAGTCCTTCAGAAGGTTATCTCACGACTACGCTAAGCGGTGAAGGTACGGCTACTGAAGTGAATGTGGTTTATAGCTCGGATAAACCAGAGAGCGATAAAGGCCTTGTGCTGGTGACAGGTGGTCCACAGAACCTGTCTAACTATCTGGCAGCCGGAACATTACAGTTTGATCTCTATGTTGAAAGTTATGCCAGCAATACTGATGGCATGGTGATTAAGATGGAAGCTTCCAGTAGTGCCGGCCCGGATTACTTCATCGGCACGCCTGCTGAGTTGCCTGCTGGCCAGTGGCATAGTGTTAGCGTCGCTATTGCTGACCTTGGGCTTACAGACATCATCACAGATATTGCCAAGCCGTTTGCAATACTGCCAGCTTGGGGCAACCCACAAGGCGGGGTAAGCTTTACCTTCAAGAATGTGAGGATTGTAAAAGAGGAAACGACCGCAGAGCCTAGTGCCGCAGCGGATGTTGTGAAAGCTGCGTTCAGGGCCGATATGGCTTCCGGACTCACTGTGGTTGAAGCTCAGGCCTTGAACAAAGTGACTTTGTCATTAAGCTCAACGGCTTATGAGGGTAGCAGCTCCATGTTGTTTTCTCATAATGGTGAGCAGGACTGGGGCGGATTTTACAGCGTCTTCAGCCCTCAGCTAAACAGTGGCAGCGCCACAAACCTTGTATTTGCTGTGTCTGGTGTGCCAGCGGCCGTGAAGTACTTTGGTGTGAAGCTTGAGGATGATGTACCTGAAAATGCGAAGCAGCTGAATCTGTTGGCCTATACGCCGGTAGTGTCTGGTGGCTGGAGTGTTTACAGCATTCCGCTGGCTGATTTTGCGCCGGTAAATCTTGCGGCAATCAAAGCGGTAGGCTTTTGGAATCCGTACAGTGGTACCGGTAATGGGGATGGAACGGGCGAATACATTGCCTCGAACATCCTGATCGATGATATTCACTTTGAATAAACGCTGAGTGAGCTCGACAAAAACCACCGCCTAAAAACGGTGGTTTTTTTATAGCCCAAGATTATCCACAGATGCCAAATGTTTGAGGTTTTTATTATGACAAACGCTTATTTCGTAGGAGTGACAGTGTTATTTCTGGTGCTGACAGGATGTGGTGGCGGATCAACTGATAATGGCACTGATATACCTGAGATGGAGCCAGTCCGGCTTATATCAGATATCGGCTACCAGACCCCAACAGCCTACAGAGGCATGACACTAGTGTGGGCAGACGAGTTTGAAAGCAATTCGCTCGATCTGACAAGCTGGTCCTATGATGTTGGCGATGGTTGTCCAAGCTTGTGCGGTTGGGGTAATAATGAACTGGAGTACTACACCGCCTCGTCTAACAACTCCTATCAAACCGAAGGCAAGCTCGTGATTGAGGCAAAGCCAGAAGTGATCGCCAGTTCACACTACACATCCGCCAAGTTACTGACACGAGGCAAGCAGCAATTTAAATATGGGCGCATTGATATTCGCGCAAAACTGCCAGAGGGGCAGGGTATCTGGCCTGCAGTCTGGATGTTACCTGTCGATAATGTTTACGGTGGATGGCCAAGCAGTGGTGAGATTGATATCGCAGAGCTAGTCGGCCATGAGCCAGCAAAGATACATGGCACGATTCATTTTGGCCCATCGCTTGGCTATAGCCAAAGTCGCAGTGGCTATCACACGTTAACTGAGGGAAGTTTTGCGGATGAGTTTCATGTGTTCAGTATTATCTGGCAAGAGGATGAAATTCAGTGGTTGGTTGATGATATTGAATATCACGCGATTTCCCGTGGGGATGTCGGCACCAATATTTATCCGTTTAATCAGGAGTTTTATTTGATTATGAATTCGGCCGTGGGTGGAAATTGGCCGGGTGCGCCGGGTGATGAAACAGTGTTTCCGCAATCCATGATGATTGATTATGTTCGGGTGTTTCAATGAGAGGCGTGAAACTAGATTGACTGCCAATCTTACCGCCGCAGATTAGTAATTCGTGCAAATGCGCAGGTATTGAGTCGCTCAAAGGATGATGGGGAGGTTCACACACCCCACCATCCTAATGCTCAATAAGCCTTACCATTATTTAGATTCAGACTGGTAGTCCTTCACATAACGTACGGCCTTTGCCTCTGTTTTGTACCCCGACAAGTTAACGCCGTTATATGTACCGATACTCCAGGCTCTGTTTGAAAAATCGTTAGTAATGGTACCTCTCGGACTGTTGAACGTTGGGCCACTAAGGTCGAGGCGCTTCATCACGGTCGATGTCCAGTAATTCCAGTTCCCCAAATTTGGGAATACTGTGATGTTCAGTGCAGGTCCGCTACAACGGTATTCCGCAAGGCTGGCCAGTTCCTTCAGGTTAGGTAAGCGCCATCCTTCAGGGGCGGACTCCAGGGCATCTTTCCAGTTCTTTGCCATGACACTAAAGTCGCATTGGCTGGTCGTTTTATTCCAGACTTGCCCAAGCGGGCACCGTTGCCAAACCAGATTCGTGCGCTTATCAATGGCCACGACATCATCCAAAACAAAGCGTTCCGTCGGGGCGTGTTGGTACAGCTGTGGGTGACAGATTTGTGCCGCGGCTAAACTTCCGGAGAATAAGGTAATGGCAAGTCCCGAGAAGCGTGTGATTGATCGTTTCATAATGCTTATTCTCCAAGTTGTGAGGTGTTAACCAGACGGGTCGGGTACCCGTCAGATCGTGAGCTATTGAGGATTTGACCACGACTGAAGTTGACGGCCATCACAGTGTAGTTGGTCGCAGTTGGGTTGGCCGTTAGTGACAAGGTCGCATAGCCCTGAATGCCGGAAGTCGCAGTGATCACGGTATCAGGGAAGAAGGTGCCGTCGATATGTGCCGTAAAGCTTTTGTCGTAGTTCACTAGTGACAAAAGTTCATTCACATCCGGCAAGCGCCAGTTGTTCAGTCCACACAGGCCTTGTCCATTCACGCGGTTAACAAAGGCTTCTGTACTGCAATAGGTGCTAGGTTGGGATTCTGAATTTCCATGACAATCTGCGGGGCGGAAAGTGCTGCCTACCGTGACTTGCTCGATACCACCGTTAATCGATGGATCGGTGCTGTACCAAAAGTATTTATCATCCGCACTGTGCAGGCCGGCATTGCCTGTGCCTCGTCCCAATCCTTGTTTTGACTCCCAGATAAGTCCGGTGTGGTTGTCTTTAACACATGACCAGCTAGCGGCGGTGGCTGGCAAGTTATTGCCACTGGCATCTAGTTTGGTAAAGCTGAAACCGGCTTCGCCATCACTGTAATCAGGGGAGGTGGCGTCCCGACCCAGCGTGGCATCTTGTCCGGTTGGGATGTTATCGCCATCGCTATCAGTGGTAGCAGTACAGTCGCCCAAAGCATTGTCATGATTTGCTTCGTGACTGAACTGTTGGCCGGTGTAGTCTCCACAGGTGGTCAAACCGGTATCGTTAAGCGGGATACGCGCAACGCTCAGGCTGCGGCTCACATCAACAGTCACTTTGCTGCTGTTAGTGCGTCCCCAGGCATCTTCAAACACATACCAGAGCTCATCGCTGCCGGTGTAGTTATAGCGTGGCGTGTAGACCAGCTTGTCGCCATTAATTACAACGCTGCCCCACTTAGTAGAGCTTTCATTGACGCTTTTAAGCGATAAGCCTTCGCCGACATCATTGGCTAGCACATTGACCACCACGGGTGTGTTCACAAAGGTCGACTCACTATCCAAATTTGCCTGTGGCCATGCTTCCGGTGGCGCTGAATAATCTACGGTTAGTGTCACTTTAGCTGAGTTAGTCCGTCCCCAGTTATCCGTTAACACGTACCAAAACGTATCGGTATAAGGCCACTCGGAAGCCGGCTTTAAACTTTTATAACTCAATGATTGCTGATCTTCGTTGATCTTAACCATACCGCCATTGGAGGTGTACTCATTCACCGATGTTACGCGCAAACCGACGCCATCATCATTCAACAGCACATTGCCTAATAAGCCAAAGCTATCCGAGGATGCTAAGCGCAATGGGTAAGAATCTGCCTTGGCTGTTGGCCATGCCTCCGGGCGCTCCTCGACATCGTTGTTGGCCGTGACATATACCGTCACTTTTGCCGCATTCTTACGCCCCTGATTATCCTCAAAGGTATACCAGAAGTAATCGTTCCCCATGAACCCCGCTTTGGGAGTGTAAGTGAGTGATTGCTTATCAGGGTCGAGAACAGCGCGCCCACCTTCAACGGTCCAGTCATTAACATGAACCAAGGTGAGGCCGTCACCCGTGTCATTGGACAATACATAAACGGTCTTAGCAACATCGGTTGTTGTCGCTGCATTATCTGTTAATGCCTGCGGCCAACCATCGGCGTATACAGCGGGCGACAGCGCCCCAAGTAGCGAAAGGCTCAGCAGCCTTTGTGTGAAATTCATCAGTGATATCCCTATCTTTGTTTTAAAGATGATGCCTTGTACGGTCACACTGTAGGGGGCTGATGAAATTGCACTGAGTGGCTAGGGATTAAAGGTCTGAATTTATGGATGGTTGGAGAGGGGTTTGTTGCTTATATGGAAGTGATGATGCCTTTAGTCTCTCGTTGAAGTAGAGTATTCACTGACTCTCTGCTTTATGTCCTCTGCCTTCGGTAAGCTCCTTCATGGCAGCAACGGATGTGTCATTAGGTTGACGGGTACGCAGCTCAAATGGAATTCCGCCATAATTAATGACGGCCTTGGCAAATAATTTAATCGCTTGTGACGTACTTAAGCCCATCTCATCACAAATATGTGTGAATGCAATTTTTGTATCGTGATCGATACGAGTACTTAGCATTTCATTTCTCATTTCAAACCTCTTTATGCTGTATTTGTAATACATAGTTATACAAACATAGTACAAGTGAAGCTCTAATCAAACAAGTTACGATTATTTGCATATTCTTGAGCGATTGCATAACCAGTTAGTTTCATCTGAAAAAGTACTAAAATAAAATCATGTAGATGATATATTACATTGTAAACATATAACTACGAGGTTATGCCATGAGTCAAACAGTATCAATTCGTCTAAGTGAAGAAGTGATTGCGAGTCTGGATAAACTGGCGAAAATCACCGATCGTTCAAAGTCCTGGTTAATGGGGCATGCGATTGAACAATACGTTGAGCACGAGGCGTGGCAGATAGAAGCGATTGAATCCACCTTGTCTAAAGTTCAGCAGGGAGAGGCAAAGTTTGCCGCGCATGATGAGGTGAGAGAGTGGCTATTGAGCTGGGGAACTGAGGATGAAATGGAGCCACCTGTATGCAAGTAAGGTGGGAGTCTGATGCTATTCAGGATTTAACAGACTTGCGTCAATATATTTGGCAAGAAAATCCAGAGGCTGCAAATAACGTCGCAAGAAAGATCGTTGAGAAAGTGGACCTGCTACAGGATCATCCCTTGCTTGGAAAAGCGGGCCGTATTTACAAAACTCGTGAGCTGGTGGTGAGTGGGACGCCCTATACTGTAGTTTATCTGCCCGAATCAGAGTGTGTTTCAATTCTGCGGATTTTTCATCAGGCAATGTCTTGGCCTGCATCGGTTTAGGGTTGTATTGGTAAGCTTGCTATGTAAATTAACCACTCACTGGTCAATTTTACACTACGGAGTGGTCAAATTACATTGAATAAGATTCGATGTTCGCAGGCGTTGGTCTCATTCATTGAAGCGTTATCGCCTAGTTATTTTCAATAAACTTAAACGCCGCCTCCTGCGCAATCTTCGCAGCCACCTCCGGCAGCGTCCCTTTCGACTCCGCAATAAACGAAGCCGTAAACTCCAATTCCAGCGGCACCCAGCCCGGATCAAAGCTAGCAATACGCCCTTCCTTAACAAGCCGTTCGCCAAGGGCCTCAGGCATTAAGCCAACCCCAATCCCCGTAGCCACCATATCAAAGCCCGCCGATAGCGAGTTAGTCGGAAAAATCTTCGCCTTACTACCATAGCGCGTTTGTAATTCCTGATTAAGTTCGCGGTAGGGTCGGGAGGTTCGGTGATAAGAAATGATCGGTGTTTTACTCAAATCCGGATCAATCATATCCAGCGGTTTATACCAAGCCAAACGAAATGGCGGCAACGGGAAATTATCAACGCTGTACTCTGAAACTGGCCCCATTAAAATCACCAAATCAAAGGCGCGTTCCAGCAATCCTTGGCGAAGGTTCACAGATAAGTCGACGCTGATTTCTATATTTAAATTCGGATAAGTGCGGCTAAGTCGCTTTAAAAACTCCGGAAACCACGTTTGAGCGACGGTTTCTGCCACACCTATTCTCAGTAAGGATGACTTACTTTCAGCGGGTACCACCTCTGCTTTTATATGCTCCAGCGCCACGGCAATTTGCTCGGCATGGCCGCGTAAAATTATCCCTTGTTTGGTCAGCGTGACACCTTTAGTGCCTCGGCTGAACAGTTTTACGCCTAGGTCACTTTCCAATCCTGAAATGCGCGCGGAGATGGCAGGCTGTGAAATGTGCATTTGTTGGGCGGCACGGCGTACGCCACCCAAGCGGGCAACCTGTAAAAACGTGAGAATCTGTTCCAGAGTCATAGCGTCCTGCTTATATTTATTGGTTCAAAGTGATCAGCTAAAGTTATCACTTTGGCTCTAAAATGGCGACTTGTTTAAATAACTGTATTTGATATAAGGTTAGTGAACCAATATGAGGAGACCGACATGAAAAAAGTATTAACGACTCTTGGTGCATCTGCACTTTTGTTAAACGCTGTCGCAGCAACCGGAGCAGAAGAGCTTTCTGTGGTTGGTAGTTGGAGTGGGTTGCCGCTGCACAAGCAGTACGAAGCGCCGTTCTGGACAGAGAAAGTTGGTAAGGCGACGGATGGAGAAATCACTGCAAAACTCACCACTCATGATCAAATGGGAATTGGCGGCGGCGATGTGTATCGCATGCTGGGTGATGGCGTATTTGATGTTGGAATGACGGTGGCTGACTATGCTGTGTCTGACAGCGTTGCACTGGAGTCTTTAGATGTGCCGCTACTGGCAATGGATGCGGGAACTGCGAAAAAGATGGTCGAGGCAGCACGCCCGATGGTCGATGAAATCTACGCAACAGTATTCAACTCTAAAGTATTAGGTATCGCACCTTATCCACCACAGATCGTGTTCTGTAATGCTGAAATCAAATCACTGGCTGATTTAAAGGGCAAGAAAATCCGTGCTTCTGGCCGTATGACGGCGAAATTGCTGGATGCACTGGGTGCTGAAAGTGTGAACGTGAGCTTTGGTGAAGTCTCTGGGGCATTGCAGCGTGGCGTTGTGGATTGCGCGGTCACTGGCGCAGGCTCTGGCTACAGCGCTGGTTGGTGGGAAGTGAGTACGCACTTGTTGCCAATTCCTCTAGGCGGTTGGGACCCGGTAGTCACGGCTGTGAATATGGATAAGTGGAACTCACTGTCTGCAACCGCACAGGAAAAACTGCAAGCGGCAGTGACTACTGAGTTAGAAGCTCCAGCTTGGGAATCTGCACAGGGCGCATTGCAAAATGACATTGCGTGTTTGACCGGTAAAGGTGAGTGTAGCTCTGGCGAATCTCGCAGCATGACATTGGTTGAGGCGAGCGAAGCCGATACGCAAATGGCACGCGATGTACTGGTTAAAGAAGTACTACCGGATTGGGCTGAGCGTGCCGGTGGCGATTGGGCTAAGCGCTGGAATGAGAGCGTCGGTAAAGTCGTTGACGTAGAAATCGCTCAATAAGGAGTTTGAAAATGATGAGGATTATTGATTTTCTCAGGCGGATAAACAGTGGTGTAGCGCTACTGGCAGGCTTATCGCTACTGGCTTGTGTGGCTTTAATCCTCGTCGAGATTGTGGTGCGCCAATTGGGAATGCCACTTGGCGGCACCGATGAGATATCCGGTTATGTGATGGCCATTACCACCAGCTGGGGTGTGGCTTACGCCTTAACCGAAAAGGCCCACGTGCGGATTGATTTGCTGCGGGCTAAATGTGTTCCGGCCGGTAGAGCATTGCTCGATTGTGTGGCGATTCTGGCTTTGGCGGGCACTGCAATTGTCGTGGCTTGGCGGGGTTGGTCGGTGTTATCCAAAACACTGGCGACCGGCGCTAAAGCCAATACTGCATTGGAAACCCCATTGTGGATTCCACAATTATTCTGGTGGTCTGGTTGGGTTTGGTTTGCCGTATCCGCCGTATTGATTGCCGTCGCGTCGTTGATGTTGCTAATCCAACGTCGTTACGATGATGTGAATGAAATTGCCGGCATGGGTGATGAGTTATGATTAAGTTTACTACCTTCGGCTTGCTGTTTTTTCTGGCCTTATCGATTCCGGTGGGGATTGTTTTATTCTTATTAGCCTTTGGTATCGACGCCTTCTTTAGCCCGTTTCCGCTCATGCGGGGATTGGGGCAGGTGGTTTGGTCCTCGTCTAATAGTGCGACCTTAATCGCGATTCCGTTTTTCGTTTTACTCGGTGAAATTCTGGTGCGCTGTGGTGTTGCCACTCGTACGTATTCAGCGCTAAACAAGTGGGTGTCGTGGTTACCTGGTGGTTTGATTCACGCCAATATTGCCACGGCGACTTTGTTTTCAGCGACATCTGGTTCATCAGTAGCAACCGCTGCGACGGTTGCCACAGTGGCGATGCCACAAGCTGAAAAGCTGAAATACGATCCGCGTTTATTCTCCGGTGCCATTGCCGCCGGTGGAACCTTGGGGATTCTGATCCCACCATCAATCAATCTAATTGTGTATGGCTTCCTGACCGAAAGCTCCATTCCACAGCTGTTTTTAGCGGGACTATTGCCCGGTATTTTAATGGCGCTGGGCTTTATGTTAGTGACGGTGATTTTGTGCGTCATCAAACCATCACTCGGTGGGCCTCGCCAGCAATATAGCTTGGGTGAGAAGCTTGGAAGCCTTAGCGACTTATTGCCAATCTTAGGGTTATTTGGGGTGATTGTCGGCTCTATTTATGCCGGTTGGGCAACGCCGACTGAAGCCGCTGCTGTGGGTGTCGCGATGGCGTTGGCGATTGCCGCTCAACAGCGTGCGCTAAATATTGAGCTGTTATTACTCTCGCTACGCGGGGCCATCCGTACTTCGGCGATGGTGATGTTAGTGGTTGTCGGTGCTTATGTACTGAACTATGTACTGACCGCAGCCGGTGTGAGTCGAGCGCTGCAGACTTTATTACGTGGCTTGGATATGAGCCCGCTGGCGACTCTGTTCGTGATTATTCTGATTTATATCGTACTCGGTTTCTTTATCGAGACGTTGTCATTAATGGTGGCAACCATTCCAATCATCGTGCCAATTATTGTCGACTTAGGTTATGACAAGATCTGGTTCGGCGTGCTGATGATTATTCTGGTTGAAATGGCACTGATTACGCCACCCGTTGGATTGAATTTATACGTTGTACAGTCCGCCCGAAAATCGGGCAAATTCTCAGATGTGATGGTGGGCTGTATTCCTTATGCGCTGGTGATGTTGTTTATGGTTGCCATGCTGATCGTGGTGCCAAAACTGGCGCTCTACTTGCCTTCTACTTTGTAAAGTATCAATTATTTAAAGGATTATTTTATGCAATTCAACACACCAACAGGTGCCATTGAGTTTGTTGCGCAACAGCTGACTGTTGCAGGTTGGACGGGTCGAAGCCGTGAGGCGGTTGATCATCATATTCAAGAGCTGGCGGATATTGGCATTGCACCGCCATCCAGCGTGCCTTTGTACTACCGTTGCAGCACGCAATTGCTCACCCAAGATGCGGAGATTGCCATGTTAGGCCCTGATACGTCGGGTGAAGCTGAGCCATTATTAGTACGTGCTAACGGCAAAACATGGCTAGGACTGGCTTCCGATCAAACTGACCGGGCTTTAGAAGCGCATTCGGTGGCACACTCCAAACAAGTTTGCCCTAAGCCCGTTGCCGATACCTTGTGGGATTTTGATGAGATCAGTGATCACCTGGATCAAATCGAATTAGCCTCTTGGATTTTTGAAGAGGGCGAGTGGAAGCAGTACCAAAAAGGCTCTTTAGCGATGATTTTACCGCTGTCTGAGTTATTAGCCGGTAGTGGTTTAGCAGAGGGCGGCGCGATGTTATGCGGCACCTTGCCAGCAATCGGTGGTGTGCGCCCAGCAGCTCAATTCAAAATGGCGATGCATGATCCGGTCACGGGTGAGACGATTGAAGCCCAATACACGACTCAAACATTACCGGTTGTTTCCTGATTTAAAGAGGATTAGTTGATGGATACCAAGCAGAATTGGTCTGTTGAGAATGCAGCGCAGCGCCTGGATGCCAGTCTGAATCGCTTATCTGAAAGCTCACCAGCGACAGATCATATATTTTCAAGCGTATTTAGTGAGCGGGTGAAGCAGGATTTGGTCGCACTTTATGATCAAACCGAGACGCCATTGAGCGGTGCATTAGTCAGTGTAAAAGCATTGTTGGATGTGGACGGTGAAGTCACGCACGCCGGTACTCGCTTTTTAGCCGATGGTGCACCAACTGCTGAAGATGCGCCAGCGGTCGCTAATTTACGCAAAGCCGGTGCGCTATTGCTGGGTCATACTAATATGTCTGAACTGGCCTATTCTGGCTTGGGGGTAAATCCTCACTATGGCACCGCAGATAATCCATTAGCGCCGGGCCATGTGCCCGGTGGCTCAACCAGTGGTGGTGCAGTTTCGGTGGCGACTGGTTTAGCAGATATTGCGGTTGGTAGTGATACCGGTGGTTCTTTGCGTATTCCAGCGGCTTTTTGTGGCATTACGGGGTTTAAACCGACGCAATCAACTGTTTCCCGTAAGGGCGCAGAGCCTTTATCCGATTCATTAGATAGCCTTGGCCCGATGGCAAATAATGTGGCGGCTTGTGCGCAAGCTTGGCAGATCATGGCAGACTTGTCGGATGAGGACTTATTTCAGCAAGTTCCGAGTACGCCATTGGCTTTTCAAGTCTCGCGAAACTTTGGTTTTGATAGCTTAGATGCCGAAGTTGCGGAAGGTTTTGAAGCCTTGCTAATGGCATTATCCGGCGCTGGCATGGCGATTACCGACGAGCCATTAGCCTTTTTGGATAGCTACGCACAGATTGCACCGTGGCAATTAACTTCGGTGGAGTGTCGTGCGCACTTTGAAACCGCCTTTCAAAACCAATCAGAGCTGTTTGATCCTCGTGTTCATAGCCGTATGGCACGTGCGGATGAGCTATCGGCGGTGCAATATCGCCAGATGCTTAATTTAAGAACGCAGTTTGCCGAGGCGATGAGTGAAGGTTTAGCCGGTCGTGTGTTATTGCTGCCAACCGTTGCGATCTTGCCGCCAACCTTGGCGAGCTTAGATGACGATGCGACGTTTACGCAGATGAATCTAATGGCACTACGCAATACATCACTGGCAAATATCGGAGATGGGTGCAGCTTGGCAATCCCTTATCAATATAAAGGCGTGACCTTGAGTGCAATGCTGGTAGCGGTAGGTGGTGCGGATGTGAGCCTGCTGGCTGCGGGACGGGAGTTAGAGCGTCAGATTGCTCTGTTGGGGCTGTCGCTTAAATAGCGCTAAATTCTCTTGTTACAAAAACCAAATAGGGCCGCAAGTGTGCGGCCCTATCATGGGGACGTTCTGTTTAACCACACTAATTAGTGCTGAGAGTTAGACAAAGATCCTGCTGGTGCATCGCTCATTACATCGGAAGAGCTAGGAACAACGCCGCAACCAGTTAGTACAGCACCTAAAAATGCAGCGCTAAGGATAGTTGTTACAGTTTTCTTGATGTTTAAAGTAGTCATTTTAATTTACCTTATTTGTTTAATGTGAGGCTTCTTACCTCGAATTTTTTACTCAGAGCTCGCTAACTAACAATAATTAGTGCTGTGAGTTAGACAAAGAACCAGCTGGTGCATCGCTCATTACATCTGAAGAGCTAGGCACAACGCCACAACCTGTTAATACCGCACCCAAGAACGCAGCGCTAAGAACGATTGATACCGCTTTTTTGATGTTGAAAGTGTTCATGTTTAATTACCCTTATGTTTCGTTTTAAATGAAGCTTTATTGCTTCTTAGTTTGTTGCAACGCTTTGAAAATTAAAGTGTTGTCTTAGTGCTGTGAGTTAGACAAAGAACCTGCTGGTGCATCGCTCATTACGTCTGAAGAGCTAGGCACAACGCCACAACCTGTTAATACCGCACCTAGGAAAGCAGCGCTAAGAACGATTGATACCGCTTTTTTGATGTTGAAAGTGTTCATGTTTAATTACCCTTATGTTTCGTTTTAAATGAAGCTTTATTGCTTCTTAGTTTGTTGCAACGCTTTGAAAATTAAAGTGTTGTCTTAGTGCTGTGAGTTAGACAAAGAACCTGCTGGTGCATCGCTCATTACGTCTGAAGAGCTAGGCACAACGCCACAACCTGTTAATACCGCACCTAGGAAAGCAGCGCTAAGAACGATTGATACAGTCTTTTTGATGTTGAAAGTGTTCATGTTAATTACCCTTGTATTTAATTTACTGTGAAGCTTTATTGCTTCTTATTTATTACTAAGCTTTAAAAATTAAAGCGTTAGATTAGTGCTGTGAGTTAGACAAAGAGCCAGCAGGCGCATCGCTCATTACATCAGCAGAAGTTGGTGCAACGCCACAACCAGTCAATACTGCGCCTAGGAAAGCTACGCTAAGAAGAAGTGCTACTGATTTTTTAATGTTGAAAGTGTTCATGTTAATTACCCTTTAATATTCGGTTAAAGCTTATTTGCTTTGTAGTTAATAACGTTTGGATCAAACTTTAAGATGCAAATTATTAATAAATATTTTAATTATTTCAAATTTATTTGTATTAAGTTTCCTTAATGGATTCTATTTAAATAGATTTGAAAAATTATCGTTTCTATCACTCATTACGCATCATTTTGTCATCTGGATTCAATTTCAATGAAGATGAATTTTATTTAATCTATGTCCGTTTTTTCATTAACTATCGTTTATTATTTAAATCAGTTGAACTGATCTATTAGTGCTGTGAGTTAGACAGAGAGCCAGCTGCTGGTGCATCGCTCATTACATCTGAAGAGCTAGGAACGACGCCACAACCAGTCAGTACAGCACCCAGGAACGCAGCGCTAAGAATTGTTGTTACTGTCTTTTTAATGTTTAAAGTGTTCATGTTTAATTACCCTTATCAATTTATATAAAGCAATATTGCTTTGTTGTTTTATATTACGGTGTCGCCGTAAATCGAGATGCGCATTATGAAACTTTTATTTATTTGCGCAATCCCATTTTAGGCACCTTTTCTTAACTGGTCAGGTACTAAAGCTCACCCAAATTTTACCGATAATAGACGGGCGGTCTATTGCTCTGATTTTTGATCAAGATTCAAGGCTGAAAAGATTACTCATTATTTAGAGCTGTCTTGTTTTTACCTTAGTGAAGTCTTGTAATCTCCAATAGAATTACGGTTAGTTAACTTATCAACAAATGCCTTTATGTATGCGGAGACATGTATTACGCCCGCATACAATGAGTGGTTGCACTTAAGGGTGAATTATTTTTTTAATTACCGATGTTTAACTAAAAAAAGTAGGGTTTTACAGAAGTGCGCTGCTTAAACTTGGCTAAATATTACACTCAGTGTCATTCTGACTGTCACAATTCTGTAATCTGACGCTGCTAGACTGCGCCACCATGAAATACAAACCACGGAAAATCACATGATTCGTAAACTATTGTCAGCTTGTTCGGTTGTTGCTTTGATTGCTGCAGCGCCAGCGATGGCTGAAATGAATTTTAATCGCATCGCATCATTTGCTACGCCAACCAATATGGCTGAGGGCGAAGACCAACAGCGTGAAACCTCCGCAGAAATTATTGCGGCCAGCGCGGATGGGATGACACTGGTTTACACCGATAGCCCGTTAAAATCGATTGGCTTGATTGATATCAAAGACCCTAAAGCGCCAAAGCCACTGGGTAATGTTGCTTTGGATGGCGAGCCCACTTCGGTGACTATTATCGGTAATGCGGCATTTGTGGCCGTTAATACCTCCGAGAGCTATACCAAGCCATCGGGCCTGTTAAAGGTGATTGATCTCACTAGCAAGGTTGAGCTGGCGCGTTGTGACCTTGGCGGCCAGCCAGATTCCATTGCGGCCTCTAAAGACGGTGAGTTTGTCGTGGTTGCCATTGAGAATGAGCGCGATGAAGACTTAAATGATGGTGAACTGCCACAGCTGCCTGCGGGTAACTTGGTGAAATTCACGGTGAGTGACGGGAAAGTCAGCTGCGGCTCCAAGCAAGTGATTGATGTGAGTGGCTTGGCTAAGGTCGCTCCGACAGACCCAGAGCCAGAGTTTGTCTCTATTAATAGCTTGGGCGAGACTGTACTGACCTTGCAGGAAAACAATCATCTGGTGATTCTGGATAAAGTAGGCAAGGTGATTAACCACTTCTCTGCGGGCAGCATGGATCTAGATGGCATCGATATTGAAAAAGACGGCGCACTGACCTTTACCAATTCGCAAAAAGGCCGCTTACGTGAGCCAGATGCAGTTAAATGGCTGAACGACACACAGTTTGTAATTGCCAATGAAGGTGACTACCAAGGTGGTTCTCGCGGTTGGTCTATCTTTAATAAGGATGGCACGCTGGTTTATGACAGTGGTGCGAGCTTTGAACACGCCGTGGTGCAAATCGGGCATTACCCTGAAAAGCGTTCCGGCAAAAAAGGCATTGAGCCTGAGTCGGTTGAAACCGCGACCTTTGATGGTACGCCAATGGCCTTTATCGGTGCTGAGCGTGCATCGGTAGTGGGTGTTTATGATGTCAGCGATGCAGCGAAGCCCGTGCTGAAGCAATTACTGCCCTCTGGTATTGCCCCTGAAGGCATTGTGGCCATTCCCTCGCGCAAGCTGTTAATTACCGCGAATGAGGCGGATTTGGTGGAAGATGGCGGTGTTCGTGCCCATGTGATGGTGTATGAATATCAGGATGCACCGGCTAATTACCCGCAAATCACTTCAGCAGGCGCTGATGAGCTGATTGGATGGGGTGCGATCTCTGGCATGGTGGCCGACGAGAAGCAGCCTGGTAAGTTGTTTATGGTGAATGACAGCTTCTATAGTGGCCAGCCAACGGTATTTGTGGTGGATGCCACGCAAAAGCCTGCCCGTATTACTCAAGCGATACCGGTGACCCGTGACGGCAAGCCTGCTGAAAAGCTGGATATGGAAGGCATTACGCTGGATGGGCTGGGCGGCCTGTGGATTGCCTCTGAAGGTAATACCGATAAGAAAATCCCGCATGCGCTGTACCAGTTAAATGCATTGGGCGAGATTGTGAAAGAAGTCAGCTTGCCAGAAGCGCTATTGAAGCATGAAAAGCGTTTCGGCTTTGAGGGCATTACCCGCATTGGTGATACTTTATGGATGGCTGTGCAGCGTGAGTGGAAAGATGATCCGGTCAATCACGTGAAGTTATTGGCGTACAACACAAAGACAGAAGAGTGGGGCGCGGTGCATTATCCGAAAGCGGAGCCTGCTAAAGGCTGGACGGGCTTATCGGAGATCGTTGCCTATGGTGACACTGTTTATGTAGTCGAGCGCGATAATCAAATTGGCGATGCAGCAGTGACTAAGGCAATTTACAAAATAGCGCTTTCAGAAATGAAGCCTGCCAAGCTCGGTACTCAGCTGCCGATTGTGAAGAAAACACTGGTGCGTGACCTGATTCCAGATCTGAAATCATTTAATGGTTATGTACAAGACAAAGTAGAAGGCCTGGCGGTTGATGCCAACGGTGAAATGTTTATCTCAACCGATAACGATGGTGTGGATGACCACTCCGGTGAAACCTTCTTCTGGTCAGTTGGTAAAATCTAATTTAGAAAATAAGCGAGGGAACTAGCGGGTAGTTTCGCCGACAAGCCTGCTCTTTAAAGGCCCTGCAAACACTTCTCTAGAGGTGGATGCAGGGCCTTTTTCTATTTGAGCGTTCGTGCCATCGCTTAGTCGTGGGAATGGATTTCCAGCAGTACCGAGCCGCGAGCGCCTTGCTCGACGGCTTGATGCGCTTCAACGATTTCTTCTAGTGGGAACATCTGTGTAATGCGATGCTTCAACGCCTGCTGCTCTAGTAGACGAGTGATGTCAGTAATGGCTAAGTCTTTCGCTTCCTGCGGCATGCTGTACACAATAACCGGATGCAGCGAAATGTTCTTAAACATCAGATCATAAAACGGCAGGGTCGGTGTTGGGTTTTGCATCGAGGCATAAGCGGAAATTGCAGAGTTATCTGCCATCGCGGGCAAATACAGTGGCAGGTTGGTGCCAAAGGCGACATCCACGACCAAGTCCAGTTTTGCGCCACCTAAGTGCTTAATAATGTCTTCAGCGATGTTCTCATCGTGATAATCCAGTACCAATGCAGCGCCTAATTGCGTGATCTCTTCAGCATCATCGCTTGAGCCAACGGTCGCAATAACCGTTGCACTCATTGCCACCGCTATTTGCACGGCATAATAGCCAACGCGACCTTGTGCGCCAGTGATCAATACAGTCTGACCGGCAATATCGCCATGAATACTTAGGCAGCGGTGGGCGGTCATCGCAGGAATACCTAAGCAGGCACCAGCGGATAACTCACAAATTTCCGGTAATTTTACCGCTTGGTTATCTGGCAGGTTAATCAGCTCCGCGGCGGTACCCCAATTGCGGTTATGTTGGGCTTCATACATCCACACATTTTGGCCAATGCGTTCTTCCGACACACCTTCGCCAACGGCCACGATGACACCAGAGCCATCGCTGTGCGGAATGACAAACTCCCCCGGAAAGTCGCCACGCTGTCCCGCGCGCTTTTTAACATCAGATGGATTGATTCCGGAGTACTGAACTAGTACTTCAACTTCGCCAGCAGCCGGCTGAGCAATTTCATGAGTTTGTACAGTTAGTACATCACGAGCCGAACCAAAGGCGTTATAAGATGCAGCAATCATAGAAATACCCGATTCCAAAACAAACGACAATTATCTCACAGAGTCGTTTGTTTTGGGTGGTTTCGGTACTTATATATATAGGGTATGGAGTGGGGCTGCGGACTAGGCCGCGAGACTTCCGCTTAACTCTTTGCATTTATTAGCAAAATTGACCAGCAAGCTGCGGCTGTGCGGTGTTTCGGTGCAACTTGCACTTAATGCCACCGGATCACCATTATGATGGGTGATTTCATCGGCAATGCGTTCGATATAATACTGCGTAATTGCCTGATCAAATTCCGGATGAAATTGCACTGCCCACATCGTGTCCCCAATGCGGTAAGCTTCATTCGGCTCAAAATCATTCTTAGCCAGTAACACGGCATCGGCAGGTAGGCGAGTAACGGTTTGTGAATGGCCGACATTGGCGCTAAAGCTTGGTGGCAATTGGCCAAGTAATGCGTCTTGCTGTCCGGCTTCCGTTAAATGAACCGACACACTGCCGGCTTCAGGGCCTTTGGGATGAAAACTCACTTCACCACCAAAGGCTTTAGCCATTAACTGATGCCCATAGCACACCGCCAATACGGGCTTACTACACTCACGCATTTCCTGAATATAAGGCAATAAGCGCTCACTCCAAGGCTCGCAATCGGTCACCATGCTATGGGAGCCGGTGAGGATGATGCCGGAGAAGGCTGTCAAATCCGGCAATGGTTGCTCACCGCGAGCATCGTAAACTGTAAGATCGACGCTGCCAGCTGGCAGGCAGTTCGCCATCATTGTTTCGAAATCGCCGCAGCGAGCTTTCAATTCCGGAAACGTATCACCGGTTTTAATCAGTAAAATGGGTGTCATAGTCGAGCCTGAGTCGTTAGTGCTTGGCAGTGTCGCCGGCGATTTTATCCATCAGCGCGAAGAATACACCGGAAATTACAAAGGCCATGTGGATAATCACTTTCCACATCATGGTAGTGGATTGCGCATCGGTCATTTCAGCCGGAATATTCATAAAGGTTTTCAGCAAGTCGATGGCCGAAATAGCCACAATCGCGCCGATGACTTTTAGCTTCAAGCCGGAAAAATCAACTTTACCCATCCAGGATGGGCGGTCTTCATGAGCAGCCACATTGATTTTAGACACAAAAATCTCATAACCACTGAAGATAATCATCAGCAGCAAGCTACCGACCAGCGACATATCGACCAGCGCCAGAATACCGATCACCATATCCGCCTCAGAGGTGGTAAACACATGAGTGATCAAGTGCCAGAATTCTTGTACAAACTTGATAAATAATAGAATAATACTAAGTACTAGGCCCAGATAAAAAGGGGCTAGTAGCCAGCGGCTCTTAAAAATGATGGTTTCTATGTGAGTCTCTAGCTTTGCAAACATGGTGGATCCTTTATTTTTAATGCTGATTAAGTAAGGTGGAGATTAGGGATTTCGTCACATTTTCGTTTATGCTGCGCCCGACTACCACTAACTTATTATAAAGTTGTCAGACTATGAATACAGATGTGTTTACGATTACCAACATCATAGTGGGGATTACTTGCTTGATTTCCATAGTGTTGATGAATAATCAGCGTGGCAAAACGCAATTAATTTTCCATCCGGTGACAATCCGGCAGCAGAACCAGTGGTACCGGTTTTTAAGTGCGGGCTTTATCCATGCGGATGGCATGCATTTGCTGGTGAATATGCTGGTGCTGTGGTCTTTCGGGAATGCGCTGGAGACTTGTCTATACCCGAGTTTCTTGGGTGAGCATACCGGCCTTAAATTCCTGGCACTCTACTTTGGCGGCATTATCGTCTCCTCAATTCCAAGCTATCTGCGCCACCAGACGGATTCACGTTATGCAGCGCTGGGAGCTTCCGGTGGAGTATCTGCCGTGGTGTTTGCAGTGATCTTATTTGCACCGTGGCAAAATCTGTATCTCTATGGTTTGATTGCGATTCCACAGATTTTAGCGGGTGTCGGCTACTTGGTTTACTCGTGGTACAAAGATAAAAAAGCGAATGACAATATTGGCCACATGGCGCACTTGACGGGTGCAGTCTGGGGCTTTGTGTTTACTGGATTGATGAATCCTAGTTTGTTTGCACGCTTTGTTCAAAAAACGCTTGAAGGCCCAAGCTGGCTGTAATTGTGTTACCTATACATTAATACTAACTAATAAGGTTGGATTTCATAATGCCTGATGCTCACGCGATTGCCGTCTTGGTGTTGACGCTTTTTGCTCTTACGCTATTTACCCGCGATAAAATTCCCCTGCAAACCTCCGCATTGGTGGTGCTCTGTTTGCTGGCCATCGGCTTTGTTATTTTCCCTTATGAATACTTTAATAAGGCATTGAATAAAGTCGTTGAAGTGAATCCGGTTGATTTTTTCCACGGATTTGGACACGAAGCACTGATTGCGGTGTGCGCACTAATGATTGTCGGGAACGGCCTTGTGCGAACGGGTTCTCTGGAGCCAATCGGTAATGTGCTCTCAAATATGTGGAAGCTCAGTCCGTCGATCTCTTTGTTGATGACGCTACTGATTTCAGCAGGTTTAAGCGCCTTCATTAATAACACCCCGATCGTCGTGCTACTGATTCCGATACTGGTGAGTGTGGCGCTCAGTACCAAATCCAATCCTTCGGCTTTATTAATGCCAATGGGTTTTGCCAGTTTGATTGGTGGTATGAGTACCACTATTGGTACCTCGACCAATCTGCTGGTAGTGAGTGTGGCGAATGACCTTGGCTTGCCAACCATGGGCGTATTCGACTTTGCACTGCCAGCGCTGATTTGTTCAGTGGTTGGTATTGCCTTTCTATGGTTGGTTGCACCAAAAATGCTGCCACAGCGTGATTTGCCGTTAAGTGATACTAATAACCGTGTATTTACCGCTCATTTGTTAATTAGGGAAGGCAGTAGCGCGATTGGTAAAACGCTGGGTGACTTAGCAAAAGCCACTAATGACGACCTGAGTGTGGTTAAAATTCGTCGGACGAACTCAGTGGTGATGCCGCTGCCGGATGTGGTGATTCGTGAAGGGGATAAGCTGCTTGTGCATGACACCCCAGAGAAGCTTAAAGAGTTTGAAAAAGAAATTGATGCGGTGCTGTATGCCAAAGATCAGCGGGTTGATGACGACAATCCGTTAAATGATGAAGACCAGATTGTGATCGAAATCATTGTGGATCAGCGCTCGCCGCTGCTGGGTAAAACCTTGCAGTCCACCCATTTTATTGAAACCTATAAAATGATTGCGCTGGCGGTACATCGCGGCGGTGATCAAATCCGCTCGATGCCGGGTGGTTTGGGTAATTTTCCTTTACAGCTGGGTGATATCTTATTGGCGCAAGGTAAGCGCGAAGATATCGATAACCTGAAGTCACGGCATGAGTTTTTGATATTGGACAGCCTGATGGAAGTGCCCTTATCGCAAAAAGCACCAATTGCCTTAATGATTATGTTTGGGGTGATCTTCTTTGCGGCAGTTGGCTTGGTGCCGATTGCGGTGAGCGCCGTGATTGGTGTGCTGGCAATGCTGCTGACCTCCTGCCTGAACTGGCAAGATGTGGGTAAAGCGCTGAATATTCCGGTGATTATGATCGTAGTATCCAGTTTGGCCCTAGGCGAGGCGATGACCGTTACTGGCGCGAGTGAGTTTGTGGCCAATAGCTTTGTGGCGGTAACCAATGGCGCGCCACCACCGGTGATTCTAAGTGGTTTGATCCTGTTGATGGCAATCTTCACCAACGTGGTTTCTAATAACGCCGCAGCGGTGATAGGAACGCCGATTGCTGTGAGTATTGCCACTACGCTGAACTTGAATCCGGAGCCCTTTGTACTGGCCGTATTGTTTGGTGCGAATATGAGCTATGCCACACCGATGGCGTATAAAACCAACTTACTGATTATGAGTGCGGGTAATTACACTTTTAAAGACTTCCTGCGTGTGGGTTTGCCGCTAATGTTTATTATGTGGTTGTCTTACAGTATCGTTTTGCCATTGCTGTATACCCTTTAATAAACACTTTTAAGTGAAGTAGGCCGCTGATGTTACCGATATCAGCGGCCTTTTGTTTTCTGGGGGTAGGCTCTGAATAAACCGCTTCGGTGATTAGTCGGTTTCCTGATCTTCCTGATACTGCGTAAGGCTCTCTAATAGCTGATCGCAGTTCTGTTTAATCGCGGCGAGTTGAGCGTAATCCATACCCGTTTGGCATTGCATCTGTTGTGGCACACTGGCCGCTAATTCACGCAGCTTCAGGCCTTGCTCCGTCACGCAGATATTACGTACCCGCTCATCATTTATGCAGCGAGTTCGGGTAATCAGCCCCTTGGCATCCAGTCGCTTTAGTAGTGGTGTGAGTGTGCCGGAATCCAGACTTAGCTTCTCGCCAATTTCCTTAACTGTGACTTGCTCATGCTCCCACAGCACCATCATCACAATGTACTGCAAATAGGTTAAATCCAGCGCGCTAAGTAGCGGGCGATAGGAGCGTATTAACGCATTGGAAAGCCGGTAAATGGAAAAGCACAGTTGCTTGTCTACCTGTAAACAGCTGGGGTACGCATCGTTCATGGTTCAAATCATCCTAAATACATTGCGCACAATTCACTTGACGCTCACGGCGATTGGACGTTAAGATTTTGTGCAATTAGATTGTGCACGATCTAAATAAATTCATCAAGAACCATGATCAGCATGCGAGGCTTGCAAGCCACAGGGTTTGCCCTAGTTGAAAAGCCTGCGCCTTTCAGTGGTTACTTAGATGTCCTTATTCGAACCAACGCAAATATTGAGAAACACTATGTCACAAGCTAACGCTACAAATCGTCAAATTCAATTGGCTGCACGTCCTCATGGCGCACCGGTAGACACTGATTTTAAACTGGCAGAAAGCGCGATCCCTGAGATTAAAGACGGGCAGGTGTTACTGCGGACTGTTTATTTATCACTCGACCCTTACATGCGTGGCCGTATGAGTGCGGCAAAATCTTACGCGGCATCGCTGGAGATTGGAGAGACCATTCTGGGTGGTACCGTGGCTCGCGTTGAAGCATCAAACAATGCTGACTTTAAAGTAGGCGACTGGGTGTTGTCATTTAACGGCTGGCAGGATTATGCCGTGTCCGACGGAGAAGGTTTAACCAAGTTGGGCGATAACCCTGAGCAGCCATCTTATGCGCTAGGCATTATGGGTATGCCAGGCTTTACGGCGTATATGGGTTTGCTAGATATCGGTAAGCCAAAAGCCGGTGAGACTTTAGTGGTTGCTGCGGCAACTGGCCCCGTCGGCGCAACCGTTGGCCAGATCGGTAAGATTAAAGGCTGTCATGTGGTTGGTGTAGCCGGTGGTGCTGAGAAGTGTAAGCACGCGGTTGAAGTCTTGGGCTTTGATGCCTGCATTGACCATAAAGCGGATGACTTTGCTGAGCAGCTCGCAGCAGCTTGCCCGAATGGCATTGATATCTACTTTGAAAACGTCGGCGGTAAGGTATTTGATGGCGTGATGCCATTGCTAAATACCGGCGCTAGAATTCCATTGTGCGGCATGATTTCACAATACAATGCGACAGGCCCTCAAGACGGCCCTGATCGTTTGTCACAGTTAATAGGCATGATCTTGGTGAAGCGCATCACGGTTCGTGGCTTCATTATTTTTGATGACTACGCCAGTGAATATCCGAAGTTTGCTAAAGACATGAGCACTTGGTTGGCCGAAGGGAAAATCCAATACCGCGAGCAAATCGTTGATGGCTTGGAAAATGCACCTGAAGCGTTTATCGGACTACTGGAAGGTAAAAACTTTGGCAAGTTAGTCGTGCGCGTTGGCCAAGACGAGCTGGCTTAATTCTAAATAATACGGAGTCATCCATGATTGTTTTACACCATCTAAATAAGTCACGCTCTAAGCGCATTATCTGGCTGCTGGAAGCGCTTGGCGTTGAGTATGAGGTTCGTGCTTACCAGCGCGATGCAAAGAGCTCCCTGGCCCCGCCAGAGCTGCGCGCAGTTCATGCTTTAGGCAAAGCGCCCGTGCTGGAAGACAATGGCAAAGCCATTATTGAGTCTGGTGCAATTTGCGAATATCTGATTGGTAAATATGCCCCAGAGCGCTTGGCTCCGGCTACCGATAGCGATGATTACATCGACTATTTACAGTGGATGCACTACGCGGAAAGCTCCTGCATTTTGCCATTGCTAATGCGCATGTATATTAAAATGGACGGTTGCGAAACCAACTTCTTAGCAGGCTATGTGCAGCAGGAAGTTGAGGACGTGATCAACTACTTTAACGATGCGCTGGAAGGTAAAACGTATCTGGTCGGCGAGCGCTTAAGTGGTGCAGATATCATGATGTCGTTTATTGTGGATATTCTGGAACGCAGTGGCGAGTTGACTGCTTACCCTAATATCGAACGCTATGGCAAAACGCTGGCAACACATGAGGCGTTTCAGGCGGCTGAGCAGAAAGAAAAAGCATTGGACGAGTCAGCGAGTTAAGTTGATGAGCTAGTCTGAACACAGCCACTGGTGAAGGTTTGCCAGTGGCTTTTTTGTATCCGATTAGTGCTTCAGCAAAGAATAAACCACATTCCCTGATGACTTAGCACGCCTGCAATTAATCGCCTGCTGACAGCTTTCCTCAAGCTCGCGGCTCATATTCTCGCAGCAACGAATCAACAATAAATGTTTAACTAACTCCTGCTGAGTATGCGGATGGCTATCATAAAATTCCCCAAGACAAATATCCCCACGCTCGACGGCTTGGTTGAGTTCGCTTTGTGAGAATTTGGCGACGATCTGGCTATTAGATTTGTTGACGACTTGCACATAAGGGTTTGGACGGTCCAACCATGCATCTATATAAAAGGCCATAAGCTAACTCCAGTCAGTATAAAAAAAGACCTGGCTGATATCCGTTGAGTGAAGACTGATATTGGCTTGGTAACAAGGCTACTTTAATTGAACTAATAAGCTAATTTTAATTATTAGCGCTCAGGGGATAGAAGGCCACGGAGCACAGTGTGAACACTTAAACCTGAAACGTGGGATTAGTATAATGATTATTTTCTTAAATGCAAATGATTATCATTAACTTATTTTTTATCTGACGAATGTCGGATGAGAAAACGAACGTAGCGACAAAAAAGGGGATAAGCAAACCTCACTTATCCCCTGATATCTATCACTCAATATTAATCCGCGTTCCGCTGGAGTACGCATTAAACTCCGGTGCATAAATACTCTGCACCGTCGCAGGTCCGACTCTAAACTTACCCGCAGTTGTCGCTCTTAAGCGATATTTAAAGGCGTACTTACCAGTTGGCAGCCACTCAAAGAAGTAGTTCGCGCCGCTATCACGCACTTCCTGATAATAGCCAGCACCACCATCCCAGCGATAACCGGAGATAGACTCCATCGGTTCAAAGCCAGCCCCACGCGGTGCACGTAAATGCACATACTCTGCGGCGTGCTTGGTACTTAGCGAGAGCTGTACTTCCAGCTCATCACCCACGGCAACGGTTGCGCCTTCGGCTAATGGTTTAAGTACCCATTCGCCATTTTCCTGTACCCGTTTAAACAGCGTACGAGATACCTTAAAGAAGTCGCCTTGTGCATCTTCGGGCAGTGTTTCGGTCGAGAAGTGCCACGTGGCCGAGGCAAACATCAGCGCCTTAGTCTCATTGGTAAATGAGATCGACGCCATGTCTGGCGTAATGGCATTGCCTTCAACCACGATCTGATTGTTCGCGCCGGTATATTCATCCGGCTTGAATACGCGCTGCTCTTTGACGTGATCACCTATATTAATCGACACGCGTTCCTCTTCGCCGAGTTGTCCTTCCTGCTTGAGGTAATGCACCAGTGAGTAAATACTCTCGGCAGTGGCACGGGTTGACTTCCAATGGTTTAGCTGCTTGTTGAGCATCAGCCATTGCACCATGCCATGACGGCGCTCATCTTGCGGATTAAGCTCCATCATTGCGCGCAGAATAAAGGCATGGGTGTCGATGCGATCGTTGTACCACAACCATGAGCGAGACTGCTCCGGCCAGTAAGTACCCAAGTCATCATCGGTTTTAGCCGTGTTCATAACGCTATCAAACACCAACCGCGCATCACCTTCCCGACCTGCACGGTGCAGGCTGAGCGCCAGCTGGGCTTTAGACATCGGTGCCAGTTTCAGCCAGCTATCCAAGGCTAACTGCAATATCTCAGCTTGCTCTTTATCGCTGAATACGCCACCGGTCCAACTGCTATCAGGATAAGCTGACAGCACATAGCTCAGTGCTGTGAGGCTGTAAACATCCAACTCCGCAGGTTTTTGAGTGAGCAGGGTGTCGAGGTAGTATTGATGAATATACTGCCAAGCGCCTTGCACCACAGGCTTCGGAATTTCAACACCAAACTCCAATGCTTTTGAAAAGCCCTGCAATAAATACAGCGTCATATACGGCGATGCCTGGCCACCTTCCCACCAAGGGAATGCGCCCGATGGCAGCTGTGCTTTCAGTAGTTTTTCGATAGAGCGTTTTTGTTGGCTGGCTGCTACTTCAGGATCAAGAATATTTAACAAGGCATCGCTGTCAGTTGCCCCGCCGCGAGCATTATCAAGCCATGGCGTTTCTTCCAGTAACATCTTGCGATTTGGGTCTTGATCAACGGCTTCCCAGTTTTCAAACTGACTATCGCGCTCTGAAAGCTTCTTCGCCATCGCTGCTAACAAAGGCTGGCCCTCAAAGGTTTTAGTGATAATTGAAGTGGATAAGAAGCGGTTAAAGGTCTGCTCGGTACACTCGTAAGGGTAGTCATTCAAGTACGGCAGCGCCTTTAGCGTTGAGTAGAATAACTGTCCATCAACGGTAACCACTAACTTGTCGTTGATTCGGGTGGTATCGCTGTCATCAGCCAGCTGGCTAAACTCGAGCTTACGCTCGGAATTACCTTTGAGTGCGGCAAAACGGCTCTGGGTTAAATGCAAACGACTCGGCAATACCGGCAGTGGGCGTTGCTCGCCATCGGCAAAGTTCTCAATCCCATTGTAAGCCGTAGCTTTGGCGCGAACGGCGACAATACCCAAATCATTTGGCGTGGAGAGTGTGTAACTCACATTGCTACTTTCTCCGGCCTTTACATTAAATGGCTGAGCCCAGATTTGTAGATTGAAATCATCGTTAATCACTTCGCCGCTGGCGGTGTCGATAATATCGAAACTCAACTGTCCGGAAAGTGGTTTGTCGCCCGCATTGTTAATCACGACTTCAATTTTGGCCTCATCGCCAGCCCGTAAGAAGCGGGGCAGGTAAGGGCGAACCATTAGTTCCTTACTGGTACGTGAGAAGGCGGTTGCGGTTCCTCCACGCAGATCTTTAGTCAGCGCAGAAGCCCAGACTTTCCACTGCGTTAATGACTCAGGCACTTCAAATTCAAAAGCCACTGAGCCATCTGCTTCCAGTACCAAGTTTGGTTTGAAAAAGGCCGTTTCATTGAAGTTTGTTCTGACAGTCGCTTCAATGCCGCTGGCTAAATCGGCTTCAGGCATCGGAGGAGTCTCTGCCGGTGCTTCATCAGCAGAGGCTTCGCCAGAGTATGCCACTGCGACACCTCGACGACTGGGAGCAGGGGCTGCCTTAGCCATCATCATCGGAGCAACGGCATAAGCTAGCTCCATGCGCGGTGGTGACAGTACGCCCTCTAACAGGTTGAGCGTGATATCAACCGATGATGGGAAATAGTTCGAAGATCGTAGGCTTTTAAGTTCAGCAGCATAGCTCACCCCCAAACTATTGCTGCGTGAAATTGAAGTACCTCTGGCGCGATAAAGATTGTTCACCGTTGGAGGGCTGTGTGGTGCTAAAAACTCCAAGCTGCGATCAAACATTGAGGCTAATACTTCCACAGCACCACTTTCCAGTGGTTGGCCATCAGCATCTTCTACCGTCACTCGCCAGGTTTCTTGTTGGCCAGGGCGCAGCTTGTCGCGGAAGGTTGAGAATGCCACATTCAGCTGCTTATTGGTCCAAGGCACATTCACAAATTGCTCTTGGCGAATCAGCTGATAATCCTTCAGCATACTGAGTACAAAGGTCAGGCCGCCGCGATAGGCTTCCTCAACCGGAAACTCGCGGGTTTTAATGCCATCGTTTTGCACGGTGCGGCTCAACAGCTCATTACCGTGATACACCTCTAATACAAAGGGCGCATCGGCAAAGCCAGAGCCCGCTAGCAGGCTAACAGAGTCACCCACTTCAACATTCGTTTGCTTGGCGCGCAAAATAGTCGGTGTTGTCAGGGGTGTTTGAGCAGCAGAGGCGACAATAAAGTCGCTAGTGGTGGTATACGCTTTGCCAAATTTATCCGTCGTGCTGTATTGCAGGCGGTAGTGGCCTGCTTGCTTAGCCGTGAGCGATAGATTGGCAATGCCTTCTTCATTGTGTTGCAGGTTGCCACTCGATACGGTGTCACCGACCTCAAACAACTCACTGCTCAGCGCGTTATTGCTGTCATCCCAGCGGGCTTTTAACAAGTCACCGGGTGTCGCGTATTGGTAAGCATCTGGTTCAGGTAGTGCGGCATCTTGGTCTGCCGGCATTAAGACTTGCTCCGGCTCAATCAGGCGCAGCAGCTTCCACTCTGCATCGCCAGCGCGACCATTGCCATCTGGGTCTTGGCGGCTGATGTTAATAGAGAAAGGCTCGTTGACCATCGCAAACTCAGCATCAGGCGTAATTTGGGCTGAAATTGCGATACTAGCCAAATTGAAGGTACGGCTTGCGGTGCGGGTTTCACCACCAGCATCGGTGATATCGGCAGTTACTGTGAATGCATAAGTGCCGATTTGATCTTTCTCTGCTTCCGCAACGGCTGGATTAAACTCGACGGTAAATAGGCCGTCTTTATCAAGCTCTGTTGTACCGCTGGCAATAGTTTCAGCGCGAGTTGGTGGAATGTAGCCGCCTCGGGAGTACCTTGGGTAGCCAACAAATTGTGCCTCCCGCTTTACCTGCCAGCTCACTTTGCCAGTGCTCACAGCGCCGCCAAAGTAATACTGCGCACTACCGGTTACGGTGGCAGGTGTATTTAAGCGAAGCTCTGTTTCAGGGTCGTTAAACTCAGCTTTAAAGGTCGGGCGTTTATAGGCTTCAACCCGAATGGATTGGTTACTGCCCCAGCTGGAGCGCATATACCAGTTACCCAGCAATAAGCCCTCTTTTGCGGTGAACTCACCAGAAGCTGAGCCAAATTCATTGGTTGTTACGTCCAGTTTTTCAACAATCTCTCCGTTTACATCCAGCAGCTCGACCGTGCCTTTCGTATTTGGCAGCACCTGATATTGACTGGTTTCAGCGCTACCTTGATAAGCGACGATTTTCCAGAGAATCTTTTGGGAAGGGCGATAAATAGCACGATCAGTAAATAACAGAGCACTAGTCGGCGTGGCGGCTTCCCGATAGGCGTTGTTGTAGATATTATTAACAATGGCAACATCGCTATCGTGAATCACGCGTAAGGAAAATGAATCTCTTTCCTTGAGCGTAAAGTTAGCCAAGCCATCATTGCCCGTCTTCGTCTCAAGCACTTTAATCGATGGATCGCTGTTTTGATTTTGCCAGACTTCTACGGTTGCGCCGGGGAGTAGTTGACCGGTTTCACCTAAATAGGCAGCCAGCTGCACATCGCCCTTGTTGAGCTTAACCTCTGCCACCAAGTTGCTCAGGTTCACCTCGACCGAGCTAATAAGGGACTCCTCTAAAGTAAGCGAGAAATCTGGTGTGTTAGAGGCCGCAACCAGCCAATACCCGTGTTGGGTAATTTCAGGGGTGATAAAGGTTTTATGGGGGCGGTAGTTGGTGGTGGCTGGCAAGCCGCTTTGCCACGTTGCATCCGCTGGCGTTTGGCTGTCTAACAAGCCTCTTAATTCATTAGGGTTATTATAGCGGCTACGTTTAATAACCTGATCAGCGTCTAACTTCCAGGCGCGAAAATAGACCACATCCAGATTGCTGTGCGTCAGCTCGATAGAGCGCTTACCCAAGCCATCATTTTGCATACCCAGCATTCTAAGTGTAGGTAGTTGAATATTATCAGCGATGCTTTGGCAGGCGAGGGTGATGTCATCTTTTGGTAATTGATTGAGGCAGGGCTCCAACGCCGCAAGGCTTCGAATTAAGGAGTCCGGCTCATCTTGTTGGCTTAGAATAAGGCCAATGGTGTAAGGCAGTCGTTTAGCCCAAGGTAAAGGTTCGCCGCGCGCTTGTTCCTGCTGGTCACGCTCACGCAATGCGCTAACAATAACTTCAGCTGAGTCTCCATGTTGTGAATACACTAAGTCGATTTTAGTGAGAAACGCTTCCAGTGCCGCCTCGGTTTGTTGCTTGGCGCTAAACTCATCTTCTAAGCCATTGAGTAGGCTGATAGCGCGCTTTAAAGGATGTTGAGTCTCATCGCTTGGCTCAACAGTGTCGGCGTAAGGTCTGGCTAATAGCGCTTCTGCTGAAAAGCCTTTCGCTTGATTGCTGTGAGTAGGGCTCCATAAGCTGGTATTTTTCAGAGAGTTCACCCAAAGATATACCACTGTATCGTGAATGCTGCCGCGTACTCGCTCCGGGTAGCCGGTGTCATTAAAGTAGCTATCAAGGTTTTCCAGAGGTAATTTGCCGAATGAGTTGACCGACTCGTAGCGACCTTCTGACAGCGTATAAGCTGCTGTAAATGCTTGATTTTGATCATCAAGCAACTGCGCCATGGTCTTCTGCTCCAGGCTCAGTGGCTTACTTGATTCGATGGTTTCACGATTGCGAATCTGCCAGCTGTTCTGGCTGATATAGCCTTCAAACAGCGCGGCATAGTGCAGATTAATCAGTAACTGGGAATCCTTATCCTCAGGCCACGGCTTTTCGGCTAATAGCGCCAAACCCTTTTCGGCACCATTGCCAGCTTGCGCAGCGGCGGCCATTAACAAGGCTTCTCGCCAGGTTTTGTTATCTTGCTCTTCAATTGCTTGATTCAGAATGTCATCTAACTTGACTGAAACATCCTGATATTTACCGGCTTTGATTAGAGAGTCCAATGCTTGCCAGTCTGGAGTGGCCGCACTGGCGGTCACCGAAACGACACTAAGCATCACGAGTGATAGGAAGCGTTTAACGAGGTAAGACATGTAAGTGATCCCGCAGAGTATTTTTATTGATGAGAATGTTTAAAAACTTCTCGCTTAAATCTGTTAATACTAATTTTGAAGACTATTTTTAGTGTAGTTCAGTCCTGAGCGCTTTAAAAGTCAAAGCCATATTAAATTTTTGTGAAGGTGAGCGAAGTCTTAGAAAGATAAATTTAAGCAACTTAAATCAATAAACTACTTTAGTTGATTAAAATAAATACAAATAAATTGAACTAATTGCTTAAATAGTGTTCTATAGGGTTGTGACAGGTTAAGCGTGGGTTCATTTTCTGAGTGGGGCAGAGAATGGTAGAACGTGAGTCTTGTAGAGGAGAATGACGATGGCAATACGAAAGATCAGAGCAAATCGGGCGACTCGTGAGGGCGAGTACGTGGTTATCGAAACGTATTCAAAGCGTTGGATGTACGTCATGTCGGGTGCTGCAATGGGCGTGCTGGCAGGTACTCTAATATTGGATGATTACTCATCCTTTGTCTCGCTGCTGGCCGGTTCGATGGTTGGAACCTTTTACGGTGGTGAGGGTGATACGCGCTATGTTCCGTTTGCGGATGTAGTCGAGATTAAGAAGTACCCATTCCGTCGGGTGACGGTGGTATTAGATGATGAGCGGGTTAAAAGGCGCGGCGGTGGTTTGCCACCACGCCCAAAAGACTCATAGCTTGTCGCGTAAGGAGTAATAAGTCATTGCCAGCACAAGTAGTGGCAGGCGCATGACTTCTCCGCCAGGAAACGGGTAAGTGCGCAGGTCGGCCATGGTGTCGAACTGCGCCAACTTTCCACCAATCATATCGGCCATGATTTTACCGGCAAAGGTCGCCATTGCCACGCCATGACCCGAGTAACCGCTGGCAGACAGCACATTCTCAGAAAGCTTGGCAAAGTAGGGCATACGGCTAACCGTAATCGCCAATGTGCCACCCCAGCCATAATCAATCGGTGTCTGCGCGAGCTGCGGATACACTTCCAGCATATGACCGCGTACAAAGTTTTTAATATCCGCCGGAAACTGAAAACTGTAATTCTCACCGCCACCAAATAACAAACGTCGGTCGGCACTTAAGCGAAAGTAATTCACTACAAAGCGCGAATCGGCAACCGCATGATTTTCCCGCAATAACTCCAGTGCCAGCGCTTCCGGCAATGGAGCAGTGGACACCATGTAATTGTTAATCGGCATCACGCGCGAGGCGACTTTGCGGTTTAACTTATCCAGATAGCCATTACAGGCAAGCAGCACATGCGTTGCTTTAATCGTGCCGTTTTCCAGCGTAACTGTTACCGGCTTATCACCGGAATACTCCAGTACTGGCGACTCTTCATAAATAATCGCACCGGCTTCATGTGCCGCTTTGGCGAGTCCTAAGGCAAAGTTTAGTGGATGCAAATGCGCTGCTTCTTTATCCAGTGTGCCGCCAAAGTACGACTCAGAGCCAACTAAGCGGCGAATCTCTGCCTGATCAAGATACTCAATCGCATCGTAATCGTATTCATTTTGCAGCTTTGTAGCATAGGCTTGGGAATGTTTGAGGTTACGCTCCCGATGATCCGCATGAATAATACCGGGCGTGAGATCGCAATCGATCTTGTGCTGCTTAATCAGCTTTTTGCACAGCTGATTGGCCGCCAAGCCAATATCCCATAACTCGCGGGCATGGTCTTTGCCGTATTGCGACTCTAAAGTGCTTTGGTCGCAGCGCTGATCGGTGGCGACTTGCCCACCGTTACGCCCCGACGCGCCCCAGCCAACCCGATGCGCATCCAGCAAAATAACGGAAAAGCCCGCTTTGGCTAAATGCAGCGCCGAGGATAAGCCCGTATAGCCCGCACCAATAACACAGACATCCGCGGTTTCCTCGCCAGACTGACGAGGAAACTTAGGGATAGCATTGGCCGTCGCATGATAATAAGAATCAGGATATTCACCGGCTTTGTCATTACTGTAGAGAAAGCCTTGCTTACCAATGGCTGCCATTATAAATATCCGGCCTCTTTCGCAGCAGCATAAGTGCTGTCCAATACTTCACGAGCCTTAGTAATCAACTCATCCGCCTCTTCATGGCTAAGTACCAGTGGTGGTGAGATAATCATGCTGTCGCCCACATGGCGCATAATCAGGCCATTGGCAAAGCTGATCTCGCGACACATTAATCCAACCGTGCCTTTCTTAACTTCAAATGGCGCGCGAGTGGCTTTATCTGGGGTTAACTCCAGCGCGCCCATTAAACCAATCATACGCGCTTCACCCACTAAAGGATGCTCGCCCAAGGCTAGCCATTTCTCTTGCAGGTAAGGCCCAATATCGCTTTTAACCCGCTCAACGATATGCTCTTTTTGCATAATATCCAGCACCGCTAAGGCCGCCGCGCAAGTGACCGGATGACCTGAATACGTGTAGCCATGTTGCAACTCGCCACCTTCGTTAATCAGCCCTTCGGCAACCCGATCGCTAATCATTACGCCACCGATTGGCAAATAGCCGGAGCTAAGTGCTTTAGCGATGCAAATAAAGTCAGGTTTGATATTAAAGGTTTCGCTGGCAAACCATTCGCCGGTACGCCCAAAGCCTGTGATCACTTCATCAGCGACTAGCAGAATTTCATACTTATCACAGATGCGTTGGATTTCAGGCCAGTAGCTCGCTGGTGGAATAATCACACCACCTGCACCTTGTACTGGTTCTGCAATAAAAGCGGCAACCCGCTCAACACCCAACTCCAGAATTTTCGCTTCAAGCTCCTGAGCTCGTGCTAAACCAAATTCTTCCGGTGGTTGATCACCACCTTCGCCATACCAATAAGGCTGGTTGATGTGCACGATATTCGGAATCGGCAAATCGCCTTGCTCATGCATATACGTCATGCCGCCTAAGCTGGCGCCGGCAACGGTTGAGCCGTGGTAGGCATTTTTGCGAGAGATAATCACCTTCTTATCTGGCTTGCCGAGGCTCGCCCAATAGTGGCGAACCATCCGTAGCATGGTGTCATTCGACTCCGAGCCGGAGCCGGTAAAGAAGGTATGATTAATATGAGCCGGAGCCAATTCCGCTAGCTTTTTCGAGAGCGCCACAACCGGTGGGTGTGTTGTCTGGAAGAAGGTATTGTAAAATGGCAATTCACGCATTTGCGCCGCAGCCGCATCGGCCACTTCATCGCGCCCGTAGCCAATGGCCATGCACCATAAGCCGGCCATGCCATCCAGCAGTTTATTGCCTTCAGAATCCCAAACATACACGCCTTTACCTTTGGTAATCACGCGTGCGCCTTTTTCATTCAGCGATTTAGCGTCACTGAACGGGTGCAAGTGGTGGGCAGCATCCTGACTTTGAGCGATTGCCGTATTTGTTTCTGGTGGATTGTGTGTCATAAATACCTCGGGTCGCAGCGTTGGCAGTATTAAACAGTGAGTAGTAAGTGCTCGCGTTCCCACGGGCTAACTACCATCATATATTCATTAAATTCGTGTTCTTTCAAAGCTTTGTAAACATCGCAGAATGGGCGACCGAGTAACTCTTTCAGCTCATCGCACTCATCAAAATCAATCAGTGATTCCAGCAAACCACGCGGTAAGCCATAGTCCGCGCTGTGCGCATCGCCATTAAACTCTTCACGGCACTGGGTTTGGTTGATCATGCCGAGGTAGCCGGTGGCCAAGCTGGCCGCAATCGCGAGATACGGATTGGTATCCATACCGGCAATCCGGTTCTCAACGCGGCGCGCTTCCGGTGGGCTGTTGGGTACGCGTAAGCCTGCTGAACGATTATCGCGCGACCATTCCAGATTGATTGGCGCAGAGTCGCCCGGCATCAGGCGGCGATAAGAGTTTACATACGGCGCAAGCAAGCAAGTCGCTGCGCCTAAATATTTCTGCTGGCCACCAATAAAGTAGTCAAACAGCTCCGTGCTGCTGCCATCGGGATTGCTGAAAATATTCTCGCCAGTGGTCGCATCCAACACACTTTGGTGAATGTGCATGGCGCTGCCGGGGTGGTTCTTCATCGGCTTAGCCATAAACGTTGCGTAGCAGTCGTGGCGCATGGCGGCTTCACGGATCAAACGCTTAAATACAAACACCTGATCAGCGAGTTCCATGGGGTCGCCGTGGGCCATATTGACTTCAAGCTGAGCAGGGCCACCCTCCTGAATCAGGGTGTCGATTTCCATGCCTTGCGCTTCGGCGAACTTATAGATGTCTTCGATGATCGGCTCGTACTCATCAATCGCCATCATTGAGTAAGACTGGCGGCCCACACTTTGGCGACCAGAGCGTCCAACAGGCGGTTCCAGTGGCTGATCAGGATCGGTGTTGCGTTCGGTTAAATAGAATTCAATTTCCGGTGCGATAACCGGCTTCCAGTTGCGTTCGGCATAGGCATCTAAAATGCGCTTTAGCACATAGCGCGGCGCACAAGGTACTGGGCGATCATCCTGAAAATACAGATCGTGGATTACCATTAAACTCGGCGAACGGGCCCAAGGCAGCGAGCGCACCGTGCTTAAATCCGGGACTAATTTAATATCGACTTCCGTCATGTATTCTTTGGAATCAAACTCCAGATACGCACCAGTAATGCTTTGGAAGAAGATGCTGTAAGGCAGGAAGGTCGGGTTCAGCGCGCTGAACTTGCTGGCGGGCATTAGCTTGCCACGGGCTACCCCGTGGATGTCGGCAATGGTGCATTCCACCTCATCAATCCGGTGGGTGGAGATGAGTTGCCTGAGTGCTTTTATTGAGTCAGGTTGATTGCTGATCATAGAGTACTGCTTCGACATAAAGGGCCGTTGGTTGGGAAAAATTAGTGATCACATTCTGGTTTGAGGTTTGGCCAAAGTCAAGGGCAGCATCCGGCCAGTGGCTAAAAGTTGAACCTTGGATAAAGCATTTTCTATTTTTGTGATCACATTTATTGACTTGAAAAATTCTTTATGCAAAATTAATAACTGGGTTTTTCACGACTAAATTTTTGGAGCGAGTTGACACTATGAGCATGAAAAAAGCATTGGTAATGGCAGTTTCTACGGCGATCTTCTCAATGGGAGCGACGCTGTCCGGAACGGCATTAGCAGACGATGAAAAGGTAGTGAACGTTTACAACTGGTCCGATTATATTGATGAAAGTGTATTGGCCGATTTCACCAAAGAGACCGGCATTAAAGTCAATTATGACGTGTTTGATACCAACGAATTATTAGAAACCAAATTGCTGACAGGCGCGTCGGGATACGATGTTGTAGTGCCTAGCGCTAACTTTATGTACCGCCAAATTAAAGCCGGCGCGTTTATGGAATTGGACAAAAGCAAACTGCCAAATTACAAAAACACCTGGCCAATGATCAATGAGCGCACTGCCGCTTATGACCCTGAAAATAAGCATTCCTTTACCTACATGTGGGGCACCACCGGTATTGGTTACGTTGAAGAAAAAATTAAAGAAATCATGCCAGATGCGCCAGTTAACTCTTGGGATATGATTTTCAAACCTGAAGTGGCAGCGAAGTTTGCTGATTGCGGTATTCACTGGTTAGATGCGCCAACCGAGTTGGTCCCAGCTGCACTGCATTATTTAGGTTTACCACCGGCTGATTTCAGCAAAGAAAACCTTGAGAAAGCCGAAGAGCTAATTGCTAAAGTGCGCCCATACATTCAGAAATTCCACTCTTCTGAGTACATCGGTGGCTTGGCGAATGGCGACATCTGTTTAGCAGTGGGTTACTCGGGCGATATTCTGCAAGCGCGTGACCGTGCGGTCGAAGCTAAAAACGGCAACACCGTGGTTTACACCATTCCAAAAGAAGGCGCACAAATGTGGTTTGACCAGATGGCGATCACCTCAGATTCTAATAATGTTGAAGAAGCCTATACCTTCATGAATTACATCTTACGCCCTGAAGTGGCGGCTAAAGCCAGTAATTTTGTGAGCTATGCCAATGGTAACTTGGCGTCTCAGGAGTTTTTAGATGAGTCTGTATTTAAAGACACGGCTGTTTACCCAGATGAAGAGACACTGAAAGGCTTGTTCGCAGTACTTGCGCCAGATCCAAAACAGCAGCGCTTGCTAAACCGCAGCTGGACTCGCATTAAGAGCGGTCAATAAGGTTAATCATGGCTGTTAATACTAACGGAAACAAAGTATTTGAGCCGTGGAATGATCCCCAAAAAACGCCGTTAATCCGATTTGAAGGAGTAACGAAGCGCTACGGGGATTTTACCGCGATTGATAATTTAACCTTAGATATCTACGAGAAAGAGTTTTATGCCCTGCTCGGGCCATCGGGCTGTGGTAAGACAACGCTATTGCGTTTGCTGGCGGGGTTTGAAACACCCACCGAAGGCCGTATTTTGCTGGGCGGTAAGGATTTATCTAAAGTCCCGCCTAATCAGCGCCCAGTTAACATGATGTTCCAGTCGTACGCTTTATTTCCACACATGAGCGTCGAAAAGAACATCGGTTTTGGTTTAAAGCAGGAAGGTCGCAGCAAAGCAGAAATTGCCGATCGCGTGGCAGAAATGCTGAAACTGGTCCAGCTGACTGAGTTTGCCAAGCGCAAGCCGCATCAGCTATCCGGTGGTCAGCGTCAGCGGGTGGCCTTAGCGCGCTCACTGGCTAAAAATCCAAAGCTATTATTGTTAGATGAGCCACTGGGCGCATTGGATAAAAAGCTGCGCGAACGCACTCAGTTCGAGCTGATGAATCTGCAAGAGTCCTTAGGCGTAACCTTTATGATCGTAACCCACGATCAGGAAGAGGCCATGACTGTCGCTAGTCGGATTGCGATTATGGATAAGGGCATCGCAGTGCAGGTGGATACGCCCGCCGCCATTTACGAAGCCCCGAACTCCCGCTATATCGCCGACTTTATTGGGGATGTGAACTTCATTGAAACCACCCTCAGCAGTCGCGAAGGTGATCAGCTACAAGTGGCGTCCACCTTTAAGACGAAGTTTAGTCTGGAAAGTGATATTCAGGCCGAGATTGGTAGCACGTTATGGCTCGCCATTCGCCCTGAGAAAATCGCTATCAGCAAGCAACAGCCGACCGACAAAGACAACATTGTACAAGGTGAAGTCATTGATATTGCCTACTCGGGCGATACCTCGACCTACCACGTAAAAATTGCCGACGGCACCATTGTTAAAACACTGCAAGCCAACCAACGACGCTTAAGTAATCGCGAGATTACCTGGGAAGATAAGGTATGGCTATCCTGGACCAATACTGCCGCCATCGCGTTGGCCAAGTGAGGGCATCATGAAAGCAGACTTTAATTGGGGGCGCTTTTTTCTCATCGGCATCCCTTTACTCTGGTTGCTGCTGTTTTTCTTAACGCCTTTTTTAATCGTACTTAAAATCTCCCTGTCGGATATGGCCACCGCCATGCCGCCATACGCACCGGCTTATGAAGCGGGCAGTGGGTTACTGGGAATTTGGGCGATGATTCAGGCGATGGACTTTGAGAACTTCATCTGGCTGCTCGACGACAATATCTATTGGCTGTCTTACTTATCCAGTTTGAAAATAGCCTTCTTCTCGACCATCTTCACGTTGCTGCTGGGCTACCCCATTGCTTATGGCTTGGCGCGCTCACCGGAAAAGTGGCGGGGCTTCTTAGTCTTGTTAGTCATTTTGCCATTTTGGACCAGCTTCCTAATCCGCGTGTATGCCTGGATTGGTATCTTAAAAAGCGAAGGCTTCCTTAACCACTTCCTGCTGTGGCTGGGCGTGATTGATGACCCGCTGGCGCTGATTAATACCAACTTCGCGGTGTACATCGGCATCGTGTACTCCTATTTGCCGTTTATGGTGTTGCCACTGTATGCCGCCTTGGAAAAAATGGATGACTCCTTAGTCGAAGCGGCGTTGGATCTTGGAACGACACGCATCGGTGCCTTCTGGCAGGTGACATTCCCATTGTCGATGGCGGGCGTGATTGCCGGTTGTTTCCTTGTGTTTATTCCAGCGATGGGTGAATTCGTGATACCGGATCTGCTCGGTGGCTCTGAAACGCTCATGATTGGTAAAACGCTGTGGGGCGAGTTCTTCTCCAACCGTGACTGGCCGGTGGCCTCTGCGGTAGCGATCGTATTACTGCTGTTATTAGTGGTTCCGATATTGTTATTCCAACGCCAGCAAGAAAAGGCACAGGAGGCGGCATCATGAATGCGAATCGTTTTACTTGGTTTAATGCCACCACGCTCACCTTCGGTTTTGTTTTTTTATATTTACCGATTTTATTATTGATCGTTTACAGTTTTAACGACTCTAAGCTAGTGACTGTGTGGGGTGGCTTTTCAACCCGCTGGTACGTCAGCCTGTTTCAAAACGAGTCGTTTATGAGTGCGGCATGGGTCACATTAAAAGTGGCTCTGCTGAGCGCCACCTTAGCCACCATCATGGGTACGCTAGCTGCGCTAGTGTTAACCCGTGCCGGGCGGTTTCGTGGGCGCATGTTGTTTTCCGGAATGATTTACTCGCCACTGGTCATGCCAGAGGTGATTACCGGTCTGTCTTTATTGCTGTTATTTGTGGCGATTGGATTGGATCGGGGTTTTTGGACAATAACGATCGCTCACGTCACATTTTCGATGTGTTATGTAGCAGTAGTGGTATCATCTCGCTTAATCAGTTTCGACCGATCATTGGAAGAAGCAGCGCGTGATTTAGGCTGCTCTTCGGTCGGTGCATTCCTGCAAGTAACCCTGCCAATTATTATGCCGGCAGTGGTTGCAGCATGGCTGTTAGCCTTTACCTTATCGCTCGATGATTTGGTGATCGCATCTTTCACATCAGGCCCCGGTGCTACCACCTTGCCGATGAAGATTTACAGCCAGGTGCGTTTAGGATTGAAACCTGAAATTAACGCCTTATCAACGCTGCTGATCGTAGCAGTCTCGGTGGGTGTGATCAGTGCCTCATTGATTGCCAAGCGCGCGGAGAAAATTCGCGAGCGGGCCAATGCGGACTGACAAGCGTTAGAACAAAGTCGTGTGTTATCTGGCGGACAGCTGCGTTGTGCAGGCTGTTCGCCCGGTGATATCAAATGTGGTATCACCTATTTACTTAGCAAAGGCAAATCATGCAACAAGAAATAAAAGCATTCATATCAGCTAACCCAGATGTAAAAGAAGTTGATTTGATCATTATGGACATTCCGGGCAACTTTTACGGAAAGCGCTATGCGATTACAGACCTAGAGAAATTGGCTGTTAATGGTCTGAAATTCCCACGCGGTATGCCGCTAATGTCGGTACAAGGGCACGCGATTGATGCGCTTGGCCACGGCATTGACGATGGCGATCCGGATGCTTCGATTGAATTAGTACCAGGTAGTTTACGTCGTGTTGGCTGGGAGTCGGAGCCACGCGCACAAGTGATGGTGACCTACACGCAGGGTGAGGAAGACTCTCCATTTTGGGAGCCACGCACCATCCTGAAAAAAGTGTTAAGCCGTTTCGAAAGCAGCGGTTACCGCCCGGTTGTGGCGTTTGAATTAGAATTCTATTTGTTTGACTTAAAGCGTACCAATGACGGTTTAGTACAAGCGCCATTGGGCCAGTTAACCGGCCAGCGCGATACTTACGCGGTTATGGGTATTGATCGTTTGGCAGACTTTGGTAAGTGCCTGAGCGACATTTCCCGTACCTGTGCAGAGCAGGGCGTGGATATTGGTCCGGCATCCGCTGAGGTGGGTTTGGGTCAGTATGAAATCAACTTAGTGCATAACAGCGACGTGATGGAAGCGGCTGATCAATGTGCGATGTTCCGCCGTATCGTTAAAGGCGTTGCGCTAAAGCACGGCTTCCAAGCTAGCTTTATGGCTAAGCCATACATTGATGACGCCGGTAACGGCCTGCATTTGCACGTGAGTGTGTACGACGACGCGGGTGAAAACTTGCTGGCAGCGAATGACGATAAGAAACTGCTGCATGCAGTGGCTGGCGTACTGAAGCTAATGCCAGAGTCGCTGTCTATCTTCGCACCGAACGTGAATGCATTCCGCCGCTTAAAGCCAGGTAATAACGTGCCAATCGGCCCGACTTGGGGCTATGAGAACCGCTCAGTTGCGGTGCGCATTCCAGAGTCTGAAGCTAAAGATCGCCGTATCGAATACCGCGTTGGTGGTGCTGATGGCAACCCATACTTAACGCTGGCAACTTTATTGGCTGGCATGCATAACGGTATGGAAAAAGAGTTAGACCCCGGCGCCCCGACTGAAGAGTTGAGTGAAGATTCTTTCGGCTTGCCGACTGACTTGCTGGATGCGTTATACGTCACTGAAGAGTCCGAGGTATTAAAGGAGTATCTTGGCAGCGAATTCGTCGGCGTGTATTGTGCCCAAAAGCGCAGTGAATTTAACGCGTACGAAGCAGCAATTTCAGCGAGGGAATACGATTGGTACCTGTAAATAGCATTTCAAATTATGGCAATGTGTTCAGCTATATGGGGCAGAACTTAAGCCGTGATTTAAACGAAGCCGACGTGTTTATCGTCGGCATTCCATACGACATGGCTACGACAGGCCGCGCCGGTACTCGTGGTGGCCCAATGGCTATCCGCCAAGCTAGCGCGCACATTCGCTGGGAAGAAAACCGTTGGCCGTGGGACTTCTGCGCCTTTGAAAAGATGCGGGTTGCCGACTATGGCGATCTGGAGCCTTTCACCGGTAATCAGCAGTCATTGCTGGATGAAGTCGAAGAGCACGTTGGCGCCTTGGTGGATGCAGGTAAAACTGTACTGGGCTTTGGTGGCGATCACTTTGTGACTTTGCCGCTGATGCGCGCGCACGCTAAAAAGCATGGCAAGATGGCGATGATCCATTTTGACGCGCACACAGACACCTACAGCGAGCCGGGCAGCGAGTTTAACCATGGCAGCATGTTCCACTTTGCACCGCTGGAAGGCCTGATTGATCCGGCCAAAAGCGTGCAGATCGGCATTCGTACCGAGTACACCGTGAAAGATCACCCGTTTACCGTGATCGACGCGGCGGACGCCAATGACCGCAGTGCCGCTAGTATTGTCGAACAAATCAAAAGTATTGTCGGCGACACGCCAACGTACCTGACATTTGATATCGACTGCTTGGACCCTGCGTATGCACCTGGCACTGGAACACCGGTACCGGGCGGATTGACGAGTGATAAGGCGCTGAAGATCATTCGTGGATTGGTGGGCGTTAATTTGGTCGGAATGGATGTGGTAGAAGTTTCCCCACCGTATGACCATGCAGACATCACCGCACTAGCAGGAGCCACGCTGGCGCTGGAAATGTTGTATGTATTGGCGGCAGGAAAGTAACAACTTTCTATCTCATTTTTGAAATAAATACTGTATGATACCGCCCTTCATACAGTATGCACCCGTAGCTCAGCTGGATAGAGTGTTGCCCTCCGAAGGCAAAGGTCGCGCGTTCGAATCGCGCCGGGTGCGCCATTTATTTAAACAATTTAGATGGCTTTTAATACTCCAATAGCTAAGTCCTGTAGAACCTAAGTTGTAGCCCAAAACTAAAATCAATATCGATCTTGTCAGCCAAGCATGATTGGTCTTCAATGACTTATTTGGGGAATAGCAGCTCAGGGTACTCTAGTTGAGCAAAGTAACGATAGAACTATTAATGGATCTAACTGTATGAAATCAAAAATAAATTCAATTTTTCTAGTTTCACTGATGGTTGGAATGATCGGTTTTTCTATCGGGGGGATGAGCTCAACAGCAGCTACGAGTATTAGTTGGTTTTTCTTTTCAGCAGTGGCTTCTTTTTCTGGCATTTTAATAGCGGCAAGCATTGAAAGCTTGGGTAAAACCAGACTTCAGGAAGCACAAAGAATTAGCAGTGCATTGGTTTTTATTGAGGCTTTTCAAGCAACATACGAATCTACCTTAGAACAGAGTCCACTCACTCAAACCGAAAATGAGTTTACCCATGATAATTGATGCTCTGGTTGAAAAGTTAAGTAAGCCAGTTGACTTAGCCCTATTCTTTATTACTTACTCATTTGTGTTTCTAGGCGATACTTTCTATTTTCAGTCAGAGCCAAAGTCAGAGGTTATTGCAGGAGTTTCTGCGATTGGTATTTTAGGACTAAAGCAACTTGCTGTCTTTGTTTGTACCTGGTTTAAACCTCCAATAAATAAGAAGTTAGCTAATGCTAAGGAATGCTTCACCGACAAGAGCAAAGGTACAACAGTACAGGCACGGAGAAAGATTGAATCTATCGAGGTGCTTCTGAAAAAAGAGCTAATTGATGCTGAAGATGCTAACCAAAGACTGCAGGCGATACTTGTAGCAAGCTTCGATAGCATATCGATTGCTAAGAAAGTAGAGGAGGACTTAAAAGGTGAAGATAGTACCGACGAAATTAATGCCCCTGCGAAAAAAGCTAGCTCAGGGCGGACAAGACCCACTAGGAGGATAGTCCCCCCTAAGGAATATAGAACTGGGCAGTCAAAGGCAGGGGATACTCACCAAAATTAATCAGCTTCTTTAGGGTTACTCAGAGAGCCCTCAGCCTCAACAGCCACCACATTGCGCGTTAGCTTGCTAAACTCCACACCAATCAAATAAATCGGCTGATTCAGCGCTTTAAATTTATCGGCGTAAGCTTTGTCTTTTATCTGCTGCAGCGCTTCACCGTTTGCTTCGCGCTCGACCACTTTAAATTCAAAAATATAAACCTGCTGATTAAATTTAAGCGTCATATCAATGCGGCCTAAGTTGGTGGCATCCTCCACCGTCACATCCAGCCCAAGTGATGCAAAGTAGGAGTAAAACACCGAGGCGTAGAAGCCCTCATAGGCTTGAATATGGTTGTTGTTATACCAGTGATGCGGGATGCTGGAATAGAAGCTATGGAACAATTTTTCTAAGCCATCAAAATCATTCGTCAGCAGTAATTGGCGCAACTGCATACGCTGCCGAACTTGTGCACCGCCATCTTGTACCAAGTGCTTTAGCAGGCTGTTGTTTAGGCTTTGATACACCTCGCGGTTGGGGTAGCCGAGGGTATAAAAGTAATTCCCATCCAGCAGTTCGCGCTTTTTAATGGTCAGGTAGCCGGTTTGAAACATCAGTGCTTCAATTGCCATTTCATCCACATCAAAGCTGGATAGCAGCTCCTCATCGCTGCTTAGCTGGCCCAGTAGTGGCGTGTGAATGTGCCGCTTGGCCAACACATTCACTAAAAACGTGGGTGTGCCAGTTTCAAACCAGTAGTTTTTGAACTCCCGACGCTCAAATAGCAGCAAGATATCAAACGGGTTGTAGACGCCTTTTCCTAGCCAGTTGTAACCGTTGTACCAGTCACGAATTTCCTGACGGTCGAATCCATCCAGCTCAGGTGCAAACACGGTATCAATATCGTGATCGGTATAGCCGCATAAGGTTGAATAGCGTTGATCTAGCGTGATGTCATTTAGATTATTTAAGCCCGAAAACAGACTCACTTTAGAAAACTTACTCACCCCAGTTAGAAAGCTGAAGCGGATATGCGCGTCATAATCCTTAATCGTGCCATAGAATCCACGCAAAAAATCGCGGTTGGCTTTGGCAACGTCCGGATAATCAAGCGCATCAAGAATGGGTTTATCGTACTCATCGATCAGTATGACAACGGGTTTAGCATGTTGCTCTTTCAGGTGACGGATCAGCTCTGAAAACCGGCCTCCAGCATGGCTAAAGGTTGGTGTAAGCCCAGCGTCCCGCTCCATATAGGTTAGCTGCTCATCTAATGAGTTCGCCAAGCTTTGTTCGGTCGTGAAGGTTTGACGACCAAAGCTAAAGCGTATCACTGGATAGCTCACAGACCAGTCCCATTGCGGATACGCCGCCAGCCCATCGAATAAGGGCTTATTTCCCTCAAACAATTCTTTCAGCGTATCGAGAAACAGGCTTTTACCGAAGCGGCGTGGACGGGATAGGAAGTAGTGTTTACCGTCTTGTATCAGCTGCAATGCCAGAGGCGTTTTGTCCACGTAGTAGTGGTTATCTTCGCGAATCTCTTTGAAGGTCTGAATGCCAATGGGGAGTTTTTTGCGCTGAGACATGGCTACGGCTTTTGAATGAGTTAACTATGAGTGTACTTGGATTCAGGGAGGCTCGCTAGTTTGGTGGGTACTCAGCCAGTTCTCTTAGGCACTACTTACAAGCTTGTGAGTGTTGTTAATTTGAGTAGTAGGGATTATCATAATTTAGGCTGTTAATTTAACATATTTGTATTTTAAACCTCCTTTATGGTTTGAAATTAATGGTCAACGCTGTCTATCAAATACTTCAGGGAAAAGAGCAATCATGGATGCTTGCAGTAACGATATGTTGTGTGGCTTTTTGGAGCAGTTTCTAGGAGGGTCATCTATCAACCTAATTGAGGTTGTTATTTATTTTACCCTAAGCTTTGGCTTCTACACATTGGGCTCCTACTCAGGTCGAGTTAACGAGGAGAGCTTCATCAACGGCATTATGTATTACATCAATATTCAGGCATTTAACTCGGCGAATATTCCCCAGAACATCGATGAAAACTCCCAGAGACATGTGATTGAAGCTAAGTCTCGTTTAGCTAAGAAAATCATGCCACGCGTGCCTCACTAGTGGCTAGCTTTAGTGCGAAAATATCGGTTGTTGGTTTGCTGATTATTGGTTTCTACCTAATCTTTTGCAGCCCAGGCTTTCTCTCTGGTAAGGGAGGGCTTTCATATGTGCAAGCTGGGAATATTAATATTAGTCGTTCGACAGTGAGTATCTATCAGGAAGCAAGTCCAATTATTACTCGTTATGACGGCCAGCGGCCTCCTTGCAAGAAGCGTTATCGTGTTTTGCAAGGTGATACGCAATGGTCGATCGCGGAACGCTTCGCAACTCAAGCAGATAAACATCAGTGGATCAGGAGTATGAGGTGGGTTTCTGGTAAGCAGATTGGTGACACTCGGCTAGCAATCGGTGAGCTGCTTTGTGTGGGGTGGTGATTATGAAAGTGGCGTATATTTTCATAAAAGGAGACGGTCACATTGAACTAAAGGCATAGTGACGCCTTCAAATAAAGTATATACTTAATATATATTATCAAAGGAGGTGCACCATGCAAACAGCACGTATTTTTCAAAACGGTGCCAGTCAAGCCGTCAGAATACCCAAAGAGTTTCGCTTTGAGGGCAAGGTCGTTGAAATCAAAAAAATAGGCAATAACTTAATTCTACGGCCTATTCCAGACTCGTGGGACAGCCTGTTTAATAGTCTGGACAAGTTTACGGATGACTTCATGCCAGAAGGTAGAGAGCAGCCGGAGCAGCAAGCTGAGCGTGAGGCATTTGACTAATGGTTATGCTGGATACAAACATCTGCATTTACATCATTAAGCGCAAACCTGCGAGTGTTCTAGAGCATTTTGAAGCGTTCCAACCGCGAGATATTTTAGTGTCATCTGTTACAACATCAGAGTTGTATCATGGCGTGCATAAAAGCGAGCGCTTTCGGGAAAATGAGGAGGCACTGAATGAGTTTTTGCTTCCATTAAATGTTGTGGATTACGATGAGTCTGCATCGTATATCTATGGTGAGATTCGTGCTGACCTTGAGCGCAGAGGGTGCGTAATCGGGCCATTAGATTTGATGATTGCGGCTCATGCTTTGAATTTAGGAATGCCGTTAATTACCAACAACGTGCGTGAATTCGAACGCGTTCCCGGCCTGATTGTTGAGAACTGGGTGAGCTAACAAAAATGGCTCACAACCTTAAAGACTGCCAGCCATAACCCCAATCAAAAAACGTAAATCCTAAGGCAACACCTCAATCTTCACATTCGTAAAATCAATCCCATTATCCGGGGTGTTTTTCTTCTTTGAAGAGCCAAATGTTTTGCTGTTGACATGAAACGCCAACATACCAAAGTTATTAGTGGCGCTACCGTTATCCGTTACGCCAAAGGTGCTCAGTACCTTACCCGCCTGACTCAGTGAGCCGGAGATTGCCACGCCTGCAGCGACTTTTTGAACAGTCATAACACCGGTATAGGTTTGGCCAGGTGCAAACTGGTAGGCACTCCCACCGCCACCAAGGTGCTTGTAACCCTTCGTTGTCCCTAACAAGCGGCCTTGCGTGTCCTGCTTATGCTTGCGAATATCAATGTTCGCTTTAGCTGCATCTTTGAGGTTTACGTCAAAGTCGATCATATAGCCGGGTAGGCCATCATAGTTTACGTTCGGCTTTTTCGATGAGGCGGATAAGTCACCCTCTAGCGCAGCGCGGCCTGCTTTGTCATACAAGCCAACACGGAAAGCCGAGTCGCGGTTAGTGCCGAGGGTTCTAGGCGTTGTAAAGGTGAAGGTTGCTTTTAGAGTCCGGCCATCAGCCAGTGTTTGAGGCGCAAAGGTTGCGCGTATGCCACGCCCCGAGCCACCAGAAACCAAGCCCAAAGAGCCTTTGCTCACTTCAATCGCACCGGATGTGGTGGTGGACCACCAGTTAGTATCTTGTGCGTCTGCGCCATTGTTTCGGCCACCATCAGTAAAACTATCATTCACGACAACGCTTGCCGCCATTACGTTGCTGGCCATAAGACCTGCAACGGCTACTAAAGAAATCAGTCGTTTCATATTTCTCTCCAATCAGAGTACTTGTTATTGAGTTTTGTATTACTGCGCAGGTGAGTGCGAGTAATCTAACTTATAAAAAATCACCCGATCAAAGTCCGTTTCTGGCTCTGGGCTGGTGTTGTTTTGAGAATAAGCGCCCGCTTTGAAGAACATAAATTCGTCTTCAACACTAAAGCCACTGTCGCGCATATCAAAGGGCTCCGCGCTAACTACGGTGCCGTCATCGCGAGTAATATCGACGTGCAACATTGGAATGGTTTTATCGCCTTCCTGTTTGCCTTTGACTTCAATCCGGTAGCTGAAGACTTCATCAAGGGCGATACCGTCAGCAGGGTTTTCGGTGCGGTCGCTGCGCTTTCCGATAATCTCAACCCAAGTTTCTTTGCCAGTGGCAGGCTCGTGAGCAAAGTAGATCGAGCCGAATTTATTGCCCGGCAGTTTGCGGTAATACAGGCGAATTGGTTCATCATCTTTTGCGTGGATCTGCCCAATAATGACGCGACCAACTTGGTAGGCTTTACCTTGTCTAGTGACTTGATTAACCGACAGGGTCGCATTCAAAACACCATCTACGCCGCCCGCTTTTTCCTGTGCCGACTTGGGCGCTGAGGAGAATACCCAGTTGTTTGCATTTGGGTAGCCGCCATCAATCCGCGTGTCAATATCGTAGTTGCCTCGGCGAAGCATGCCGCGTAGTTCTGTGCGGGTGTACTTGGTGTTTTTAGAGGTTTTGGCACCCGCTGGCGTTGAGCGAAACACCATTCCACCGGTTGCAGGATCGGTATAAAAGTAGCGTGGATCAGTCCAGCCAGCGGCGAGTTCATTCTCGTAAACGCTGTCCGATTTACCGTCGCCATCATCGTCCGCTGGCGTGGTCACATACCAGCCGAGTAGGTCGAAGTTTTTACCGGGAGGTTGGTCAGTGTGTAGTCCAAACAGACCTTTGCCTTTGCGCGCGGTAACGACCGCTTTCTCTGGTTTTTCAACCGGAGTCCCGCAGCCTGAAGCCACGACTTCAACCATGCTGTTCCAGCTATTGCTTTCGTTGCCGTTAGCGATCACTTTTACGTACTGTGCTTTCAGGTCATCAAACTCATAAGGCTCAAGTGCCAGCGTTTCACCACCGGATTGGCGCTCAGGAACGATGGTGGTATAGGCTTTGTTATCCAATGATGCGGCAATGGAAAAGTCAGATTTACGGCTGTCGCCTTTATGCCAGGCAATGCTGAATGACTTGAGTGTTTGCTGTGCGCCCAAATCGAAAACAACGGATTTTGGTGCGCCTTGGGATTCATTTGACCAGCGAGAGTCTGGATCAAGGTTGCCATCAATTAGGTTTTCCGGACCATGCGTTTCTTCATACAACCCATCATCCGTTGCGGAAATGATAGTCAGTGGTTCGTTACCTTCACAGGCGGTATTTGCAGAGACAGAGCTGGCACACAAAAGCAGTGCAGACAGGGCTGTCATACTAAGATGATTCATTAATTTCCTCCAAGAAAAATGCCATAGGTTTGTAAAATTAGTTTTACAAGTCACAAACATATGTTTTACAAATTTAGCATATAATTTTGAAAACTAACATACTAGAAATTATCATCGCTGCAGCGGGGTGAATTGCTCACCAAGAAATATCCAGCCTGAATTTTCCGAAAATTTGCTTATCAAACAACGAAGAAATAACGAACCTTGAAACAGGTACGGCATGCCAGACGCGAGAGTGCGCTGGCAAGTTGATGCTGAGTAGGTTTGAGGCCTGAAGCGAGGCAGGGCTTGCCTCTCAGGCCATTTTTAGTTAACCAGAAAAGTAGTAATTGTAATCAGCGCATTGCTTAATTACGTCATTAAAATACTGCGTATCTTCATAGTCACGTATCTTTTTGAAGTTCTCCCCAAGGCCCTTTTTCTTGGCAAATTGGGTCGATTCCGGATAGCTTGTATCGTCGCCATGTGGCCAATATTTATTAAATTCAGACCCATTTTCAGCCTGTTTAATGTATAGCTCGTTTTTCTCGATTTTGGCCAATGCGTACAGCGCTTTTACCTTTAATTCCCGATCGGTTGTTTGCTGTACTACGCGCTCATAATGCTCACGCGCTTTGCTAAAATCGGTCACGCCTTTTTTCCAGGAGACGGTCGAGCGATACGTTCTAATCAGGTTGGGGGAGTTTCCGAACCACGTCATATTGTAGTAGGCGGTTGCCAGTAAGAACTGGGCCTGTGCATCGCTTGGATCGCTGTTGGCTTGCTTCTCCAGTGCCTGCATGGTTTCAATCACTTGCAGCAGCGTGCGGGCTTTGGAAGGAACCCGATTATTACCGCTGCGTCCGGTGGTGAATGGATTGTAAGTGGTTTTAAATAACTTGTGATCGGCCGCTTCGGCAGCAGTTTTAGCTTGGTCGAATTTGCCTGCAGCGAGGTACTTTCTGGCAATCAATTCATTAGGATCAGTCGTTGGTGTAAAGGCTTTGGTCTCAAAGTCGATCTCGCCGAATGCTTTGACAAAGTCAGCCGCCATTTTTTGCTCTAAACGGTTGGGAGACTTTTTGGTTTGCAGGGTTTGCAGCTCTTTGATTTCCTCAGCTGTAATGCCATCCAGCACAATATCCCCACGCTGCTTGGCGAGGTAGGCTTTACCGGGTTGATTGGCGCTCACATACAGCGGCTCCAGCTTGGCGTAGGTGTAAGTCATAATGTCCTGAGTGCGGCGCTTGTAGGGATTATTGTACTCGTCCTCCCAGATATCGCTGCTGATGGATTTCTCCAGTTTTTCAGCGGCCACCAAGTCATTAGCGATAACGGTTTCACTCGCGGGGTCAATCGCCTCCAGATTTTCCAGATACACCAAGTGCTGTAGCGGCTTCACATAAGGCACGCGTAAATCATCAGGGTAGGCGGCAAGGAAAGTGCTCACATCCGCCACCGTAATGGCTTCCCCTGAGAGCTGTTTTAAGTAGACCGCAGCATAGTCGGTGAGGAATAGATCTTTGCGCTTTTTATCCTGTTTAACTTGGTCGATGAACTGGCTGAATCTAGCAAGATATTGGGTACGACGGTCGCGCAGTTTCTGTTTGGCCGCTTCCGTTTTGGCATCTTCATAGGCTTTTAGGTCATCAATCAAAACGTCTTTATTAATGCCACGAGAAGACTGCAGCCATGGCTGATCCGGGCCACCGGGAACATGGTCGGCAAACTGCACAAATTCCAATTCACGAAACAGCATCGCATCAAACCAATCGGAATCGGGAGCCAGCGCATAAACGGCTTTGAGCTCTTCCTGTGTATTGGCATTCACTCGCAAGGCGCGCACAAAATGCATCAGAGCGCGTTCATCATCATTTTTGCACAGCGCCATTAAAGAGGCCCATTCCTCATCTGTTTTAATGCTGAAATTAAGCTGGGCCTGAAGTTTTTTAGTCTCGGTTTCCGCAAAGCGGGTGGCAAATTGGTAGGCTGATTCCGCTCGCTTGCCGCTACGTTGCAGCGCTCCGGCGTATAGCAGGCCGGTCCAGATGGCGACTTCTTTATTCGGTTGTTGAATGTCGGCGCTTAGGCGCTCGTAGGTGCTAATGGCTTCCGGATATTGTCCGGTGTAATGCAAAATACGCACTAATAAATACGCATAACGCTGGCGTAAAAAGGCATCCTTTTCAGTTTCCAGCTGCTGGTTTATTTCGCCGATGAGTGTGTTGCCAAGCTTTAGGTTTTCAGCGCGTTGCTGTTTTAGCTCTTCTTTACTTAGCCAGCGTGAGTCGCCTTGGTCGGCAATGGGTTCTTGCTTTACTACCACGCTGAGATAGGCCTTTACCGCATCGGATTGGCTGGCCAGTTTGTCTGCGTTTCGGTCATACACAATGGCTCTGGCATCTTCCGGTGACACTTTCAGGTAGTCGGCCCACGCTTTGAGGTTATAGGTTTCGGTGGCGTTCGATTCATCGTATTCATCACTGCTGTAAGAGCCGGGAAAATAACTGTAACGCCGCACAAAGTGCGCTTTAACTAACTCGCCATAGAGAATATCAAGGCTTTTGGAATAGTAGAAATATTCCGGCTCATCCCAGCCGCAGGAGGAGACCGCCGTGGTAAACAAAAAACTGGCCATTAAGGTGCTTTTAAATAGCTGTTTAAGGGATTTCATTTCGGCTGGCTCCTTGGAGAAAATTCGGTCGCGATGGTGGCAAGCTCATTCGGAGAAAAGCGTGCGGCTTCGCGGAGGGTATAAAAAATAATTTCATCGGGGTGCATGACGGCGCTCAGTTGCTCGGCAGCGGTATGCAAGGCGTCGAGATCGACCGTATCCACCTGCAACTCATCGTCGGGGTAGAGGTAATATTCCTGCCAATAATGCCCTTGGGTGACTTTGTAATGATTGGTTTTCAGGCGTTCGGTTTTCGCCGCATTCACCTCGGCGCTATTGGCTAATTGCACCAACTTACCTTGGCGAATCACCCGCGTTTGCTGGTACAGCGGCAGCGCAAGATCAAGCGGCAGCGGGTAGTTTTCAAAGTTGTGCAGGTAGCGTTGGCCTTCTTCGGTATCGAGAATGTAATTGTTAATCTCAGGGTCTGTAATATCGCTCATGTTGTAATACATCAGCGCCGCTCGCGCCACCGGTGGCACGCCCGTGCGTTTGGCATATTTCACCTGATGCAGGCGTAAGGTCACGCTGATGTGTGGGTAGTCCACTTTCAGGCGCTCAAGGAATTTGAAATAGACGTCGCGGGTTTGGCCGGTCCAATCGCAATCCACCTGTAAGTGCGTATAGGTTTGCGGCGGAATGTGGGTGAGAATCTGCGCGTGAATAGCGTCCCGCGAGCCAAGCTTCAGCGCATTATTATCAATATACACAACCGGCGTGACGGCTACTGAGGGCGGTGTGCGGATGCTCGTTGGATTGACCGATAGCTGTTGGTTGCGATAACCAATATCCAGCAGCTTGAGGTAAAGCTGTTTGGGTGCGTAGCGTTGCAGGCTGGCAGGGTCGTCGGTGTAGCTATTGGTCCAGTGGTAATAGCTGATTTTGGCGGGCGCGTTGGTGGCTTTTATGGCATTGGCGGGTTGCCAGTAAAGCGCTGCCATGCCGGCAAGTAGCAGGGTGAGAGCTATGGAAGTCTGGCGAAATGATCGTGAATTCAATGCGTTGGGCATGGTTCCATCCGGTTGCTAGCCTCGTGCGGTGGTTTGAGTGTTTTTAAACCAATGTGCTTAGTCAGTAGTATAGGATGTTATTGGAGATTAGTGGGGGTGAGTGTGGTTTTATGCTGTGTATTTGGCTTATTGTGATTTGTGGGTGGATTCCGTATAGTTCTGTTATTAAATTAGCCAATATTGTAAATTCTAATGCTGATCAATAGGTTGGGTGTATGCGGAGAGGCTATGTTGTTTGGACTACACGGAAGGCTATGTTGAATAATTTCCGTATAGCATACTGTTATACAAAAAAGGATTTCTCGTGTCATCAGAATTATCTCAAGAGCTATATGCTCTTTATAAAAAATATGAATCAGATCTATACGAATTTGGAGAGAGGTCCAACGAGATAGTTCATGGCCCTTTCCTTATATCGCCAAACGATAAATTCTCTACTTCAAAAGTCAGAGTTGTATTTATAGGCCAAGAAACTAACGGCTGGAGTTGTAAAAAAGACATCTCAAATCAAATGGAAACGTACTCAAAGTTTAATCTTGGGGAAAAGTATGTTTCAAGCCCATTTTGGAATGTGATTAGGAAGTTTGAAAAATCTATTATTGGAGAGACGCACTCATCATCATGGTTAAATATTAATCGATATGACGAAAATAGCAAAAAGCCATCCAATGAAAATAGAGAGCTATTATCTGGTTTAGATACATTGCTTTTATCAGAGCTTAAAATTTTAAAGCCCGATGTCACCATATTTTTAACTGGTCATAGTTATGATAGTAGAATCATTCCTCTGCTCAGCGCTCAAAAGACAAGCATAGGTGAATTCGATCAAAAGCAAGTATGTGAAATGATAACAAACTCTATAGGTGGTCGGGTATTTAGAACCTATCACCCAAATTATTTAAGGCGCTCTGGCCTTGAGAGCAGAGTAATTTCAGAAATTTGCTCTCAAGTAAATGTATAACAAGGCAATTAAAAATCGCCCACAAAAACACGCGGGCTGGACTCGCTCCGCTCGCCTTTTATTGCGGCGTTATATTTTTTAGGAGGCATTATATGTTCGGTTGGTTGTTCAGTCTATTCACCTGGCTAACTGAGTTATGGGGAAAAGTCCCAGAACCCGTTAAAGAAAAAATTATTTATATGATCGTCGAAACACTTGATATGATATTTAGAGAGTTTTTCCGTTCAAAGAAAAAAGGGCAGGAAACAAATAATGAGTAATTTTAGAGATTTTGTGAAATCCAGAACAGGGCAAAAAATGATTAGCTCTTCTTCAGCTCAAGGTTTAACTACTCAAATAAGCGGAACTTTGGCTACTACGGGGTTAAGTATATCTAGCAATGATAGAGAAAAATTTTCATCTGAAGTTGTACAAGTCGCTAATAGTGACGAAGTTCTAACTGAGTTAAGCGAATCAATTGGTGATCCAAAAGAAAATGAAAGCGAAGATGAATTTGTTGAGCGTGCGAAATCTACTCTCGCAAAGATATTGAAAAATAAGTTAATAAAATAAATATAACAAGCCACTGCACTCGGAAATTTTACTCGCTTGGCTCCCAAAATTCCGGTGAGTGGGGCGTTATACGAAAGGAAGATAATGAGTATTGAGCAAGAATTTTCTGAATACCAGGATATCTGGGACGATTGTAATCTTGGCTATGTCATTTGTGAGAACAAGTCAGGGCTATCTGGCCTTCCAGCTATAAACGAAATTATTTCAAAAAAATGCTAGATTCAATTCCTACAAGAGTGGCATCAGCCAGCGTATTGAAAATGAGGCGCAAAGGCTTTTTTTTGAAATGACCAACGAAGCTATTTCTATGTCATATGGAGATCACAGGCAACTCTCGGATGATGAATTATACAGACTATTTTATTCGTTTATCAGATCTGTTGGTGATGGTGAGTTCTTTACCAACTTTTCTGATGACGGCTGGTTTTCATTAACGAAGCATACTCGTGATAGTTTGTTTTGTTTAGTTGGTAAAGAAAAAATTGGTATGTGGTTTAGCTATGATGACGAGTAATTGTATAACAAGGCTTTGCAGTCCGGCAGCGCAGGCGGTGTCGAATTGTGTGCATGGTCGTACCGCCCATTTTTACACACAATACGCCCCACATGCACTGCGGTAGAAAGCGGCGTTGGATGCTCCATTATGAATAAACTAAGATGGATATCACTTCCCATAGCATGCATTCTAGTATGGTATACAACCCTAATTCTGGGCATGTTAATCATAAATTTTTCGATTTATTTCTGTCCGAAAGATCAGATGATTTCTGGCATGTGTATGGCTTCATGGTGGGATAGTGTTGAAGCAATTATTTTTTGTTTCAGCACCGGATTATCAGCAGCCTTAATTGTAACAACAGCATTTTTTATTGCTCCTGTTGGCAGGGTTCTTGTTGCTTGGCTTACATTGGGTATTGGCAGTATGGTTGCGCTCTATCTGGCTTTCCAGTTATCTGCCTGGGATATGTTTGCCTCAGCAGTCTGCGCTGGTTTACTGGTTACATTTTTACTCACACGATCTCGCTTTGCACAACAAGGTATCCAACAAAAAAATTGAGAATATAGGACAAAATGGAAACCAACCCGTATAAGCCTCCTACGGCTTCCTTAGCTGTTGATAGTGCTCCAAATGATGAGCTGAACACGCGTGAACTTTATAATAAAGTGCTGATTTTTAGAGGTCGGATGGGGCGAATCCGGTATCTTTATACAACTGTGGCGGGGTTAGTCATGGCGCTGATAATGATTATGTTTTGGGGTAGATTATCCCCATTTCTGATGGTGCCAGCGACTATTTATTATGGCGTTAAAGTACCTTGGGTTTTTGCGGCCTCTTCAGTCAGAAGAGTGCAAGATTTAGGTAAGCCAGCAGTCTGGGCTTGGTTTGCCTTGCTACCGCCTATGTTCATCTGGTTGGCCATTGCGCCAAGTGAAGATAAGCCAAACAGCCATGGTAAGCAGGTTTTTAAACCCACCAAATGGGAATATACAGGGGTAGTTTCCTCATTATTTCTGGCAGGCATATTTCTATTAGTCTTTGCGTATTAGTGCTCACAGCGCATCGGTGGTTGCGCTTGGGTTTGAGCGGGTGCTGTGGAAAGCCTGCTAACCCACCGCCACATTCGCCTTATCCGAATCAATTCGTCCATCCACCAATTCAATAATCCGGTCACAACGCTGCGCCAATCTCGGGTCATGCGTCACAATCAAAAAGCTAGTTCCACTGTCTTTATTCACGCGGCGCAGCAGTTCAAATATCGTATTGGCCGATTCGGTATCGAGGTTCCCCGTTGGCTCATCAGCCAGTACCAGCGCAGGCTGCATGACCAATGCGCGAGCAATAGCCACACGTTGCTGCTGACCACCGGATAAGTCATTACTCATGTTCTTACCGACTTTGCTTAGTCCCACTTGCTCAATCAGCTCTGCTGCGCGTTGTTTCATGGCGTCATCCGGTCGGCCACGGGCCGCGAGTAGTGGCAACATCACATTTTCCAGCGCCGTAAATTCTGGGAGTAAGTTGTGAAACTGAAACACAAAGCCGATGGATTTGGCGCGTAACTTGGTGAGGTCGCTATCCTCCAACTGAGTGGTGGCTTGGCCGGTCACATACAGCTCGCCGCTGGTGGGTTTGTCGAGCAGCCCGATCTGGTTGAGCAGGGTACTTTTACCCGAGCCGGAAGGGCCGATCAGTGCCACAAATTCGCCTCGCTTAATGGTCAAATCGATGCCGTGCAGCACTTCCACTTCCGAGGGCATGCCGATGTTATAGGCTTTGCGGATTTCCTGCAGTTGCAGGGTAATTGCATTTGACTCAGCCACGAATCGCCACCGCCGGGTCTAGTCGCGCCGCTTGCAGCGCGGGGAATAGGGCCGCCATGGTGCCGACCAGCGTGGCTCCAATGGCCGCATACACAAACAGCATCGGGTCAAAGGTAATCGGGAATAATTGGGTGCCATCGGGGTTAATCGCGATATTGCGCCACAGGGTTAAAAACAGCCAACCGAAGCCCGCGCCTAACACCGAACCGATCAAACCCGTCAGCGCGCCTTGCAGTAAAAACAGCCGTAAAATTTGCTGCCGTGTGGTGCCGGTTGCCCGCAAAATGCCAATCGCTTTAGATTTCTGCACCACGGATACCACCAACACGCTGGCAATGCCTAATGCCGCTGTTAACCCGACAAAAAAGCGAATCACATTATTCGACATGGATTGGGCTTCCAGCGCGCTAAAAAACTGCGAGTTGCTGGCAATCCAGCTATCAACCTTTAAGCCGGTTTGCGCCTTGATCGTTTGCGCGACGGTCTCGGCGGTAAAGGGCGCATCCAGGTTTAGCTCAACACTCGTGACACCACCCGATAAGTTGAGCAGGCTTTGTGCGGTACGCAGTGCGATAAACACGGAGCGTGAATTTGCCCCACTATTACCAAAGTCGAAAATCCCGCGAATGCTTAGGGTTGCGGTGCCACCGGAGGCGGTTTGTAAGTTGAGTTTATCGCCAGTCCATACGCCTAAGTCTTTGGCTAAATCGCTGCCAACCAGTATGTCTGTTCCGCTGATATTGGGACTGCCTGAGATGATTTTACTGCTAAGCGCGATGAGTTTGAGGTAAGTATCCGGCTCGATGCCGGTCAGGCTCACAGCTTTATTGGCTTCGCCGCGAACGATAAAACCTGCGCCTGATACCACTGGCGCAACTACGGTAACCCCTTTCATTTTGCCGACTTGTGTCATCACCTTTTGCCATTGATCAACCGACTGCAAACGTTGTGCGCGGGGTTGTATTATCGTGGCGAGTTTTCCATCGCCCGCTTGGTGTAAAGGGCGGGAGACTTCCTTAGGTGGCAGAATCACGATCTGCGCCTGAAAGTCCAACGTGCGGCGAAACAAGTTATCTTGCAGGCCGCCAATTAAAGCCGAGATAAACACAATCACCGACACGCCAAGCGCAACACCCGACATAATCAGCAAGGTTTGCATGCGTGCTTCACGCATAAAGCGAATCGCCAAAATCCACTCAAACGGCAATAGCGGGTTCATGGCTGCACAGTCACTCGCACCAGCTGATCTGCTTTGATCAGCGCCAAACTCGCCAGAATCACGGGTTCTCCTTCTTTGAGTCCGCTTAAGATCTCCACGTTTTCATCACCACGTAAACCCAGTGTAACGGCTTGGCGAACCGTGTGTTTCTTGCGCACCACCAGCACCCATGGCTCATCGCTGCTGGCATCGTGCAATGCGCCAGTAGGAATCACTAAGGCTTCAGCTTTTTTAGCGGTTTCAATATCGACCGAGACCGTCATGTCCTGCCGTAAATAATCCGGTGGCTGCTTAACGCGTAATTTCACATCGACTGCACCACGCGTAGCATCCACGCCGGGGTTAATGTAGCTGACTTCGGCATCAAAGCGTTGCTTAGGAAAGGCATCGGCAGAGCTGAGCGCCAGTTGTCCTAGCGCCAGTTTGGCGAGATTGCGTTCGTCGATTTGCACTTCAATAAGCGTATTGCCTTCGGCTGCCAGCACCATTAAGGTTTTGCCGGTGGTGGCAATGTCACCCGGCTCAATGCTGCGGCTAATCAGCGTGCCATCGGCGGGTGCGAGAATGGCGTCTTGCGTCAACTTGATCTCTGCTAATTTTTGACTGGCACGAGCTTGTTCCAGTGAGCTGATCAGGAGCTGGGCATCACTGCCGTTGGATTGATTACTTTGCACTTGCAAACGCGCGGCTGCCAACCTGCTATTGGCCACATCGTAATTGTGTTGGGCTGTGTCCAGTTCGTTATTGCTGACGTAATTTTTGCTGTTCAGGCTGCGAATACGGATAAATTGCTGGCGGGCCTGTTCGACATCAGCCTCTATCTGGCGCAAGTTTTCTTCAGCAGTAGGCAGTAGCACTCTCTGTTGCTGCTTTAGTTTGACCTCCGCCAGTGTTACGGCCGCTGTGGCTTGTGCGAGGCTGGCGCGGTCGATTTTGTCATCAAGTTGGATGAGTAATTGGCCGCGTTTGACTTGCTGACCTTCCTTCACTGGGATCGCAGTGACTCGCCCCGTCACTTCAGACGCCACCGCGATGCGCTGAGGCCAGGTTACCCGGCCGCTTGCGACGATCGTTTGGCGCAGTTCACCTTTGGTTACGGCATAGGCATCAACGGGTGTACCCCAAATTGCGTTACGGGCAAAGTAGGCCGCGATGAATAAGACTAGCAGGATGGCCGCAGTGATTTTTAACCAACGAAGCAAACCCCGAAAGAATCTGGAGATTAGGGGAGTGCTTGGTTTTGCCGATTCTTTGTTTAGTGTTTTGGTCACTGTTATCATCATCTGCAAATAGGATTTTGGAATCCTATTTATAGCGCCCTTTCGGCGCTGAGCAATTGATATAAATCACTTCAGCGACGAAAGCCTTTTCAGGTGTTGAATTTGTCCGAAGCCTTTTCAACGGAAGCGCTAAACGATTTCCATGCCGTGTCAACGCCACCTTTTAGCACGCTAATCAGCAGGAAGCCGTCACTTAATCGGCGCAGAATACAGCTCTACTTTGGCATTTTTGATTTGGTAGCCCGCAGTCGCCAGCTTGGTATCCACTTTTTCGACGGTGATTTCACCTGTCACCCAAACCGGCAAGTAGGTATCTTCCAACGCAACACTGGTACCAGCGCCGGGTGTGACCATCACCGTTTGATGGGCCGGTGGCGGTGGTGAGTGAATGCAGCTGCCATAGTAAGGCACCAGCAAGAAATCGCCGACCATTTCACCACTAGTATCCAGCGGCGCAACGTAACCGGGAATGCGAATCTTCTTGCCACTGAGCGCTTGATTGGCTCCGGCATTATTAAACTCGCCCATGACTTGTTTGTAGAGCTCGCGTTCCTCTGGGGAGCCTTCCTTGGCTTCCTGAATACGTGCCTGATAACGGGCCAAGATCTTGCTGGGTTGAAACCCTTCCGGAACCAAGTCATCCCACATCATATCCTGATAAGCCGCCTCTGCCTCATTGGATTGGGCCGCCGCTTTAGAGTCCGCTTTAACCACATCGGCAATATCAGTGCCCAGCGCAGGGGCTCCTTCAGGAATGGGGTCGGCATCCTTGCTCGCCTCAAAGGGTTTAGTGGGCGTGTAGTTTTCATCCGCGACCACAACATTGCTGGATTGAGCTTTGCTAGTCGCAGGCTCATCTGTTCCGCCACAGGCTGTCAGCAACAAACATGGAATAATTAAGGTGTTAATTTTCATAAGCTTTTTCATGGTCATATCTTAACGGTTAGGCCGTCTTGCAGCGTGCGGCGATAGGCAATTAACGCCGGTAGTGTGCTAAAAATAACGGCTAATACGGTGACCAGCAGCAGCATTAATCCATCACTCCAGCCCGGTATCCATGTGTTGAGGTGCAAGCCATATTCGGCAATTACCCACGGCTGGGCAAACTGCACGCCAGCAAATACCAAGGCGCATCCCAGCAGACAACCCATCACCACGATAAATAGGGCCTCCAGCAAAAATAGCATGAAAATGTAGCGTGGATAAGCCCCGACCGCCCGTAATATGGCCATTTCCCTGCGTCGTTCATTGAGGGTTGAAAGCAAAGTTGTGAGCATGCCGAGTAATCCGGCGATGAGTACAAAAATAGTGATAATACGTAGCACGATTTCAAATTGCCCAATGGCTTGCCAGAGCTCAGCCAACGCGACGCCCGGCACCGCAGCTAACAGCGGTTCCTGCTTGTATTGATTGATCTCACGTTGCAGGCGGAAGGTAGCAGAGCGGCTTTTGAGTCCTGCCAAAAAGGCGGTAATGGTCTCAGGCTCCAGATTCATACGGGCGGCTTTTTCGGCTGAAATGTTAAAGCCGGGAACAGGCGCGCCAGATTGCCAATCGAGGTGAATGGCTTCAATGCCTTCCAGTGAAACATGCACGGTGCGATCGATCGGGGTACCGGTGGGTTTGAGAATGCCAACCACGGAAAAGGGTTTGTTTTTGTGCTCGGAAAAACTGGCTCCGTTTGCGCCATGTGCCAGAATGATCTGGGTGCCGAGTGTGTAGCCCAGTCGTTTAGCGACCTCTGCACCCAATACCGCATCATACACGCCCTCGAAAGGTTTGCCCTGAGCAAAGCTTAAGGGTTGCTGGTAGGCGTAACGGTAATGCTTAAAGTAATCCTGATTGGTGCCCAGTACGCGGTAGCCTTTGTGCGAATCGCCGAGTGATAGCGGAATGGTCCAGGCAATCTGATCGTGCTTCACATAATGCTGATAAGTATCCCAGCCAATATTGTTGGTGGCGTTACCAATGCGGAACACGCTGTAGAGCAATAATTGCACCTGCCCACTGCGCGCTCCCACCACCAAATCGGTGCCTGAGATGGTGTTCATAAAGCTGCTTTTGGCTTCTTTGCGGATGTATTCCACGCCCAGCAATAAGCTTACGCTAATGGCAATGGAGATTAGGGTTAGCAATACGCTAATGCGTCGGTTCCAGAGGCTGCGCCAAGTGAGTTTGAGTAGAATCATAAGGCGGTATTTATCTCACTAAGCTCAATGACGCGCGGAAAATGACTGGCGATGTGCGGGTCATGACTGACAAAAATAATGGTGCTGTGTTGAGCTTCGGCCTGCGTGAATAGCAGGTCAATAAAGCGGTCGCGAGTGCTAGTATCTAGCGCTGAGGTTGGCTCATCGGCAATAATAATTTCTGGTTGGCCGATTAATGCGCGTGCTACGGCAACACGTTGTTGCTGGCCGACACTCAGCTCGGTGACCATCTTACTGCGTAGCGATTCATCCAGCTGTAAATGATCTAGCAGTTGAGTCGCTGCCTGTTGCGGGTCTCCGGCTTTGTCGCGGCGGCGTTTGGAAAAGCTGCAGGGCAGCGTGATGTTTTCCACCATCGACAAATAGGGGAGTAAGTTGAACTGCTGGAAAATCACGCCCATGTGATCGGCCCGAAAACGGTCGCGCTTGCTGGAGGAGGCGCTATGCAAATCCTCCTCCAGTAAGCGAATACTGCCATCGGTGGGGGTGAGAATACCTGCCAGTAGATTCAGCAGCGTGGTTTTCCCACTGCCGCTTTCACCGCGCAAAAACACATGCTCACCCTGAGCAATGGTCAGCTCAGGGATATTGAGAATGTCTTTCGACTGACCTTTCCAGCGATAGCGCAATTGCGCAAGTTCAACAATATTCATTGGCTAAGCAGTACGATTCCATCGTTGTTTAGTTCTAAGTGGCCGGCTTGGCTGGTGCTAATCCAATCAACATCGACATCTTCGAAGCCTTTTGGAAAAGCAGAGAATAAGCGGACATCGACTTGGGTTAGTTTTGCTGGGTTTTCGCAGCTGAAGTTCCAGGTGACATCCACGTCGTTGTGAGCGCTTTCGGCATGATCTGACTCATGATCATCGTGCTTCTCATCTGCGTGATCGTCATGGTGCTCATCGTGATCAGCGTGTTTTTCATCGCTATGGTCATCATGGTCGTTATGCTTATCATCGTCATGATGCTCATCATGGGCTTCATGTGCGTCGTGGTGTGCATCATGCTCGCCATCACCGTGCTTTTCTTTGCTATGGGCATCAACCTGAGCGGACTCGATATCCACTGATGCTAACGTGCAAGCGGCAGAGGAGTCAGCAATCAGCAGCGTATCACCGGCTTTGAGCTTATTCACGGCTTGATGGATTGTTTTATGATCGGCCTCATCGGAAGCCAAATGCTCAAATCCAAAGATATTCGCAGCAGGGGACTCCAGTGTAATTTCCATGCCAGCATCCGTCGTGGCGATGGTTAAGCGAGCAGCGCCATGTTCATGCGCAGCGTGCTCTGTGTGGCCAGTATGGCTTTCTGCCATGGCAGAGTTACACAGCAATAATGAGGACAACGCAGAGGTGGCCAGTGTGGTTTTGATCGATGCGGCAGATAGCTTCATGATGACATTTGAGGTAGTTAGACGTCAGGCCATTATATTTAAATGCAACAATGTTGCAAAACTTAATTGTTTAATTTTATTTATGGGTTGTGCAGCTCACACATTGGCCCTGCAAACTCAGGTCGGTTTCTTCCAGCTGAAAATCTTTTGGCAGGTTAGTCATTGGCGTGGCATTGACGCCTTCTAAGCAATAGATTTGCTCGCACTTTTTACAATGAAAATGGGCGTGTGGCTGGCTTTCAGGCTCAGCAACGGCGCTAAAAAACCAGGCACGGTTCACACTGGCAATGCGATGTGCAATGCCTTGTTCAACCAGCCAGTCCAGCGTGCGGTAGAGCGTAACCCGATCCAGCGATAAGCCACGTTCTTTAGCGAGCGCTTCAATGGTGTGGTGGTTTAGTGCGGTTGGCGCAGACAACAGAATATTCAGGACGTGCTCCCGTGCAGGCGTGGATCGTCCGGAAGCTTGACTGAGTAGCTTAGTAACGCTCTGTTTAATCTCGTCTGGGGTCATCGATTAGTTTCGGTAGTCATGTTTAGGTAAATTGTAACATAGTTGCATTTTACCTTGCCAAGCCTCGTATCGGTTCGGTTTTAAGATTGCGGGGTTACGTGTGTATGAGTGTGCGCGCCATGGGAGCCATCAGTGTGGGAGTGTGCGACATGATCAATCATCACTGGCACAATATAAACCTGCCCATGGCGTACGCCCGGCTGGCTAATAGTGCTTTCTGCAAAGGCTGAAACCTCTTTCACTTTACCGCGCAATACCACCGTTTCCATGCAGTTATCATGATCTAAATGCACGTGTAAGGTCGAGATGCTTAAGTCGTGAGATTGGTGCTGCGACTCGGCCAAGCGACGCGATAAATCCCGTTCATGGTGATTGTAGATGTAGGTTAGGGTGCCGACACAATCGGCGTTATCGTCTCTCATCAAGCTGTCTTGGTCGAGCTTGTTTCGAATCAAGTCCCGCACAGCTTCCGAGCGATTTTTATAGCCACGCTCCTGAATAAAATGATCAAAACGCGCGCCTAACTTGTCTTCCAGAGAAATTGTAAATCGCATAGCTGATGGCTCTTTTCGGGCGAAATAGAAAGCCACATGATACCCGACATTGGGTGCTAAGATTACAGTTCATACATTTTTGTAAATCCTCTTAACTTCTGCGGTTAAGTATGAAAAAATAAATTTTTATCATACTTTAAAGGGATGTAAACGTGATCAAATCTAACAACAAAGTGTTTATGGCGACAGCGGCTGGTTTGGTTTGTCTGTTATTAGCAGGACAAGCAGCGGCACACGGTATCTATGCGAAAGAGCGTCATGATGAAGTTGTGATTATTTATGGCCACGGGCCAACCGATGAAAAGTATGAGCACAAAGATTTGTTAGAGCTCAAGGGCTATGGCAAGGATAGCGCAGCGCTGAAAGTCGATTACAGCAGCAAAAATGGTTACATCACGCTAGCACCTTCGGAAGATCTTAAAGCGGTTAGTGGCGTATTTGATAACGGTTACTGGAGTGAGCAAGCTGATGGCGAGTGGGTTAAAAAGTCTAAAGATCAGGTAGAGGGTGCCAAGCAGGGCGGCCGCTATATGAAATATAACACCACCATTCTCAAGCCATTGGGCGGAGCGCCTAAAGCAACTGGCGCACTATTGGAAATCGTACCAATGGTTGATCCGCTAACATTGAAGCAGGGCGATAAGCTGGAAGTACAAGTGCTATCCAATGGCGAGCCAGTACCCAATATCGAGCTAGCTGCTGAGATCACTACTAACCGCATGCACAATGTTGTGAAAACTGACCGTAACGGTAAAGCGACCATTACCATCCGCAATGATGGCTTGAATGTACTGGGGACTGAAACAGAAACCAAGCTAGAAGATACGACTAAAGCCGACAAGTCTGTCAATTTCGCAACGTTGGCATTCACGTATCCTTTAGGTGCTGATGAGTGATGAATCGTTATTTTAGTCATTTATGGACTTGTGCTGTGCAGCTGGCGATTGCTGGTGCTTTAGGATTAGTCAGCCTGTCAGCAGTGGCGCATCCGGGTCATGGTAAGAGCTTTGGCACGGCGGAAGAGCCTAATGCATTGCTGTGGGTTTGGCTGGCAGTGCTGGGCGTTGCGATGCTGGCGGGTGTTTGGCGCTTGTATATGGTGCTGATTGGCAGCAAGCGCCAAGCGAAGTCCGACTCGGAATAAGTTCGTTTAAAAGTAGGTTACTCCAGGGCGGTTTATGCCTTGGGGTAGTTTTGCTTGTGGTTTGATAGCGCCACTTTAGTAGTTCAGCGTGTACTCACATCGACTTGTTAAAATCGGATACCCCCGATCTATTAACGAGTCTTTCTGATTATGATGAAGCATCAATCTGGTTCCGTACTCCTTGTCGCGCTAGGCTTTACCTTAGTGATTTCAATTATGGTTGTTTCCGCGGTTCAGCGGGCAGGCCTTCAACAGAAAATGACCGCGAATCTAAAAGATAAAGAGCTCTCTTTTCAGGCGGCTGAGTCGGCGCTGAAACAGGGTGAAGCATTTCTGGCTACGTCCTCTGAAGTTGCGTTGTTTGGAAAGTTTGACGATACACAAGGGCTGTATACTTTTGACAAGCAACGTGAGTTTACGACTAAAGAGAGTTGGCAGTCGCTAAGTACGCGTGAAGCGGATAAGCCGCATCAGGTAGCCAGCAAGCCGGTTTATATTGTCGAAGAGCTGCCAGAGATTCCTGAGATGGGCGATAGCCTGGAAATCCCAAGACCGGTCAGCAGTGCGTATTACCGTATTACTGCACAGTCAAATGGTGGAACGGAGCAGGCAAACACTGTGTTACAAGTCATGTATAAGAAATAACTCGGCGATTAATTATCTGATCAATAACTCGGGTTGCTAGCCAAATCAATAACCGATATTTCTATTTCTCAGTGAGATGGTTGAGCTGTAAACGCGTCGTAAGTGGCGATCGCCTTTAGCCATTTTTAACTGTGCGCCATTAAACGTCACGGTCTGACTTTCGGGTAACACGAAGTTATTCTTTGAGCGAAGCAGTAAGCTGATTTTCACACTCACCACGTTTTGCCAATCGGCGATGGCATCCCCGCTAACATAATAGTTGGGCGAGTTATTGCCCGTCGTATCCTCTCCAAATAAAACCTGTAGATTTTCCACATAGCTTAAGACTTCTTCCGGAGCCTCCGGCTTTGCGTCAGCTCCCAACCGCGCCATGTACAGCGTGGGTACGCCACTGGCAGCCGCATTTGGTTTGCTAACAAAAAAGATGGCTTGTTGGAGTTTGCTGACTTCCGTTGTTGGAATATTGAGATCATTAAAGGTGTGAGCAATATTCCCCGGTGTGTTGCAGCTATCCGCGGCAATATCGGCAGCAGTATCCTGACCATTACAGGCAGGGCTATCCGTAGTTTCGCAGCTGCAAGCCTGAGCAAAAGTCACCGTCTTGCAGTCATTAACAATGACAACATCACCTTGTTTCAAATCCAGCTCAGTGAAATTGAGAATGCCATTATTTACACTATCTAAGGCACTGCTGACGCCTTTTGTGTACCAGACTTTTAAAATATCAGAATGGGTAACGGACGAAATATCTTTATCAATCACCGCGCCACCAGAAGATGACCATTGGCCATTCGCCGCACTTAAAACCGGTGCATCCGCATCAGTGGTATACGCTTCGCCGTAGTCGCTATTTGCCGCTTCCCAGCCCTCAATGGCTTGCCATGGAGTAAAGCTTGGTTCATTGAAATCTAATAAGGAAACGGTGTTGATTTGCTGACTGGTCTTGCAACCAAAGCCACCGGCTCGCTGCACAATGGAATTGATTACCGATAAACCAAATCGGGCATTTTCCTGAAGCTCAGCCTCGGCACTCAATAGTCGTTTGGATGAGTAGGTGGACATGACGATTTGCGTCGCATAAACCATTGCGAAGGAACCAATCAGCATTGCGATCAGTAGCTCTAGCAAGCCAAGTCCTTGCTGATTTTTGAGGGTTGTCTGCGTCTTTATCATGCAATGGCCAAGTTCGATTAGTGGTTAAAAATTTGAAGTGATGACGGTTTTGACGATCTCATCATCCATTGATCGCCACCAGACTTTAACGGCGTAGCTGTCGCCTATCCCATCGCAAGCCGCGCTCGTTTGACTGCCGTCGTCGGGTGTTGAGTCGATGCAAACCACGGCTGAGCCTTGCGGTAATGAGCGGATGCCACTATTTGGATGGTCGCCTGTCCATTGGTACATATCGCTTTGCGCCATATCACTCGGGTCGCAACCGGTGATAGTGAAACAGTCTGCGTGGTAAGTCGCGGTGGGCAAGTGGTATTGTCGGGCTTGGGTGCCGGCAGGGTTGGCGCGCATTCGCTCGCTCATATCATGTGCCAGTAAAATAGCCTGTGTATTTAAATACGCGTTATGGCTGAACTGTTGAGCTTTGACTTGCAGCCCTGCAGCGCCAAGTGCGCCCAGAGAGATCACGATAATAGTGACCATTACCTCGATTAGGGTGAAGCCCGTTTGGTGAGAGAATTTATTCATTGCAGCCGGTTACCTGATCATCGTCCCGCGCTTCGCGGAAGCGGCCAAAGTTCGAGACTTTAATTGCGATAAGCTTGTCATTTGATTCTGAACTGCTGCAAAACAGAAAAGTGGTTTTGTAGCCGTCGGCAAGGCCTTGGTTGTCAAATGTAATGTGGCTTAGGGAGGTGTTAACGCTAAGGCTGCCAGCCATACTTTCTCGGGTACTAACGACTTTTTCCGCAGGCTCAATCAATCCGTTTCGATTGGCATCCATGAATACCATCCACCCATTATTCCAGTTGTTTTTAGAGGAACTGCATTGGGTATTACTGGCGTTACTGCCACAAATGGTCGCCCAGCTTCCGGCGGTTATCGCACTGCTGCGTGCCAAATTCAGGGCCGAGATGAGCTCTTCACGACTGGCATCTTTTTTGTTCTTATTGATTAAGCCCACTAAGCTTGGAATGGTTATTGCCGCAGCAATTCCAATGATGCAAATGGTGGTGAGCAGCTCAACAAGCGTGAATCCATTTATGTTTTTAGTATTCGTTGGCTTCATGTTTGAAACGTTCTTATTTCAGCGGTTAAACCACATTAATTATTTTCCTTAGAGTATTCGCAATAAGCCAGATGGCAGCTGAATCGTCGATGAGCTATTAAGGTAAGATACAGCAAGGCTAACTTAGGCTGATTTATAATTATAAAAATAAGCGTTAGCTCGACAGCAAATTTAGACCTGAAAAACGTGTTTATGGACGAACATAAGAATTAACGGCGCCTGTTCCCGACAACGGCAGCCCCTTAAACACTACCTCGGCATCGGCATGAAAATAATAAAGCGCATTAACTCTGAATCTCCTATCCATTCTGTATTTTCTGTGAGTGCGGTTTTATGCCTGAGCTTGATAACACTGATCGCCACCCAGTCAGCGCAAGCAGCAACGGCGATCAATGAGTCGGAACTGAGTTGTACCAATCTTGGTGGCGTGCTCGGGCCAAACCTGATTCCCAATGGCTCCTTTCCCTCTGCCGGAGATCTCAGCACGAATATTTATGGCGCCACTACGGCTTATGACTACCTCTTTGACCCTAGTTATTCAGATGGTTGGCCAAACGATGGCGGCTGGGAGCCAGACAATGGAAGATACTTAATTACCTCACGCACCGGGCCAGTAAGCTACGGAGCTTCAGCAGGCGGTATCTGGCATGATTTGACGGGCGTCGGCGCGAGCCTAGACCCTTATGACCGGTTTATGGTGATCAATGGGCACTTGCAAGCCGGTGTTGTGTTTGAAATGCCAGTCTCGGTTTCTGCGGATAAAAGTTACGAATTCTCAGCTTACTTTTCGAATCTGGTTTCCAGTACGGTCAGAGATTTTATTGAGCCCAATCTCGCGTTTGAGTATTCGGATGATAACGGTGCCACTTGGTCGGATGTGGTCTCCACAGGGAATATCCCCTACACCACAACACCCACTTGGGAGCAGCGCGTCGGCTATGTCACCGCGGGTGCAACCGGTACGATGTTGATTCGTTTCCGCTCGGTGACACCCGGCGGTAGCGGAAACGATTTTGCGATTGATGGCTTATCCTTTCAGGAATGTGAAATTCCGTTTGATTACTCCGATGCGCCCGCTGGCGGCTCAACTGCACCCGATGGCTCTGGCATTACGACCTATGGCGAAGCCATGCACACGATTGTATCTGGCCTCCAACTTGGCGCAGCAATCGATGAAGATTTAGTATCCATTGCCAGCGCTAATGCGGATGGCGATGGCGCGGATGATGATGGCGTTACGTTTCCTGAGTTAGAGGTTGAAAAGGATGCCAGCATCTCGGTAGCGGTCAACCAGCTAGCGGCGAATGATGGCTATCTGCAAGCGTGGATCGACTGGAATGGTGATGGTGATTTTGCCGCCAATGAGCAAGTCGCGAGTAACTTACAATCGTCGGTAGCGGGCGCTAGCACTATTGATATTGCGGTCACGGTTCCCGCTGATGCCACGATCAACCCGACGTTTGCCCGTTTTCGCTGGTCGAGCAGCCCTGACCTAGACACCAATGGCACCGCGATGGGCGGTGAAGTTGAAGATTATATGTTGGTGATTAAAGGGGATGAGTCAACCGCAGCGTGTGTGATTGATGATATTGCCACACGCCAATACAGTAGTGCTTCTCCCTCTGCCAGCTCGCGTTTCTTAAGTGACAGCACTTATGTTTACGAAGCCATTTTCGACAGTAACGATTGGTCTGGACAAATACTGGCTTACAACCTGACAACAGAGCAGGGCAAAGGCGGTGTGAAAGCGGTCGTGTGGGATTCCAATCGAACGGTTAGAGCGGGCAGTCGTTCGCTGTATACCTATAACCCAACGGCTGAATCGGTACGCGGCTCGCCGTTAGATTGGGACAGTTTAAATGATCAGCAAAAAAGCTGGTTTGCCAGAAATGATGGTGCGCTCATGGGGCAAGCCCGTGTGAACTGGTTGCAGGGTGTTCCGGATACCACTGCGCCGGGTAATAGCTTGCGCGCGAGAAGCGTTCTAATGGGCGATATTATCAACTCCAGCTTAACTCTCCGAGACCCAATAACGAATTACGGATACAAGTTACTGCCGGGTGTTGAAGGTACGAGCTACGCCTCATTTTTAGCCGATAAAATTAAAAGCAGTGCCAGTTTATTATTCGGGACGAATGATGGAATGTTCCATGCCTTAGACCCTAAAACCGGTGAAGAGCTATTTGCTTATGTTCCTAATGAGGTCATCAAGCGCTTACCGGATATCAGCAGCCCACTGTATGGCTGCGATGAAGCGGACTGCCTGAAGCACGAATATATGGTTGATGGTGTCTCCACACTTGGGGATGCCTATCTTTCGGGAGGCTGGCGCACTGTATTGCTTGGTACTTTAGGTTTGGGTGGGCAAGGCCTGTTTGCGCTGGATGTGAGCGAGCCGGAAAACTTCTCTGAAACCGATATCCTTTGGGAAATATCCTCCAGCCAAGCGCCGGATAATGAGGCGACTTTTAGCCAGCACCTTGGTTACACACAGCCATCTGCCAGCATCGTAAGAATTAAAAATGGCAAATGGGTCGCCGTGGTCGCAAATGGCTACGACAGCAAAAGCAAGCAAGCGGTGTTGTTTGTCATTGATATGGAAACTGGCGCGCTAATCAAATCATTCAATACTTTGAGTGGCTCTGAGGCTGCGCCTAATGGCTTATCCACACCCACCGTGGTCGATATGGATGGCGATTTTATTGCTGATCGGGTTTATGCCGGAGACATGCTTGGAAACCTCTGGTCGATAGATGTTAGCAGCGAAGACACGGCGGAATGGAAATTTTCCTACGGCAATAATGCAGCACCTGAGCCATTCTTTCGTACCTGTAGCGATAATAGCTGTACTGATCCGCAAGCCATTACGGCGGCACCTCAGGTGGGTAAAAATCAAGTCAGTGGTTTGATGGTGTATATCGGGACGGGTCGCTACTTCGATATTGCAGATGGCAGCCTTGAGTTTCCAGGCTTCGACAGTTTTTATGGCGTACAAGATAATGGCGTGACCGTTAAGCGCAGCGAGTTAGTTAAACAGGAAATCTTGGCTGATGTGGCGGTTACCAGCGATCTCAAGTCGCGAATCACTAGTGATAATAGCGTGGATTACACCAATGATCGGGGTTGGTCTCTGGACCTGCTAACGCCACCAGCGGCGCGTGCCAATGGCGAACGAGTTATTAGCAAAGCGATCTTGCGCGGCGGTCGAATTATCTTTACCACGCTCACCCCGACGGTTGGCCGTTGCGATTTAGGTGGCACTAGCTGGATTATGGAAATTGATGCTGAGGATGGTTCACGATTGTCTGTTGTCACCTTTGATGTCAACGATGATATGGCGTTTACCGAAGCAGATAACAGCACGTATCAGGATGACCCAACGGTTGTTAGCGGGTTGCAGCAGGTCTCTTTGGGGCTGGTTAGAAGCGCGCCGGTGATTATGCATCACACCACTCGCTCAGAAGGTAAGTATGTTTCGGGGTCTGAAACCGGCGTCGGTATGTTCAGAGAGTCCAACTCCAAGTTTAGTGGTCGCATGTCATGGACAAGCATTAGCAACTAATCCGGCCTTTACAATGCAATCTCCTTAATGAGAAGCTCTAGTCAGAGGCATCATCTCATTCTATGAATTTCAACTTTTGGAGTAAGCATGACGTTAATTGAAGGATTAACGGCCTCTATGCCGGTATTGGCTGTTCTGCTATTTTTAGTCATTCTCCGAATGCCTGCCACGCGGGCGATGCCATTGGCGCTGCTAATTACGGCAGTAATGGCTTGGCTAGTTTGGAAAGTTCCTACTCAATACATTGTTGCCTCAGTTATCGAGGGCTGGGTGATTGCTTTCGGGATTACCATTATCGTGTTCGGTGCGATTGTGTTGTTGCGTACGCTGCAAGCCAGCGGGGCGATTGATGTGATTCGGGCCGGCTTCACCCGCGTATCGCCAGACCGGCGAGTTCAGGCGATTATCATTGCATGGTTATTTGGTTCGTTTTTAGAAGGTGCATCGGGCTTTGGTACGCCTGCGGCTATTGCTGCGCCGCTGTTAGTGGCGCTGGGGTTTCCTCCTCTGGCGGCTGTTGTTATCGCTTTAATTGCAGATAGCTCCGCAGTCTCGTTTGGCGCAGTTGGTACGCCGGTTTTAGTTGGCATTACCCAAGGTTTAGATCAGCCAACGGTTGAGTTTGTGCGGGAAATCGCAATTCGTGCAGTCAGTATTGATATCTTTGTCGCCAGCTTTTTGCCACTGGTAATGATCTGTATGCTCACACGGTTTTTTGGCGAACGACGCTCCTTACTGGATGGACTAAAACTATTCCCGTTTGCGCTGTTTGGTGGCTTGGCATTTACATTGCCTGCGTACGCCGTCGCGGTTTTACTTGGGCCTGAGTTTCCATCGATATTTGGGGGCATTATTGGCTTAGCTATTGTAATTTTCGCGGTGAAAATTGGCTTCCTGCAACCTAAGCAAGCATGGGACTTTGGCGACCAGACAGAAGAAAATGGTGCTGGTGCTGGTGCTGGTGCTGGGTCGCTTGCGTTAAGTGCTGCTTCCGAGCCCGACTCAGCCACGTTAAATACTAACTCTCTCTCAAAGCCCAAAATGGGATTACTAATGGCATGGCTGCCATACCTATTAGTCGCCGCTTTCCTAATTATCACCCGCGTTGATTTTTTACCGTTTAAATCATTGTTTACCCAAGTCACCGTCGGCTTGCGTGATATATTCAACACAGGAATAAGCGCTGCGATTCAGCCATTATATTTGCCCGGCACGTTATTTGCGGTGGTGGCACTCATCACGGCGGTATTACACAAGCTACCTGCGGCCAAAGCTCTCGGAGTTTGGAAAGCGTCGAGCTTATCGCTACTACCAACTGTAATTGCCTTAGGCGCATCCTTACCAATGGTGCGAATTTTTATTAATTCCAGCGTGAATTCGGCTGATTTAACCGCCATGCCGCTGGAGTTAGCTAATCTTGCCGTTCAAACCTTCGACACTACATGGCCGATTATGTCGCCATTTGTGGGTGCATTGGGGAGCTTTATTGCGGGTTCGGCGACGTTTTCGAATATGATGTTTGCGACCTTGCAACAAAGTGCAGCCATGCAAACCGGCAACAGCCCAACCACTATTCTGGCATTGCAAATGCTGGGCGCAAATGCAGGCAATATGATCTGCGTAGTGAATGTGGTAGCCGCCGCATCAGTGGTTAATTTGGTGGGCAAAGAAGGCCAGATCATCCGGTTGACCTTAGCCCCGATGCTCTTTTATGTATTGGGTTGTGGCTTAGTGGCGACCTTGTTTTTTCTCTGATTTAAATAATTCACTGCAACGATAGCAATGGGGATAAAGAATGAAAATTGCGGTATTTTCCAGTAAGCCTTACGACGAAGAGTACCTGAGCCAGTGCGCCGATAATGACCTGGAGCTGCGCTTTTATGAGCACAAGCTTGATCATAAAACGGCGGTCATTAGCAAAGGTTTCGAGGTGGTCTGTTGTTTTGTCAATGACGACCTCTCCGAGCGAACCATCAATGAGCTGGCCGACAACGGCGTTAAGCTCATCGCCATGCGCTGCGCAGGCTACAACAATGTCGATTTAGAAACCGCTGAGAAGCGTGGCATTAAAGTCTGCCGCGTACCAGAATATTCCCCTCATGCGATTGCCGAACACGCTTTGGCGCTACTGCTTACGCTAAACCGGAACATTCACCGCGCCTATAACCGTGTGCGGGAAAATGATTATTCGTTAAACGGCTTGCTGGGTTTTGATTTGTACCAGAAGAAAGTCGGCGTTATTGGAACCGGTAAAATTGGCGCAACCTTTTGCAAAATCATGCAAGGCTTAGGTTGCGAAGTGATTGCTTACGACCCACATCCCAATAACGATGTGAAAGACCTCGGGATTCAATACGTGAGTCTGGAAAAAATCTGGGCAGAGTCCGATATTATCTCGCTGCATTGCCCGCTGTTACCGGCGACTCGCCACATCATCAACAGCAACTCCATTTATCAAATGAAGCAGGGCGTGGCGCTCATTAACACCAGCCGTGGTGCATTGATTGATACCCGCGAGATTATTGGAGCGTTGAAAACCGGCCGCATCGGCTATTTGGGCTTGGATGTGTATGAGGAAGAGGCGAATTTATTCTTTGAAGATAAGTCGAATCTGCTACTGCAAGACGATATTTTTGCCCGCCTGCAAACCTTCCCGAATGTGTTGATTACCGGGCATCAGGGCTTTTTCACCAAGGAAGCGCTAAGCGCGATTAGCGCGGTCACCTTGGGAAATATCCGAAATTTTGCCGATGATAACCTAGATAAGATGCATTTAGTGACTAGCTAATGGAATCTGACTCATCGCATGTTCGCTGATGGCGGTAATCGTCAATGAAGGATTAACCCCAGGGTTTGCCGAAATCATTGAGCCATCGCACACCAACATATTGCAGTAACCAAACACGCGATTATCACGATCAATCACGCCTTGGCTGTCATCTTTGCCCATCACTGCGCCACCTAAAATATGCGCAGTGCCGGGCACACCTTTCAGCGATTCATGCAACAAACTCGTCGCAACGCCATTCACTTCTTCCTCATACTGCTTAGCCAGTTTATTGGCAACCGGAAGGTGGGCTGTAGGCGCTTCATCGCCTGCAGTAACTTCAGTTTTAATGCCACCAAACAAGCCACGTTTGAATTGCAGCGTGCTATCCAAATGCTGCATAAACAATAAAACTGTGGTGCGTTTAGCCCAGTCATCAACCGTGTGCAGCTTAAAGCCTTTTTTCGGGTTTTTAAGATAATAACCAATTAATATCCCAAGTCGCTTAACCAGCGATTTTCCGGGAATCGACACTCTAGGTACCATCAACAACCGCCAAAATCCCGAGCCAGCGCTATAGCGACACACTTCCAAATGCGAGTCATCATCTGGATGCAGAATCGAGCCAATCGCCAAGCCTTTGCTGTAATCCGCCTCTTTATCCAAGCTAGTCACGGAGATCAGGCTTTCATTATTCGTGCGTATTTGCTTACCAAGTTGGTTAGATAAGCGGGGCAGGGAACCAGTGGCTTTTAACTTTTGCAACAGCGGTACTGTGCCCATAACGCCCGCTGAAAAGATCACGCCCTTAGCCGTAATGGTGGTGGTTTTGGAAAATAGTTTAGTGCTCGATTTCACACTAATCACATAGCCTTGCGAGCCGAGTCGATCATTCGCTGCGGATTTCTCAGGCAGCGGCTTTACATCAATCACCTTAGTTTCTGCTTTAATCTCCGCGCCGAGCTGCTGCGCCAAGTGCAGATAGTTTTTATCCAGCGTATTTTTAGCATTATGGCGACAACCCGTCATACACGCACCACAGTGAATGCAGCCGGTGCGGTCAGGGCCTTTGCCATCAAAATAAGGGTCTTTCACCGTTTCGCCGGGTTGTCCAAAGTACACCGCGACCTTGGTGTGATGAAATTCGTGTTGTTTGTTATTGCGGGCAGCGACCTTTTGCAAGGCTAAATCGGCCGCGTGCAGGCTTGGGTTTTCATTGGTGCCCAGCATTTTATAAGCGGTTTCATAGTGCGGTGCTAAAGTCGTTTCCCAATCATTGAGCTTGGCCCAACTGCCGCTTTCAAAAAACGGTGTTTTAGGAATGGGCAAGGTAGAGGCATACACCAAGGAGCCGCCGCCCACGCCCACGCCGGAAAGCGCATTAACATGTTTTAGAAAGCTAAGTTGCATAATCCCCGTCAGGCGTAACTTGGGCATCCACAGCCAGCGCTTTAAGTCCCAGTTGGATTTGGCAAAGTCATCGCCGTGATACCACTTTCCCTGCTCAATCACCGCGACTTTGTAACCTTTTTCGGCTAATCGCAAAGCGCTAACCGAGCCACCAAAACCACTACCAACGATCACGTAGTCATAATCTAAAGGGTTGTTATTATTATCGTTATTCATTGTTTACGCCTATCGGTTGGTGCTTATGGCTTGCAGAGTGCTGCGATTTTATCAAGTAACGCCTGAGGTACGTCGACGCCTTCGGCTTCGTGTTTGGCGCGTAAATTGTGGCGTCGTTCACCGGGAATACGCACGTCATTATCTTCAGTCATCGCGCTAAACATCGACTCCATGTGGGCCAGGTAATCACTGCTATAAAAGTCCGGATTAAACGCGATAATGCTTTGGCCAACATTCGGTGGGCCATCTTCATTATTGCTAAATAGTGGCGTTTCATAAGAGCAATTACCACCAGTGAGTGCGCCACCCATCAAGTCTACAATCAATCCCAATCCAAAACCTTTTGGCCCGCCGACTGGCAACTGTGCGCCCTTCAATGCAGCGGCGGCATCGGTGGTTGGGTTGCCATTAGCATCAATCGCATGGCCAAGCTCAATCGGCTCGCCTTCGCTGGCGGCTTTAACGATATTCACGCGCGCCGTGGAGGCGGTCGCCATGTCGATCACCAGCGGTTCGGCGTTCTCACGAGGCGAGCCAAAGGCAAAAGGGTTGGTGCCAAAAAACGGTACTTTACCGCCATGTGCGGCCACGGCTTTGGAGGAGTTGGCAAACATCAGCGACATTAAACCGCGCTGCGCCAAGCGGCGAACAAACCAGCCCAACACGCCCGCAGAATAGGAGTGATTAATGGCCAACATACCAATGCCTTGCTCGCGGGTAGTGACGATCAGGCGCTCTTCCGCATGCATATACGCCGTGTGGCAAAAGCCATGATGAGCATTAACGATGGTGGCTGCTGCAGACTCTTTCACAATTTCCGGAATCGCATTGCCATCCACTTTGCCGCAGCGTAAGTGGTTGAGGTATAAGTGAATATAGCCCAAGCCCACATTGCGAATGCCTTCTGCTTCGGCGTCCATCAACTCTTGCGCCACCACGCCAGCTTGTAATTCACTGGCACCGCATTGGCGTAGCGCGTCGTAACTAAGATCGTGGATTTGCTTTAGGCTAAGCCGGGTCATTGTCATGCAGAGTCCTCCAGTGAATGGTCAGCTCAGTGTAAAGGCTTGGCTGGCTTTGTACAATCATCGGGCCAGGGCGGTTTTCAATCTTGCATTTTGGCGCGCTTGGTCTACACTAAGTAACACTAACTGTCACTTAGTGTAGACCCATGCAACCAATATCAACGCTAAAACAAGCACTGGCCGAATTGCCTGAAACGCCAAGCGGACTCTTTTTCACGCTTAGCGATTTACGGCCGATTTTGCCGGAGCTCTCAACGGATGCCTTTAAGGCATTACTATCCCGTGCGGCAAAATCGCAGCTGCTAAAGCGTGTCTGTCGTGGCATTTATACCGTGCCTAAGCGCAGTCGGGTCGATGGTTATGAGTTGTATCAAATCGCCGCGCGGTTACGAGCGCATGAGTTTAACTACATTAGTTTGGAATCCGTGTTGAGTGATGCAGGCGTTATCTCACAAATTCCGATGCAGTGGGTCACGATTATGTCATCGGGTCGCAGCCAAGTGATTGAGTGTGAAGGCTTCGGGCGCATTGAATTCATACATACTAAAAAGAAGCCCGAGCAACTCACCGATCAATTAACGTATGACGCGCCATGTCACCTATGGCGAGCCAATGTTGCTTTGGCGATAGAGGACATGAAAGTCACGCGCAGAGATCTCGATTTAATAGACTGGAGCGTAGCCAATGAGCTTATTTGATGAGCTAGTGGATGAAGCCATTCAGCACAATACCGCTTTTGCGCCACTGCGTGTGGTGGTCGAAAAAGAGTTGCTGCATCACGATATTATCCGTGAAATGAGTCGGGCAGGGTTGTTATCACAGCTCACCTTTATGGGCGGGACGTGCCTGCGCGCTTGCTATGGCTCCAACCGTTTAAGTGAAGACTTGGATTTTACCGGTGGGGTCGGTTTCAATAAGGCAACATTGGAAAGCATGGCGGATGTGCTAATCAAGCAGCTGAAAACCAAATACGGCTTACAGATTGATGTCACCGAGCCCACGCGTGAAACCGGCAATGTCGATACGTGGAAGCTAAAGGTCATTACCCGACCACAACGCCGGTCGGTGCCCACGCAACGTATCAATATCGACATTTGCTCAGTGCCTAGTTACAGCCGTCATCCCTCGCTATTACAAAACCATTATGGCGTGGATATGGGCACGGGTAGCTTGCTGCTGCAAATTGAAAGCCTTGAGGAAATCTTTGCCGATAAAATTGTGGCCTTTGCATTGCGCCCCAATCGGATTAAAAACCGCGACCTCTGGGATATTGCATGGCTGATGCAGCAAGGGGTAAAGCTGCCGATTGATCTGGTCATGAAAAAGCATATTGACCACCAGCAGACGCGTGAACAGTTTATGCAGAAGCTGGGTGCGCGCAGAGAAGAGTTACTCACTGCTGCGGGTTTGGAGACTGCTTTCGCTAATGAAATGAGCCGCTTTCTGCCGCCTGAAATCGCTAAAAACACCGTCGAGGCCGAGGGCTTTTTTAGCTACGTCCAGCAAACCGTTGGCAATGCCTGTCAGTCGGTACTGAGTTCGGAGAATCAGGGCTTTCGAATGTAGTTGCTTGAACTTACACTCCCTGAGCCTTATATTCCTTACTCCTTAAATCGACGGTCATCCTATGTCCTCCATCATCTCCATCGTCGACTTGTGTAAGACCTACGACTCAGGGCATCAAGCGCTTAAATCAGTCAATCTTGAAATTAAAAAGGGTGAAATCCTAGCCTTACTCGGCCCTAATGGCGCGGGTAAAACAACTCTGATTTCAACCATTTGCGGCTTAGTCTCGCCCACCTCTGGCACTGTGACCGTCGATGGCCACGACATTATCAAAGATTTCCGCCACACTCGTTCCTGCATTGGTTTAGTGCCGCAAGAGTTATCGCTTGGCGCATTCGATAAAGTCTGGGATACAGTCTCGTTTAGCCGTGGACTGTTTGGTAAAAAGCCAAACCCAGCCTACATCGAACAGCTGCTGAAAGACCTAACGCTGTGGGATAAAAAAGACAGCGAGCTAATGCGGCTATCCGGTGGTATGAAGCGCCGTGTGCTGATTGCCAAAGCCCTGTCGCATGAGCCAAGCGTGTTATTCCTCGATGAGCCAACGGCGGGTGTCGATGTTGAGCTGCGTAAAGACATGTGGAAGATCGTGGACAAGCTACGCGACTCTGGTGTGACCATTATCCTCACCACGCACTACATCGAAGAAGCCGAAGAAATTGCCGATCGGGTTGGCGTTATCACCAATGGCGAGCTGCTGCTAATCGAAGACAAAGACACGCTCATGCGCAAGCTCGGCGAAAAGCAGATGACTATCGAGCTGCGTGAACCCATCAATGCTATTCCAGAGAATATGAGCGAGTACAATCTGGCGCTGTCTGCCGATGGCACGGCGATCACCTACACCTACGACACCCACGCAGAGCAAACGGGCATCACCGCCTTACTGCAAGCGCTGAACGATGCGGGCCTCTCACTTAAAGATTTAAAGACCACGCAAAGCTCGTTAGAAGATATTTTCGTTAAATTGGTCGGGGATGCGGCATGAACTATCAAGCCATAAAAGTAATTTACAACAATGAAATGATGCGAGCCTGGAACACCTTGTTGCAGAGTATTGCCTCGCCGGTGATTTCGACCTGCTTGTATTTCGTCGTGTTTGGAGGTGCCATTGGCGGGCGCATTCAGGAAGTGGATGGCGTGCCGTATGGCTCGTTTATCGTCCCCGGTTTGGTGATGTTGTCTTTGCTCACGCAGAGTATTTCCAATGCCTCTTTTGGTATCTTCTTTCCGAAGTTTACCGGCACCATTTACGAAGTCATGTCCGCGCCGATTTCATTCATAGAAATACTGATTGGCTATGTCGGTGCGGCAGCTACCAAGTCGCTGATTATCGGTGTGATTATCTTGGTCACGGCCAGCTTCTTTGTCGATCTGCAGATACAACATCCGGTTTGGATGGTGGCTTTCCTGCTGCTGACTTGCGTCTCTTTTAGCTTGTTCGGGTTTATTATCGGCTTGTGGGCGACCAACTTTGAAAAGCTGCAACTCATCCCGCTATTGGTGATTACGCCGCTGGTGTTCTTGGGTGGAAGTTTTTACTCCGTCAGCATGTTGCCACCGGCTTGGCAGACTGTGACCTTGTTCAACCCCGTGTTGTACCTGATCAGTGGCTTCCGCTGGAGCTTCTTCGGCGTAAGTGACGTTAGCGTTGGCATGAGCTTATTTATGATCATGTTGTTTTTAGGGATCTGTATGGCGATCGTGGCGTGGATGTTTAAAACCGGATATCGCCTGAAGCAGTAAAAACTACTTGATTCACACTATTGCGGGTTCATAATCGGAAATCAGGAATCTGTTTCCACCCCCAATTTAGTGAGATGTGTATGTTGACCCCAGAGCAGGTGCAAACCTTTAACGAACAAGGTTTTGTGGTATTGCCAAGCGTTGCCGACGCCGAGACGATCGAGTTAATGCGTGAAACCACGTTTGCGCAACTGAAATCACGCGAGCAGCCGCTTGAGCTGGAGTCTGCCGTTAACTACCCCGGTGCCCCTGAAACTAAGGACGCACCGGGTGGTGACACCGCCCGCCGCCTACTCATGGCCTACGATCGCGCTCCCGTGTTTCGCGACTGGGCGCATCACGAATTCATCACCCAAAATATCCAACAATTGCTGCAAAGCAACGAGCTGTGGTTTACCCCAAACCACCACAACACCGTAATGACCAAGCACCCGAAATACAGTAGCGACACGCTCTGGCATCGGGATACGCGCTACTGGCATTACTCGGATAATCGCCTGATTAATGCATGGACCGCACTCGGCTCAGAGCACCAATTAAACGGCGGCATGAAGGTCATCCCCGGTTCGCACCTATGGCATGTCGATGATCAGGGACTGGACGATTTACAGTTTTTGAAGCTCGACTATGAAGGCAATCAGGCAATGCTGGAAAAGGCGATTTATGTGAACCTCAACCCTGGCGATGTGCTGCTGTTTAGCCCGTTTATATTCCACGCCGCTGACCGCTGCCAGATTGACGAGCTGAAGTGCTCACTGGTGTTTACTTATCATGGCGAAGAGACTGTGCCGGTGAGTAATACTAAGTCTAGTCGGTTGCCTGAGGTGCGGGTTATTTGAGGTTGGTTTTTAGGAGGTGGTTCACATGAAAAGTGAGCCATCTTATACTATTGGTTAAAGCGTTAGCATTACTAGGAAAGAGCATTGGATTGGAAACACATAAAATTATTCTTAATTGTTGTTAGTGGAATTTTAATAGCTTCACTTAGCTTTGTGCTGGGGATTAGTTTTGGAGTGTCTTATGAGTATGATTCATTATTGACAGTTTTAATTCCGTTTCTAGGTGTCCTCGGGAATTGGGTTGCTGGCTTAGGTGCCCTAGCTGCCGTATTCACTGCACTTTGGCTTGCAGACCAGCAAAGAAAAAGAGATGCGGAAGATCTTAATATCGTTTTTAGTGTTTATATTTCAACAATAAATCCAGAGCCCTACTTAGCCGTTATTGTTACTTGCAAGGGAAGTAAACCGAGTAGGCTAAATTCCATTACTATACACTCTGGCAACTCGAAAATGGCACTGGCGATTTCACAGCTTGATAACACAGGCAATCAGTTACCAATACTATTATCATATGGACAACAAGCCACTTGCATTTTAAAAAGAGGAACTAGCACTAGTATTAATGATTTTGTCAAAAATAACTGTTCTGGGTTGTACCAAAATCTATATCTTTCTATAAATACGTCAACAATGAGCTTCAAAACTCCGTTCGATGCTAAGGTTATAGAGTACTTAGAGGAAAAAAGTGCGACCCAAAAAAGGTGATCAAATAATAGCACAACAAAAATACTGTACTTAGCGTCGCTGGCGCTCATCTTTTACTGATGTATTAGTAAGCATAGGTCTCACGTCACTATATTCTTTACTAGGTAGCCGAATTCCCGCTGTCTTATTTCGTGCAAAGCATCCTCTGTAGAAACGCCGCCAGAGGCTATAGATTTGGGGTTTTCTAATGACCTCAACAACTTTTCTTTAAGTCTCTGACGCTCAATAGTCTCTACTTTGTCAGTATTTGCTTGTTCCATACCTGTTTCTGCAATACTCATGATAGTGAACTCATTTCGATAATATCAACTTCGAACAATCCCAGACTCGACCTTTTACAAACTCTTTCACACATGAGCTGTTACCACCTTTAATGTGAATTACGTAGCAGTAAACACATCGAGTCTAGGGAGAGGTCGGCAGTAAAATATGGAGTCAGGTACTGGATACTCTGGATAAAGGTATCAGATATTCGGTACTATAAGTTACTAATAGGGCAAGATTTGATCTTGCTAGCTATACGCTGTTTGCGTACACTTAATTAATGAAAAGTGTATTCGTTGAATCAACCATCTTTGAGAAGTATCGTGAGGAATATCTCAGCGATGAAGAGTTTAGCTTTTTTCAGGCCGAGCTTATGTCAAACCCAAAACAGGGTGACGTGATTCAAGGCACAAATGGTTTGCGGAAGATTCGAGTCGCAAGCAAAGGTAAGGGGAAGCGCGGTGGTTCCCGAGTTATCTACTACTTCCTCGATGAACGGAGACGGTTCTACTTGCTTACCATTTATGGCAAGAACGAAATGTCTGATTTAACCGCAGATCAAAAGAAACAGTTAAAGGCTTTTATGGAGGCATGGCACAATGAGCAATCGTGATCTATTTGCAGAATTAAGTTCAGCACTTGTTGAAGCTAAAGAGCACTCTGAGGGTAAGCTTACTCTCAAGACTCATCAAATCAACGACGTAAGTGAGCTTAATATCTCACCAAATGAAATTCTGACTATTCGTGAGCAGTTTAATATGTCGCGAGGTGTATTTGCGCGCCTGCTGCATACCTCTGCGCGAACGCTGGAGAACTGGGAACAAGGGCGTAGCGCCCCTAATGGACAAGCAATTACGCTGTTAAAGCTTGTTCAACGTCACCCGGAAACGCTGACGCATATTGCTGAGTTATAACTAAGTACTGAAGGATAAAGCTAACTCCGAATAATCCCATCCTCAGCTTTTTCAATATGCTGCAAACTCTCCCGCACATGGCGTACATGCGCCGTTGCCGCTCGGTGCGCCCATTGTGGTTGGCGGCTTAATATCGCGTTATAAATCTGGTGGTGGTGTTTATCCATCTGGCTTTTAAATTCTTCGCGATGGCTTAGGTTGCTAACCGCAGCTTCTACCGATTGCAGCATCATGCTTTTCAGGCTATTCAATACATGAATCAGCACGGCATTGTGCGAGGCATTGGCAATGGCCCGATGAAACGCATGATCAAGGTGTGCGTTGGTTAGCGCATCGGCTTCTTCCATGGCTTCAAAGGCTTTGGTGATCTGGTAGAAATCCTGCTTGGTTCCTCGCTCGGCGGCCAGTTGCGCGGCGTGGCCTTCCATTTGTTCTCGCACTTCCATTAAGTCATACAGCGTGCGGGAGTGGTCGTGAAACAAGTGCATTAGGGCGCTTTCATTGGGCACTTCAGGAATGATGCCGGAAACAAAGGAGCCCTTGCCGTGAAAGGTGTCGATTATTCCGCGTCCGTGTAGTTCTTTTAAGGCTTCACGAATCAAGGTACGCGACACGCCAAGGCGTTCTGTGAGCTGCCGTTCGGAGGGTATTTTATGGCCGGGTTTGTAGTCACCTTCCAGAATCAATTGTTCCAGACGGTGTGCAACGCCATAGGCGACGGGGGCTGATCTGTTCTCCAATTGCATTTCCTCCACTGGTATGACCAGTTGGCCATAGGATTTCACTATCCTAGCAGATTGACCATTTGAGCCAATATTTATTTGGCGTTTCAGGCAGATACGGCAATCCGGGAGATCAAAAACTGGTAGTACCAGTTGATAGAGTGTTGGACGAGTCGGCGATTTTCAGTGAATGATAGGCTTAGCAGTGACTGTCCGGTGGCAGATAGGATAAGCCCGTGAGGGCTCGGTCAGGGTGCTGTGCTTGTTTCTTACATGCAGTTTGGAGGAGTACTTACATGATTGAAAAGAAGAATTTATTAGCCGGTGCACGCCGTGGATTTCTAAAGGGCGCAGCCACGTTGGGGATTGCAACCGTGGCGGCAATGAGTGTCTCAACGGGCGCGATGGCTAAAGCACAAACCTGGAAAATCCAATCCACTTGGGATGCGGGAACCGTGGGTTACACCTTGTTTGAGGAGTGGTGTAACAGTATGGAAGAGAAGACCGGCGGCGAGCTGGCCTTTAAAGCATTCCCTGCAAAATCGGTTGCTGCCGATAATAACGCGCTTTTCGACGCGGTCCGCAATGGCGTACTGCAAGGCATGAATCCATTTACGCTGTACTGGTCGGGTAAAATCCCTGCCTCAGTGTTCTTATCGTCTTATCCTGGCGGGCCAGATCAGCCGCATCAGTGGGATACCATGTTCTACTCTTTGGGCATGTTGGAAAAGACGCGCGAAATCTACAAGAAGTTCGGCCTGTTTTATGTCGGCCCAATTCATCACGATGCCAATATCATTCACTCCAAGCGCCCCGTTAATACTTTGGCCGATCTTAAGGGCATGAAAGTGCGCCTGCCGGGTGGCATGGTGGCGGAAGTGTTCCAGAAGTTTGGTGTGTCTACAGTTGCGATGCCGGGGTCTGATATTTTCCCAGCGCTGGAAAAAGGCACGATTGATGCAGCCGATTACGTTGGCCCTGCGGTGAACTACGAGCTGGGTTTTGCTCAGGTGACTGACAATATTCTGTTTGGTCCTCCGGGTGTGATGTCGATCTATCAGCCAGTGGATTTGATGGATTTAACCGTGAGCTTACGTGCTTGGAGCAAAGTCTCTGAGAAGGTGCAGAAGATTGTTGAAGCGGAAGTGCGCAACTACTCGCAAACGCATTATTTAGCGATTCAAAAGCGTAACTTTGAAGCGATGGTGAAGTTTAAAGAAGCTGGCAGCAAAGTGTCACGTTTAAGCACGGCTGATTTTGATGAGTTCCGTCGTGCAGCCATCCCGGTTTGGTACAAATGGGCAGGTAAAGATGCGGCAGCCAAAGAGATTTTCGAGCTGCAGTTGGAGTATATGAAAAACGACCTGGTGGGTTACATCACCGATAAAGATATTGAAGGTATGAGTTACTAAGCCTCAGTTCTGAAGCGCTGAACACGCGGGTAGGGCGCTCTGCCTTACCCGTTATTCCCACATATAAGGAGGTCGAAAGCATGTCTGATTTGGAAGGATTTGGTTTTGTCATGCCGCACTGGTTTTACTGGGGCTGGCTGGCAGTAATGCCGTTAATTATGATGGGCTTAGACCATCTGATGTCACGCAATAAACCCAAGGTTGAAGACGATAAATTACCCCCCGAGATTAAAGAATTATTAGAAGGTGAAGACCCTAACGCTAAATACGGCTCCCTTGGCAATGGCTTTACCCGCGTGTTTGACTGGATCAGCGAGAAGACCGGTGTATTTGTGGCTTTCTGGACAGTGAATGCAGTGTGTTTTTATTTCTTCGAAGTGGTCATGCGTTATCTGTTTAATATGCCGACCATTTGGGTGCATGAAGCGTCCTATTTGTTATTGGGGATGCAGTATTTATTAGCCGGTAGCTTTGCCTTGCTACATGGCGCGCACGTTCGGGTCGATGTGGTTTACAACTTGCTACCCCCGCGCGGCCGTATCGGGATGGATATTTTTACCTCGATGTTTTTCTTTATTTTTGCCTTCGCACTCACGTTGACCTCATGGTTGTTTTTTACCGACTCTTACGGCATGAGCGAGACCACGGTCGAAACCTGGGGCATTCAGTACTGGCCGGTTAAGGGCATGATGTTATTTGGCTCCATGCTGTTGTTAATGGCTGGTGTATCAAAATTTATTAAGGATATTCAATTGTTTATCCGTATGGGACGAGGAGAGACATCATGAGCAATGCCGCTTCTGCAGCGACTAAGTCAACCAGTCTGCTGGGTTCCGTTATCGGACGCTTAGGGACGACGCTAATGGTCACGGCCACGCTGGCGCTAGCCTTTGTGATCTGTATTGAAACGATTAATATTCTGTTTTACGACAACTGGGGCGATGAGTATTTTCTGTTTCGCTCGGCGGGTATTTTGCAAAATGTGGATATCGGCCCCTTAACCTATCTCATGTTCGGCTCACTGTTGGTGGCGCTGATGATGGGCTTGCCGCTGGCCTTTGTGACCGGTGGCTTGGGTGTTGTGTTCATCTATTTGGTGGGCGATGCGGCGATGTTGAACATCATTCCGGGTCGTATTTTCCCGATGATGACCAACTCCGATTTGGCCGCCATTCCGCTGTTTATCTTTATGGCCTCGATGTTGGAGCGCGCCGGACTGATCGAGCAAATGTTCACGGTGGTTTACAAGTGGATGGGCGGCTTAAACGGCGGCTTGGCCATGGCGACGATCTTGGCCTCAACCATCCTTGCAGCGATGGTGGGTGTAATCGGTGCCGCAGTAGTCACGATGGGTATTATCGCGCTGCCTGCGATGCTGAAACGTGGTTATGATCCTAAAATTGCGCTGGGCTCGATTATGGCCGGTGGTACTTTGGGTATCCTGATTCCGCCATCCATTCTTGCGATTTTGTATGCGGTGGTTGCGCAGCAGTCGGTGGGTGAGTTGTATCTTGGCTCGATTATTCCGGGCTTTATGTTATCTGGTATGTATATCGCTTATGTGCTGATCCGTACCAAAATCAATCCTAAGTTAGGCCCACCAGTGCCACCGGAAGAGCGTATTTCATTCCGTGAAAAGCTGTTGCTGTTACGAGCCTTGATTGCACCGCTATTTTTAGTGTTCTTGGTACTGGGCTTATTGTTTGGTGGTATTGCAACGCCAGTTGAAGCCGCGGGTATTGGTTCGTTTGGTGCCATGATTGTGGCGGGCTTACACGGCTCATTCTCGATTGATGCACTTAAAGAAGCCTCAGTGACTACTGCCAAAGCCTCGGCCATGGTGTTGTGGATTATGTTTGGTGCCTCGGTATTTGTTGGCTTCTACATTCTGCAAGGTGGTCAGGACTTTATTACGCAGTCGATTTTAGGCACTGGCTTATCGCCATACGGCATCTTATTCCTGCTGATGTTCTTATTGGTGATTTTGGGTATGTTCCTGGATTGGGTGGGTATTTTGCTGTTGGCAGTACCGATCTTTATCCCGATTGTGCAGAGCCTGACGTTTGATGGTCTGTTCGGTTTACCGGGGGTTGCTGCGGACGATGTGGTGCTCTGGTTTGGTGTGCTGTACTTGGTGAATATGCAGATGTCGTTCCTGAGTCCGCCCTTTGGTTATGCGCTGTTTTATATCCGAGGCGTGTGCCCGCCAGAAATTTCAATGGGAACCATTTTTAAGTCAGCACTGGTATTCTTATTCCTTCAGGCAGTGGGCTTAGCGGCGTGTATTTTGTTCCCCGGAATCGTGACGTGGTTACCTAATCTGGTGTACGGCTAACAGCCTGTTATTATCTAAATTCTTAATCCTTAAATTAGTCTGCAAATAGCAGGAGGTCATGTATGTTGTCCATCAATCGCTTAGATCAGCAAGATTCACAATTATTACTCGAAGGTGCACGGGCTAAGGCGCGTGAAATCGGTGTTCCCATGTGTATAGCAGTCACCGATGAGTCGGGTACCTTGCTGGCGTTTGAGCGCATGGATGGTGCCAAAGTGACTAGCGTGACTATTGCGCAAAATAAGGCGTTTACGGCGGCCGGTGCGCGTAAAGCCACCAGTGCGATTAATGAGGCCTGTGTACCTGGCAGTTTAGTCTTCGGGATTCATACCTCTTTTGAAGGGCGTTTTTGCGTTGTGGGTGGCGGCTTGCCGGTGTTGATCGACGGTGAAGTCGTCGGCGCAATTGGTGCCAGTACCGGCACACCACAGCAGGATGAAGAATGTGCGCAAGCGGGTATCGATCACTTTATGAGTGCCAGAAGTGCGTCGTAAGCAAGTGGCGTAAAACAGGATAGTGCAAGAGGAGGAGAGATCAATGTCGGAGTTTAAAAGAGTAGACAAAGCGCAGTTAGCGCAGCAGTTTCGGGAGTTTATCGATCCGGAGTATGTGATTTCGGATGATGAAACCCTGAAGCCGTATGAGTGCGATGCTTTGTCGATGTATTGCGAAATGCCGATGTTGGTCGTGCTTCCGGAAACGGTGGATCAGGTGCAGGGGGTGATGCAGATCTGCCATGCACAACAAATTCCGGTCGTGGCGCGTGGAGCTGGAACCAGCCTGTGCGCCGGTGCCATGCCGCATCCCGATGGCGTGGTGTTATCGCTGGCGAAATTCAGCGAGATTATTGAAATTGATACCGAAGCGCGTACCGCCAGAGTGCAACCGGGTGTGCGCAATCAGGCGATTAGCGAAGCGGCTTCGGAGTTTGGGTTGTATTACGGGCCAGATCCATCCTCACAAATTGCCTGCACCATTGGTGGCAATGTGGCGGAAAACTCAGGCGGGGTGCATTGCCTGAAGTATGGCCTTACGGTTCACAATATTCTGAAAGTGGAAATGCTGACGGTGGAAGGCGAGCACGTCACCATCGGCTCCGAAGGTTTGGATAGCTGCGGCATGGATTTGCTGGCGCTGATTACTGGCTCGGAAGGGCTGTTAGGCGTGGTTACCGAAGTCACCATTAAATTACTCCCCACCCCAGAAAAAGCGCAAGTCATTATGGCGGCCTTTGCCAATGTGCAGGATGCCGGTGATGCGGTGGGTGGCATTATTGGAAAAGGCATTATTCCGGCTGGTTTGGAAATGATGGATAGCCACGCGATTGTGGCGGCAGAAGGCTTTGCCAAAGCGGGTTATCCCATTGAGGCGAAAGCGCTGCTGCTGTGTGAAGTGGATGGTACAGCGGAAGAGGTGGATGAGCATATTGAAGCGACGCAAGCGCTGTTTCGCGAGTATGGTGCGACCACCATTCGCGTGTCTCAAAGTGAAGCGGAGCGGGCGTTGCTATGGAAAGGGCGCAAGTCTGCCTTTCCGGCGGTTGGGCGAATTTCACCGGATTATTACTGCATGGATGGCACGATTCCACGCGGCCAGTTGGCGCATGTGCTGACTGAAATTGATAATATGTCGGCCTTTTATGATTTGCGTGTAGCGAATGTGTTTCATGCCGGTGATGGCAATTTGCATCCACTGATTTTGTTTGATGCCAATCAGCCGGGGCAGTTTGAAAAGACCGAAACCTTTGGCGGCAAGATTCTGGAGTTATGCATTGAAGTTGGCGGCACGATTACCGGCGAGCATGGCGTAGGCATTGAGAAAATCAGGCAAATGCCAATGCAGTTTAACGATCAGGAGTTGGCACAGTTTCATACGGTGAAAGAGGCGTTTGACCCTTTGGGCACGCTCAATCCGGGTAAGGGGATTCCGCTATTGAAGCATTGTCAGGAATATCGCAGCTTAAGTGGTGGCAGTGAGCATAGCCATCATCCGGCACAGCCACATTCTCACTCTCATGAACATGGTTTAGCAGGAGCACAACATGGCTGATATCAGCAAGCAATTAGAAGCCGGAGTGCTCGCGGCTTATGAAGCTGGGCAGGCGCTGAATATTGTTGGCGGCGGCAGTAAAGGATTTTTAGGGCGTGAGACTGCTGAGCGGGCGGAGCATCAAGTATTAAACCTCTCGGAGCATAGCGGGATTGTGAGTTATCAGCCGGGGGAGTTGGTATTGACCGCACGCGCTGGCACCACGCTAAACGAGATTGAAGCGGCATTGGATGAGCAAGGCCAGATGCTGGCGTTTGAACCGCCACACTTTGGCGAGACCGATACCATTGGCGGCACCTTGGCTTGTAACCTCTCAGGGCCAGCACGGCCTTGGGGCGGCTCGGTACGCGACCATGTATTGGGTATTCGCCTGATTAATGGCATGGGTGAGCACCTGCGCTTTGGTGGGCAAGTGATGAAAAATGTGGCGGGTTACGATGTGTCGCGTTTGCAAGCGGGGGCCATGGGAAGTTTAGGGGTGATCACTGAGATTAGCTTAAAAGTGATGCCTAAACCCGCGCACACGGTCACTTTAACGCAAGTGATTAGTGCGGATGAGGCGATTACACTAATGAATAAGCGCGCTGGTGTGGCCAAGCCATTGACGGCAGCGTGTTGGGTTGATGGTGTGTTGTATTTGCGCTTAGCCGGCGCACGTGCGGCCGTTGAAGCCACGCAAACTCAGTGGGGCGGTGAGGTGTTGGAAGAGGCTGATACCTTCTGGAGCAAGCTTCGAGATCAGCAACATGCCTTTTTCTCTGGCGATGAGCCACTCTGGCGTTTTTCGGTGAAGCCGACTGCAGCACTGGCGGAGTTAGAAGGTGATCAATTATTGGATTGGGGCGGCGCACAGCGCTGGTATCGCGGTGAGGGGCGTCTGGGCATGATGCAGCTGATCGCGACGGAAGCCGGGGGGCAGGTTTCTTTATTCCGTGGTGGCGATCGTAGTGGTGAGGTGGCTCATACACAGCCGGAAGTATTACAACGCATTCAAATACAACTTAAGCAACGCTTTGACCCGAAAGGGATTTTTAACCCTGGCCGCGTATATGGCTGGCTGTAACCGGAGGTTCTGTTATGCAAACGAATCTTATCGCTAAATTTCAACAGTCGGCACAGGGGCAGGAAGCGGAATCGATTTTGCGCAGCTGTGTGCATTGCGGATTTTGCACGGCGACTTGCCCGACTTATCAGGAATTACATGATGAGCGCGATGGCCCACGGGGGCGCATTTACCTGATCAAACAGATTTTGGAAGGCGCTGAAATTACCGAGAAAACGCAGACGCATTTGGATCGCTGTTTGAGTTGTCGAAGCTGTGAAACAACTTGTCCTTCCGGGGTTAAATACGGGCGCTTGGTGGATATTGGGCGCAGCTTGGTGGAAGACGCTGTGCCACGTCCGGCAAAAGATCGCTTAATGCGTTGGAGTTTGCGCAAAGTGCTGCCACATGCGCATTTGTTTGGGCCATTGTTGAAAGTCGGGCAGGCGGTTCGGCCACTAACGACTGGTGCGCTGAAGGCGAAGATTCCGCTCAAACAAGTCTCATCACCCTGGCCTGCGAGTAGCCATAATCGGGTGATGTTGGTGTTAGCCGGTTGTGCGCAACCTTCAGCGGCGCCTAATACCAATGCCGCTGCCGCGCGGGTGTTGGATAAGTTAGGCATAACTTTGGTTGAAGCGCCTAAAGCGGGCTGCTGTGGTGCGGTGAGTTATCACTTATCGGCACACGACGAAGGTTTAGACTTTATGCGCCGTAATATCGATGCGTGGTGGCCAGCGATTGAGGCGGGCGCGGAAGCCTTGGTAATGACGGCCTCTGGTTGTGGCGCAATGGTTTCTGAGTATGCCTACTTACTGCGCGATGACCCCGCTTATGCTGAAAAAGCCAAGCGAGTCAGCGAGTTATGCAAAGACTTATCCCAGATTTTATTGGGTGAAGATTTAAGTACTTTAGAATTAGCTAAGCGCGATGAGAAAGTAGCATTTCACTGCCCCTGCACCTTGCAACATGCGCTGCAATTAAATGGCATCGTTGAGCAAGTATTGGAAAAAGCCGGCGTTAATTTATCCAAAACCAAAGACAAACATTTGTGTTGTGGTTCAGCCGGAACCTATTCGATTTTACAGCCAAAACTCAGCAAATCTTTGCTGGATAACAAACTCAAAGCCTTGATGTTGGATGCGCCCACGCGTATCGTTACAGCCAATATTGGTTGCCAACTGCATCTCGGAACGAAGTCAACAGTGCCGGTGCAGCATTGGATTGAATTACTCGAATAGCATGAGACTTTTCCATGAAAATTGTTGTCGCACCGGACTCGTTTAAAGAAAGTTTATCCGCCGAAGGCGTTGCTCAGGCAATTGGCCGTGGTTTTCAGGAAATATTTCCCAACGCCGAGTTGGTGTTAGTGCCGGTTGCCGATGGTGGCGAAGGCACGACGGACTCTTTAGTGGCAGCAACCGGTGGCCAGCGCTTTACGCAATTGGCGACTGGTCCGTTAGGTGAGCAAGTTGAAGCCTTTTGGGGTCAACTCGGTGATGGTATTACAGCGGTGGTTGAAACCGCTGCAGCCTCTGGTTTGGACTTAATTACCCCACAACAACGTGATCCACTGGCGGCCACAACACGTGGCACTGGTGAGCTGATTTTGGCGGCGCTGGATCGCGGTGCAAAACACATTATTGTTGGCTTAGGCGGTAGTGCGACCAATGATGGTGGCGCGGGTATGCTGCAAGCACTAGGCGTTAAACTGCTGGATGCGCAAGGTAATGATATTGCTGCTGGCGGCGCTGGCTTAGCGCAACTGCACAGCATCGACCTGAGCCAAATGGACACGCGGCTGGCGGACGTAAAATTTGATGTCGCTTGCGATGTTGATAACCCATTAATTGGTGACAATGGCGCGTCTGCCATATTCGGCCCACAAAAGGGTGCAACGCCTGAGTTGGTGGCTGAGTTAGATAAAAACCTCGCACACTTCGCTGAAGTTGTTTTAGCGGCTACTGGCAAAGATATTGTGAATATTCCCGGTGCGGGCGCGGCGGGTGGTTTAGGTGCGGCGTTCTTAGGTTTCTTAGATGCAACCCTGAAAAGCGGTATCGATATTGTGTTGGATGCGGTGTCGTTTGAGGAGAAAATACAAGGTGCCTCGCTAGTGATTACCGGCGAAGGGCGTATCGATAGCCAAACCGTTCGTGGTAAAACGCCAGTGGGTGTGAGTAAGCGCGCCAAAGCGGCGGGTAATATTCCGGTGATTGCCTTAGCTGGCTCGGTAGCGGCTGATGCGCACGTGGTTCATGAGCACGGGATTGATGCAATTTTTAGTGTGGTACCGGGAGTGGTAACGCTGGAAACGGCCTTAGCCGAGGCGGATGCTAATTTGTGTCGTACCGCGCGAAATGTGGCGATGAGCCTAAAGCTGGGTGGGATGACTGCCTGAGTGATGCGATCGCTCCGGCAGTCGGGCAGAATTTACGACAGTAGTCGTATCAGCGTCTGCGCGTGATTCGCTGCTTCGATACCGCGTTCGGTTAAATAACCACCGTCAACTTGGTCGGTTAAGCCTTTTTCAAACAATCGGGCGGCGGCTGCAACTAATTCTTGCGGGGCTTCATGGGAATGAACTTTGATGCCGGTCGCTGCAGACTCTAGATTGAACTGTGTCAGTAGCTTAACTTCTTCCAGCTGATCGTGTATTGGCATAATTTTCTCCTGCTCCTAATTGGTCGGATTGTCTTGCGACAATGGCTCCATCATAGCTGAAAGCTGCTGATGAATCAGTTGAAATGTTGGGTTTAAAATTACAGCATTTTCAGGATGCGATCAGGTGACCAATGTTTTGATCAAACCAATGCCGGAAATCAGTATGAGCGCGACCAACACCATGCGCCGCAATTTGGCCTCCGGTAAATAATTGAACAGGCGCGTGCCGTAGTGAATCCCCACAAACATCACTGGAATAGCGACCAGTGAGGTATAGAAAATCTCTTTGGAATACACGTCACTTAGTATTGCACCGGCCATAAATGCGGCTTCGCTGATGAAGAAGTAAATCACCATGGTGGCGCGGATTCTACTCACGGTAATCCCAGAGCCTGTCAGGAATAAGGCAATTAATACGCCACCGATGGCGGCTAATCCATTAAACAAACCGGCCAAGCTGCCGACGATAACTAAGCGGATGGCGGATGGCTCGGGTTTAAAGCGAAATTGGATCAGGCTGAGTACGCAAATGACGGAGAGGTAGCTAGCGATCAACAGTTGCAGCAGGTCGGGATTAATAATCGAAAGCAGGTAAACCCCAAACATTGAGGCGAATGTGGTGCCGGCCGCTAGTGGGATGAGTAAGCGATATTGAATGTCGGTTTTGACATTGCGCATCATCATTAGGCTGGCCACGACTTCCAGCACTACCGTCATGGTCACAACGGATACCGGTGGCAGCCAAAAGCTGGTACTGGCGACTAAAAGGGCTGAAAAACCAAAGCCAATTGCCCCGCGCACAATGGACGCCATCAGAATGATCAGCAGTAAAATGATGAGCTCTAAGGGGGAGGATATAAACAGCTGGTCGAGCAAGCTATTAAGCAATGACACGGTGGTGCTCCGGCAAGGGGTTGGGAGCAGCTATGGTATGCCGTGCTTGGGTGAAAAGACTATGAGAAATCGAATCTGTACCCATCAAAAAGGGTGCTGTGGTAGCACCCTTTAGGATCAAACATTGAAGCGTGTTGCAGGCTAAACTGTTTGTTAGCTTTAGCTGTTAGCTGTTAGCTGTTAGCTTTGGCTACGCTTGTATCGGCTACTTCAGGCTCTACTGCAGTAGTTTCCGCTTCATCTTCCGTTTTGGCATTTTTACCCAGCAGGGTAGGACGCTCAATAAAGAAGTACAGTACCAGTCCAATGACTACCGCAAAGATAGTTGATTTTGGATCGGGCATTGCCAGTGTTACCGCAACGATACCCGCCACACCACGCTCCACCGAGGTTTTAAGCTGCTCCATACCGACCATAATACAAATGTAAGCAGTCAGGATTAGCGTTAGCGATAAAGCAATGGGCAGTACAGGTTTAAACAGGGTTACCAGTGGCAAGATAAACAGTGCGATTAAACCGGTAATCCAGAAGGTACCGCCACCACTGTAAATCGAGTCCATAGACTTACGGCCGATCGCATAACGCTCAGCAACGGTCGCGTGTGCAGCAGTCCAAAGTGGACCCGCCAGACCAGGCCAAGGGGCAAAGAATGAATGGACTAAGTTACGAATACCAGTCACCAAGTGAACGCGGTCGATACTCATATCGATCTTCTCATCGGTACGCAGGTGATCGATACGCTTAACCAAGGTAAAGCCGATAACAATGTCACCAAAAGCAATGACGTAGGCAATAATGGCGGTTGGAATCGCAATCAGGTACACATCCCAGTTCGGGAAGCCGACGTTAAATACTAAGTACTCAGAGAGCAGCGGGAAGTTTGGCTGGGTAATACCCCATTCGATGCTAGGCAGCGGGTATTCGCCAACAGCCCAACCGATCAGCATCGCCAATACCATACCCGGAACCATGCCGAAGTTGGCAATTTTGCGGGCAATCGGATGGTTTTCGGTGAGGTTCTTAAACGATAGTGAGAACAGTATGTAGGCTGAGATAACTGCACCTAAAATCAATGAGATTGGCGTGCCACCAATACGGCCACCGACTTTTAGCTCCCCCATAAGTGCGGCAATACCGGCACCAATAATAATGCCTGATTTCAAGGAGTTGGGAATGATCTCAACCAGCTTGGAGCCAAGCCGCGTGACCCCGAGAATAAAGAAGATAATCGCCACCTCAATCTGCAAGGCAAATAAGGCTTGTATGGCATCGGGGCCGGGCTCAAAGCCATTGAGATACACCAGCACAACCGGAATCGCGGGCGTAATCCAACCTGGAACCAACGGTACACCCAGCAGCGCGGGCAAGGTATACAGCAAGCCTGCTACAAAGGTAAAGGCCAGTGCGGCTTCATAAGGAATGCCAAGCGTGCGCTCTAGCAGGGGAATCATCGCCAGACCGACGACAAACATAATGGTGCCTTGAATCATTTCCGCGGCTTCCCAGCGGTAATGAATAAACGGCAGTCGAACATGGAACGGCCCGAGCGGCCAATAAGGCTGCTGCTCGCCTTCCTTGCGTTTAATTAGTTGCATTTCCTACTCTCCTCAAAAGTTATAGCGCTTATGCTGGTGCATAAGTTGTTAACGGCGGCAGAGTACGCGAAGAGTTTTGCCAAAAGATTGCGGGATTGTAACGGAATGTAATCTCAGCCAGAGAACCACCTGAATAGGAGGAATTTTGCTGCATCAATGATAGGATGATAACTATGGCTGTTGTGGCAAAGTAATTGACCTAACCTGACCTCTAATAATGATTTTAAAAAAAATACTATTACCAATCATTCTGCTGATTCTCGCGTATGGCTTTTGGATTAGCCCTGCGTTTAAAGAGATTGCGGCGGGTGTGGCGATTTTCTTATTCGGCATGTTGTTTCTGGAGGAGGGCTTTAAAGCGTTCACCGGTGGCATGTTGGAGCGCATCCTCGCTAAAAGCACCAATACCACTTTAAAAAGCCTGAGTTTCGGGATGGTGTCGACTACGCTCATGCAGTCCAGCTCCTTAGTCTCTGTGGTGACGATTTCATTTTTAAGTGCGGGCTTGATTAGTCTGGTGGCAGGTATCGGGATTATTTTCGGGGCTAATATAGGCACCACAACCGGCGCGTGGCTGGTGGCTAGCTTTGGCTTAAAGGTGGATATCTCAGCTTATGCCATGCCCATGCTGGTGTTTGGTATCGTGCTGAATTTCCAAAAGTCGCGCTACGCCAAAGGGATTGGCTCGGTGCTGGCAGGCTTGGGCTTTTTATTCCTCGGCATTCACTACATGAAGGAAGGCTTTGAGGTCTTTAAAGGGCATTTTGATCTCTCGGCGCTGAGTGTTGATGGCTATGCCGGTTTGTTTTTATTTGCAGGGATTGGCGCGCTAGCGACTGTGGTGATGCAATCCAGCCACGCCACCATGGTGCTGATTTTAACCGCTTTAGCCTCATCTCAAATCACCTATGACAATGCGTTGGCGCTGGCCATTGGTGCGAATGTCGGCACCACCATTACGGCATTAATCAGTGCCATCGGCGCAAATGTGGAAGGTCGGCGGCTGGCAGGTGCGCATTTACTGTTTAATGTGATTACTGGCCTGATCGCAATTGCTGGCTTGCAGCAGTTTATGCAAGCGGTGGATTGGTTGAGCTTGCAAGTCGGTATCGCCGCCGATAACTACACCCAAAAGCTAGCCATGTTCCACACGCTGTTTAATCTCACTGGCGTACTGGTGATGACGCCGTTTATTAAGCAATTAGCTGCCGCGCTGGTTCGTTATTTACCGGCTCGTACCAAAGCGCTTACCGCGCCGAAATTCCTGAATTCATCGGTGATAGATTTTCCGGAAACCATGCTGACGGCGGTTAAAAATGAAACCTGGCACTTGCTGGATTCAGCCTTTGAGATTATTGCCCATGGTATTAATTTACGGCAGCATCAAATTCTGGGGAATGAAGAATTAGGTTCTGTGATTGCTAAAGACCGCGAGCTGATTATTTTTGATCTCGATGAGGTGTATGAGAACAAAGTTAAAACCTTATACGCCGCCATTATTGAGTTTACTGCCAAGGCGAATGCGCATAGTATGCCTGAAAAATATTCAGGGGAGTTGCTGAAACTGAGTATGGCGGCCTCGGATGTCGTTGAAAGTGTGAAAGATATTAAGCACTTACGGAAAAATACCAATCGCTTTATGCTCTCTCATAATTCTGTCATACAAGGTGAGTACAATCAGCTTCGGTTGAGAATTGCGACGATTCTCCGCCAGATTTACCGGGCCAGGGATATGGCCGACGATGCCCTGTCGGTATTGGAATTGGATGAGCTTAAAGTGGAGTCAGCCGAGGCCGATATGCGAATAAACCGACGGGTCAGTGAGTTACTGCGAAAAGGGCAGATTTCATCAATGATGGCGACTTCCTTACTGAATGACTCGAAATATGCACAGGATTCAGCAAATAAGTTGATTTCTATTACACAAACTTTGCTGACGACGCATAATGAAAGAGTCACTGAAGTGGTTCAGGAAGTGATGTTAAGCCCAGAGGAAGTTGAGGAGATCAGCCGCTCGCAGAAACCTTAAGGGAATACTATGAAGTTTAAACAACTCCGTGAAGCGTTTAATACCATGATGGATCGCCTGAATGATGAAGATGGCGAGCGCGTTGAAAAGTCAGAGCTGCGTAAGCTACGGATTGCGCTGGTTGAGAAAAAAGCGCATTACCATCGTAAGCTGAGAAAGAGTATTAATCTGGCGCGTCGCGATACGATCGAGGGCAAGCTGGAAGTGATTCGTGCGCAGCTAAAAAAGGTTAAAAAGCTGGAGCGCGAACTCAACTAGTTAGGCGTGTAACTGCGAGCAACCCGAAAGCCGAAGTTCGGACGACTGGTTGCTTTATCGGCGAACTCCCGGTTGGCGGAGCGAATATCTTGCCCACGGCTGTTCCAGGCACCACCCCGTAATACTCGCACATTAATATCTGCACAGAGCTCAGTCCATGCGCTGCCATCGTTTGGCGCAAATGTATACGTGCGGTGGGAGCAATCCTCTATCCACTCTGCCACATTGCCCGCCATATCATGCAGAGCGAATTCGTTTGCTGGATAGCTGCCAACTGGCGCGGTATGGGTCCAGTTATTGTATTTGGCTTCGGCGCTGTAATTGGCATGTTTCGGGTCTGGCTGGCCACCCCAATAAAAAGCTGTCGCTAGCCTGCCGCGTGCTGCATATTCCCATTCGGCTTCGCTGGGTAGCCGGTACTGTTCGCCCAGTTGCAGGCTTAGCCAGTCGATATAGGCATGCGCATCTTCCCAGCTAACACAAGTCACCGGAAACTGGCTTTCCTGAGTGAAGCCTGGTGTGCGCCAGTTAGTTTGGCGTTGTTCAATTGGATTTGGAGAGTGGTTGATGGCATTGATTTGGCCGCAACCCTGACCATTGGCTTCGGCGGTGGTTTTGTAATTAGTGCTTTCGACAAAGTATTCAAATTGGCTAACCGTGACTTCGTGCTGCGCAATATCAAAGGGCTCGATGGAAACATCATGCGGTGGGTATTCATCACGTTTACAACCAAGGCCATTATCCCAGCCGGCGCTGCAGCCCATGGTAAATCTGCCAGCAGGCATGGGGAGCATATTGGGGTATTTGTCGGGTGCTTCGCCTGGTTTTGCAATACGGTAATCGCCGTTGTTTAGCCGTGAGTTATCAAGGTTGGCCGTGGCTAAGGCCGTTGGCGAGTCTTGCTCATCGGCCACTAATAGGTAGGTAAAGATAACCACCGATGCACCAACTAGCGCGCCAAGTAGATAAGGCATGAGTTGCCCCAGTCTGTTTGGAGATGCGCGTTTATGGATAGCTTGGCTCGCTTGCCGGTAAATAAGCCTCGATTGCTCTGGAGAAATATCATTGCGAATATCATCCAGGGCCAGCGATTGAATCGCTTTATCCTGATCGCGTTTAATCAGATAGCTGCGAATCATGTCGGCTTCGCGTTGGGCATTATCGTTTTCTTCAGGTGTTAGCTCGCCGCGCAGAACTTTTTTCCAATGTTCCGCTTCTTCCTGCGTAATTAGCTCTTGTCTAACATCCTTATCGGTCATTACAGTCCTGAACTCGTCCTGAGAAAAGCGTTGTTAGCTTATATACCGCAGTAGCTTATCAGAACTCCTGTTCAAAAACCTTATGTTAGATTGTAATTAATTATTATTTTCGGGCTTGTTTTAGATGGTTCTGGAGAAGCGGAGCACCTGATTGTCTTTGTCCTGCAGTTGAATGGCTAAGTAGCGATCAAACGTCATGGCAATATTGCGTAAGAAATAACGTCCTGCATTGCTAATACTAAAGCGCTCCGCTTCCTGATGAATCAGGCCATCTTTTTCAAAATGAGAGAGCTTGTAGAGCTCATCATTAAAGTACTCAGCAAAGTCGATTCCAAACTCCGATTCAATCGGAGCATAGTCCACGGTTTGCTGGCACATAATCTGCTGAATCACGCGTGCGCGAATCATGTCATCCTTGCTTAGGCTGACGCCGCGTTGGATGGGTAATTCACCCGCATCAAGGTGCGCATAATACTCAGGCAATGAGCTGGAATTTTGGCTGTAAGCATTGCCCACTTTACTAATGGAGCTAACGCCAAGTCCGATTTGGTCACATTCGGAATGCGTGGCATAGCCTTGGAAATTGCGCTGCAGGCTGTGATTTTTCAGTGCGATTGACAGCGAGTCGCTGGGGCGCGCAAAGTGATCCATACCAATATGCACGTAGCCCGCATCGGTTAAAAACTCGATGGTGTCGCGGCTAATGGCTAAGCGCGTGTCACGGTCTGGCAGTGACTTAGGGTCAATCAGTTTTTGAGCGCGAATCCGGTTAGGCATAAAGGCAAAGCCGTAAATGGCAATGCGATCGGCGCCGGAGTCCACGACTTGTTGCAAGGTGTCACGGAAGCTTTCGCGGGTTTGGAAGGGTAGGCCTGCCACCAAATCTACTGAAATGGATTCCACACCGCTGGAGCGCGCAGCATCAAAGACGGTATCGACTTGTTCACGGCTTTGTACACGGTTAATGGCATGCTGCACTTCGGTGGTGTAATCCTGCACGCCAATGCTGATGCGGTTAAAGCCCAATGTCGCGAGCTCGTTAATATCGGTGTAGCTGGCAAAGCGCGGATCGATCTCAATACTGATTTCTAAGTCTTCCGGATAGCTTAAGTGGAAGTGGCGCGCGATCATGCTCAGCAATTCGCGGTGCTGTTCCGTGCTTAGGAAGTTCGGTGTGCCGCCGCCTAAATGAATTTGAGTGACTAAGCGGTCGGAGGCAAATAAGCGGCTTTGCATTTCGATTTCACGAAATAGGTATTCGAGGTATAGCTCGGCCTTATCCGGATTTTGCGTCACAATTTTGTTGCAGCCGCAGTAGTAGCAAAGCGAGTGACAAAAAGGAATGTGAATATAGAGCGATAGTGGCCGCGGAATCAGCTCGTCATTGCTGTTGCTGGCATGGCGAATGTAGTCCTGCTGACCGAAATTACCCACAAACTCGGGCGCAGTCGGGTAGGAGGTATACCGTGGACCTTGCGTATCGTATTTTTCTAGCAGATCAAGATTAAAGTCCAGTGACATTAGAAGTGCCCCTATGCGCTCAAAATAAAGGCTTATGCTACTGTTAAAGGGGATTGGCTGGCTTTGATGTAAATCAATTTGTTGGAGCTTGTCTGAAATGATTGCTTATTTTCTTGTCTACTTGTGCTGCTTGTGCGAATCTCAAGACTGATTACCTGAACTATGGAGCGAGATAAATGATGGCAAATTTCAAGACCCTATTGGCCTCCTTCGTATTGCTTTTCGTGTGTGTACTTAATGTACAGGCTGAAGATGCTGAAAGTGTTGTGGTAGTTGAGATTGTTGTCAGCGAGTTAGATGCCGATGCTGTGGCCAGTACGATTTCGGCGCCTGTCGAGGTCTTGATGCGCAGTTTGGATGGGGTGAAACTGATCTCCGCAAAATCCAGCGATGGCGAGGCGTCCATTAGTGTGAGTTTCGGGCCGACCGAGAACGCCACGAATGATGCCGTGGAACGGGTACGCAATGCCTTGGAGGGCAACCTTGGTCAATTGCCGGACAGCATTACCAGCTTTTCGGTTAGCTACTCAGCTGTAATTCAAAACCAGATTCGAGCCGTTCCGCCGCGCTCATTTGCCGGTCGATATTTAGGCAGAATTGAGAGTTCAAATGAGTTTTTGCCGATTATTACCGTCTTCAATAAGGCCTCTAACCCTGCGACGGGGACTTCTGCTGGCCTGTATTACATGAGTGAACCAACGCGTCTGATCAATGGCCGTTTGACTAACTGTACCGATAGCCGTGCGCGTGAAGTAAAGTGTCGCTGGCAAGACCGATACGGAAGCGGCGATGTAACATTCGGTTTTAACGGTAATTATTCAAGCTTTGAAGGACGTTGGACCGTGAAGGGTAGTGAAGGTGAGTTCGCCTGGAGTGGTTTTAGTGTGAAATTGCCGGCTGAGTAATTACCCGACAAAACAGTTTTGATTGGCGAAAAATTCATGTATTCGATATATAGTTGACTAGTAAATATAAGTATTCAAAATGTAGATAGATGGTATATTGTATCGCGAATATAAGATTAAGTTTATTACTCTACTTATTTGGAGATGGAAGTATGAAAAAACGTTTAACGCTGATTGCTAGCGCATTCCTGAGCATGGGGCTAATGGCTTCAGCTTCTGCTGAAACCCTGAAAATGGCCTACGATGCTGACCCAGTCAGTATGGACCCTCAAGAGCAGCTTTCAGGTGGAACTTTACAGCTTTCCCATATGACTTTTGATCCGTTGGTACGTTGGGCAAAAGACTTAAGCTTCGAGCCTCGCCTTGCTGAAAAGTGGGAGCAGGTTGACGACAACACTATGCGTTTCTTCCTGCGCAAGGGCGTAAAATTCCATTCTGGTAACGAGATGACAGCCAAAGACGTGCTGTTTACCTTTAACCGTTTGAAAGAATCCCCAGACTTCAAAGGTATCTTTAGCATCTTTAAAGAAGCTAAAGCGGTTGATGACTACACGGTTGATTTGGTTACCGATAAGCCATTCCCATTGGTACTAAACAACGCGACTTACATCTTCCCAATGGACAGTGCTTTCTACGAAGGCATGGATGAAAACGGTAAGCCGAAAGATGCCATCGTAAAAGCGGGTGATTCATTCGCATCACGTAACTCATCCGGTACTGGCCCATTCACGGTAACAAGCCGCGAGCAGGGTGTAAAAGTTGAGTTTGCTCGTAATCCGGATTACTGGGATACCGAGTCAAAAGGTAACGTGTCTAAAATCGTTCTGACACCGATCAAAGAAGATCCAACTCGTGTTGCAGCACTGCTGTCTGGCGATGTGGATTTCATTGCACCGGTTCCACCAAACGATCATGAGCGTATTAAGGCAAGTGATAAAGTTGATCTGATCACCATGGGTGGTACACGGATTATCACGTTCCAGATGAATCAGGAACGCGTTGAAGCATTTAAGAACCCTAAAGTTCGCTTAGCGGTTAACTATGCAATCAATCAAGTGGGTATCGTAGACAAAATCATGAAAGGTTTTGCGACGGCATCTGGCCAGTTGAGCCCTGCAGGTTACTTGGGTCACAACGAAGCATTGGTTCCACGTTATGATGTGGCTAAAGCGCAAGAGCTGATGAAAGAAGCAGGCTATGAAGATGGCTTTAGCGTGACGATGATGGCACCGAATAACCGCTACGTGAACGATGACAAAATCGCTCAGGCAGTGGCTTCTATGCTGGCAAAAATCAAGATCAAAGTTGAGCTGAAGACTCTGCCAAAAGCACAGTACTGGCCCGAGTTTGATGCGCGCGCTGCTGACATGATGATGATCGGCTGGCACTCAGATACTGAAGATAGTAATAACTTCTTCGAGTTCCTGACTGCATGTCCAAACAAAGAGACTGGTGCTGGTCAATACAACGCAGGTAACTACTGTAACCCTGAAGCTGACAAGATGATGGCTGAAGCGAATGCAATTGTTGATCCTGAAAAGCGTGCTGAGATCATGCAGAAGATCGAGCAAATGTTGTATGACGATGGTGCCTTCGTGCCGTTACATTGGCAGAACCTGGCATGGGCTGCGAACAAGAAAGTGGACATCGAGCCAGTGCTTAACGTAATGGATTTCCCATACTTGGGCGATCTGGTTATCAAAAAATAAGATAGCCACACAGTCAGTTGGGCTTGCCGTTATGACATGGCGGCAAGCCCTTCGATAATCGTTTGTTGTAACAACAGTGGCCTCACTACTCTGTGAGCGGCCTTCCCCAAATTCAAAAGATAGTATTTCAATGATTGCATTCTTGCTCAAGCGGTTGATGCAAGGACTGGTCGTGATGTTCGTTATCAGCGTGATCAGTTTTTCCATTCAAGATAATCTCGGTGACCCGCTCCGGGATCTGGTGGGACAGTCCGTCTCCGAAGAAGAACGTCAACTCATGCGCGATGATATGGGGCTTAACGACCCGTTTTTTGTGCAGTACTGGCGCTTTGCCAAAAAGGCCGTACAGGGCGACCTTGGCACCTCCTACTTTTTTAAAGAACCTGCTTTAGAAGTTATCGCGAAAAAGCTGCCGGCCACGCTGGAGTTGGTGTTTGGCGCGACAATTATTATTGTGTGTTTATCGGTGCCGCTCGGTGTGTTCACCGCCATTCACCCCAAACACTTCGCCTCCAAAATTATTATGGGGATCAGTACCGTCGGTATCTCTGTGCCGGTATTCCTGACCGCCATCGGACTCATATACTTATTCTCAGTTGAGCTAGGTTGGATGCCATCCTACGGGCGTGGTGAAACCTATCAGATCACTGAAAACTGGGACACGGTACTGCTGACGGCCGATGGCTTGAAGCATTTGGTGTTGCCATCCGTCACGCTGGCTTCGATTATGTTGCCGTTGTTTATTCGACTGATTCGCTCTGAAATGATGGAAGTGTTGCAGTCGGAATACGTGAAATTTGCCTGGGCTAAAGGGATTTCACCGAAGCGTATCTACTTTCTGCATGCTTTGAAAAACACCATGCTGCCGGTTATTACGGTGGGTGGGGTACAGATTGGAACCATGGTGGCTTACACCATTTTGACTGAGACCGTGTTTCAGTGGCCGGGTATGGGCTTCTTGTTCCTGGAAGCTGTTAACCGTGTCGATACCCCATTGATTGTGGCGTACCTGATTGTGGTCGGGGCTATTTTTGTGATTACCAATACCTTGGTTGATCTGATTTACGGTTTGGTTAATCCCACCGTCAAACTGATAAAGCGGTGAGGCGATGAATACTATGAGTGATAACACAACAAAGAAAGCGGCTAAGCGATTGGTCGGTGAACGCCCGAGCCGCATGAAGCGGTTCCTTGGCTCGCACTTTTGGCACAGTTTCAAAACTGACCGTGTGGCACAGATTAGCTTCCTGCTGTTTTTGACCGCCGTGATCATGGCGTTGTGCGCGCCGATTCTAGCGCCATTCGACCCTTATGATCTGGCTGCCATCGACATTATGGATTCGGAAATCCCGCCAAGTTGGAAAGAGGGCGGCGACTCACGATTCTGGCTCGGTACGGATGCCCAAGGCCGTGATATGTGGTCGACCATTTTATATGGCACGCGCCTCTCGCTAATGATTGGTATCTGTGCGGTAATGTTGCAGGCCTTTCTGGGCATCATTTTTGGCTTGGCCGCAGGCTATATCGGCGGTCGTGTCGATAGCGTGTTAATGCGTATGGCTGATATCCAATTATCGTTCTCTACTTTGATGGTAGCGATTATTGTCTTGGCGATTTTCCAAGCGAGTTTTGGGGCAGAGCTGTATCAGGAGCTGGCAGTAATTATGCTGGTACTGGTCATTGGTATTGCCGAGTGGCCGCAATATGCGCGCACCATTCGTGCCTCGGTATTGGCTGAAAAAGAGAAGGAATATGTGGATGCGGCACGCGTGATGGGTTTGCCATCGCCACGCATTATGTTCCGCCACATTTTGCCCAATACCTTGTCACCGATTTTGGTGATCTCCACGGTGCAGGTCGCGAATGCGATTATCTCTGAGGCGTCTTTGTCGTTCTTAGGCTTGGGTATGCCGGTGTCGCAGCCGTCATTAGGCTCGCTAATTTCCAGTGGTTTCGCGTATATCCTATCAGGCTCTTGGTGGATTTCAGTGATTCCCGGTGTGATTCTAATCGCCATTGTATTGGTCATGAATCTACTCGGTGACTGGCTGCGTGATGTGCTAAACCCCAAACTGTACAAAGGCTAGGAGAGACTTATGCCATTATTATCGGTCAATAATCTCGAAGTGCAGTTTGCCCTGAGACAGGGTGCAGTGACGGCACTGCGGGATATCTGTTTTAAACTGGAGCGCGGTGAGCGCTTGGGTGTGGTGGGAGAGTCAGGTGCCGGAAAGTCGGTACTGGGATTCTCGATTATTAACTTGATTAGTAAGCCCGGTGCGATCACGCATGGCGAAGTGGTTTACGAAGATCAAAACCTTGCAGTGATGGATAACAAGCAGCTGCGCAGCATTCGCGGTAATCGCATTGCCATGATCTTTCAGGACCCAATGATGACGCTGAACCCAGTGCTCACCATTGGTGCTCAGATGGTTGAGTGCTTACATGCGCATCGCAAGATTAGCAAAGCGGAAGCGCGTGCGATTGCTTTGGATAAGCTCAAGCAGGTGCAAATTCCCTCGCCGGAAACGCGTTTAGATCAGTATCCGCATGAGTTATCCGGTGGTATGCGCCAGCGTATTGTTATCGCGATTAGCTTGCTGCTCGACCCTGATTTGATCATTGCGGATGAGCCGACTACGGCACTGGATGTGACGATTCAGGCGGAGATCATGGATCTGATTCTCACTTTGTGCAAAGAGCACAATGTGGCGCTGATGCTGATTACGCATGACTTGGGCGTGGTGGCAGAAGTTACTCAACGCACCATGGTGATGTACGCCGGACGCATTATTGAGGAAGGCCCGACGCAGGAAATTATTCACAATGCGCGCCATCCTTATACCCACGGTTTGATCAATGCTTTGCCGGAAATGACAACGCCTGGCCAACGCTTGAATCAAATCCCGGGCTCTATGCCATCGCTGCAATCGATTCCTGATGGCTGTGCGTTTAGAGCGCGTTGCGATCGTGCGATTGAGGTTTGTAAAACGCAGGTGCCGGGCTTACAACTCCAGCAAGATGTCAAAGTAGCCTGTCATTTGTATAGTCCGGAGAATGAGGTGCCACATGGGTAATTCATCCGCGCCATTAGTTGAAATTAAAAATCTGCACAAACGTTTCTCAATCTCTGGTGACTTTTTAGATCAGATCAAGTTTCAGGGCGGGCGTCTCGTTCGTAAGCAGGAATTTGTACATGCCATCAACGGTGTGACCTTGGATGTTAAGCCCGGCGAAGCCTTGTGTATCGTGGGTGAGTCTGGCTGCGGAAAGTCGACTGTCGCGCGTAATGTGATGGGTTTGCTAACACCGAGCGAAGGTGAAATTCATTACCGTGGCGAGCGCATTGATCACTTAAGCGCTAAGGAACTGCTGCCGTATCGCCGGAAAATGCAGATGATTTTCCAGAACCCTTACGCCTCGCTCAACCCGCGGATGACCATTAACAAGACGCTGCAAGAGCCGATTCGTTTTCACAATCCTAGTTGGAGTGAAGATGAGGTTAAGGACAAAGTCGTCGAAGTCATGGAGTCGGTCGGAATTGACCCTGGCTGGGGCGTGCGTTTCTCGCATGAGTTCTCCGGTGGTCAGCGTCAGCGTATTAGTATTGCGCGGGCCTTAGCGGTCGACCCTGAGTTCATTATGGCTGATGAGCCGATTTCGGCGCTGGATGTGTCGATTCAGGCGCAAGTGCTGAACTTGCTGATGGAAGCGCAGGAAGCACGTAATCTTACCTATATGTTTATCACGCATGATTTGTCGGTGGTTGAGCACTTTGGAACACGGGTTGCTGTGATGTATCTCGGTACGGTGTGTGAAGTGGCGAAAACGGCTGACTTGTTTGCGACGCCAAAGCACCCTTACACGCAGGCGCTGTTATCGGCGATTCCACGTTTGGATGCGAAAAAGCGTCCGCACATTAAGCTGCACGGTGAAGTGCCAACGCCGGTAAATTTGCCGAGTGGTTGCGTATTCCACGGACGTTGCCCGCACGTTAACCAGCGCTGTAAGGAAGAGATTCCCTTAGTGCGTCAGGTGGATGGCGGCGGCGTGGCCTGCCATGCAGTAGAGGAAGGGCGTATTTAAGCTTAGTATGGGGATTGCCGGAGTCGTCTTATTAGCGATATAAAGACGACTCCAAACCCTCACTACAGGAAATGCCATGACACACGCCAAGCCTATGCGCGACTTTGGTCTCGAAGTCTTTTTCTCCCGCTGGGAATTCAACGCTAAACACCACATGACGGCTTCGGATTTGGAAAGCATGAGCTTATCTGAACTGCTTGCCATGGCATCACCGGAAGATAAATCCGCGTTTGAAAACCTATGGCTTGGCTACACCGAAACGTGGGGAGCGCCCGCGCTGCGAGTGGAAATCGCCAAAACCTATGAGTGCATGCAACCAGAGAATATTCTGTGTTTAGCTGGTGCGGGCGAAGGCTTGTATACCGTTGCCAAAGTGCTGTTGAGCGCCGATGATCATGTCATCGTACCCACCCCAAATTATCAAAGTGCCGAAACGGTGCCGTTATCAGTGTGTGAAGTGACCGGCGTACCGATGCACTATCAGCCGCCACAGCCTGATCAAAACGGCATTGCTAATGGCGGTTGGCGATTAGATCTTGATGATGTACGCGCGGCGATTCAGCCCAATACCAAACTGATTTCACTGAACTTCCCGCATAACCCAACCGGCATGTTGATGGGGCGTGAGGACTTAGATGCGCTGATTGCCTTATGCCGCGAGCATGGCTTGTATCTGCTGAGCGATGAGGTGTATTACGGCGTTGAGCTTGACCCTAGCAACCGCATGCCGCAAATCGCTGATATTTATGAGCGGGGTATTTCACTCAACGTGATGTCTAAAGCCTATGGCATGCCGGGCTTACGCGTGGGCTGGATTGCCAGTCAGGATAAAGCACTGCTGCAAAAAGTAGAGCGCTATAAGCATTATCTGTCGATTTGTAACTCGGCACCCTCTGAGCAATTATCACTGATTGCCCTTAAAAACCGTGAGCAGATACTGGGCCGCAACCACGCTATCATGCTGGACAATGTGGTGTTACTGGAGCAGTTATTTAATGACTTTCCGGGACTGGTTGAATGGCAACGCCCAATGGGTGGCTGTGTTGCATTTCCTAAATACACCGGCCCCGGAACCGGGGAAGAATTCTGCCGATTATTGATTGAGGAAAGTGGCGTGCTGCTACTGCCATCGTCGATTTATTCCTCCGAATTGACGGACGTACCGCAAGATCATTTCCGCATTGGTATTGGCCGCGATCAAGTGTTTAAAGACGGGCTGGCCGCAATGCGCACGCACTTTGAGACGCATTACTCCGATTGATGAAATAACGCTGGCCATGCACCGAGTCATTCGCTTAGAGTCGGGAGCTCATTAAGCAAGGTCAGTACTATGAATTTGGGATTTATGCAGGCCATTGGCGCCTTTTTCATCTGGGGATTATTCCCGCTGTATTGGAAGCTGTTGCAGTCAGTACCGGCCACGCAAATTGTGGCGCATCGCATTGCTTGGTCCTTTGTGATTCTGTTTATCGTGATCCTGCTCACCAAGCGCAGCAAAGAGCTAATGGCGGGCGTTCGCAATAAAACCACGGTCGGCATTTATGCGCTGGCTGCGGTGTTGGTCAGCATCAACTGGGTGGTTTATGTGTGGGCGGTGAATGCCGGTTTTGTGGTTGAAACCAGCTTGGGCTATTTCATTAATCCCCTAGTGAGTGTGTTGCTCGGTGTGGTGTTCTTGAAAGAGAGACTGCGTAAATTGCAATGGGTAGCGGTTGGCTCGGCATTTTGCGGCGTGCTATATCTGGCGCTAGTGTATGGTCAAGTTCCTTGGATTGCTTTAACGCTGGGCATCTCCTTTGGCTTTTATGGCTTGGTTAAAAAGAAAGCGCCGCTGGGGTCTATTTCTGGTTTGACCGTGGAAACCTGTGTGCTGTTTTTGCCAGCGCTTGGATTTTTGCTTTATAGCGAATGGCAGGGCGTGGGGAGCTTTGCACACTCCGGCCCGTTAGATATTGGGCTACTGATTGGGGCGGGTTTGATCACGACAGTACCTTTATTGTTATTTGCTTCTGCGACTAAGAATGTGCCGTTGAGCTTGGTGGGGATTTTTCAATATATCGCACCGACCATGCATTTAATGTTTGGGCTGTTCGTGTTTAAGGAAACGTTTACGTTCCATCAGTTTGTGGGTTATGGTTTTGTTTGGCTGGCGGTGTTGTTGTTTATTGTAGATGGGATTCGGCGGTATCGGGCTAATCAGAAGGTGGCGAAAAAGGTAAGTGGTATCAGTAAAGGCAGTCTTAACAACCTAAAGCCACAAACAGCGATAAGTGATGAGGAGTCAATGCTCAGTGCGATTAATGAACGTAATTAATGCTGTGGTTGCTTAAGGTTTACGAAGGTGGTTTAGAATAATGTTGCCACATCTAAATATGAGACAGCGTTGGTGCCATCACTGAACTCAATGCTGTCTCCGCTGTAAACCACATGGGACTGCGCCAATGCCGCGTTTTTTTCAGAAAAGTGCTGTAGGCCTTTTTTAAAGCGAGCATTCCAGGTAGATGCTGCTTTAATTTCCACACCTGATAGCTGGCTGCCGGACTTAAACAGCAAGTCAACTTCATGGCCAGCACCATCACGAAAGAAATACAAATTCGGCGATAAGCCATGGTTGTAGCGAGTTTTTAGCGCTTCCAGAATAACCAGATTTTCAAAGATATTTCCGATTAAGGGGTCTCTACGAACCTGATTGACTCGTTCAATATCGAGCAAGTAAGTCAACAATCCGGTATCCGTGAAATAATACTTTGGCGACTTAATCACGCGCTTCCCAAAATTCTCAAAGTAGGGCGGCAGCTTGAATACGACAAAAGAAGCTTCCAGAATGGATAACCAGTTTTTAATGGTTTTACTGTCCACGCCAACATCATTAGATAACGAATCGAAATTCACCAACTGGCCCACGCGACCGGCCAATAGCTTGATGAATTTTTCAAATAAAGTGACGTCTTTTAAGTTAATGATTTGGCGAACATCGCGCTCCAGATAAGTCTGGTAGTAGTTGGCGTAGGCAGTATGTGGGCGCTGTTTCTGATCGTAAATACGTGGCAAAAAACCCTGAAAGATGTACTCTTCGAATGTATCAAAACTGATTCCAGCCTCGCTGAGCTCCGCAATGCTGAGAGGTAGCAAATGCAGCATTCCGGTTCTGCCTGCCAGTGATTGCGTAATGGCTGCGCGCAATTCCAGTTGATGAGAGCCGGTTAATACAAACTGGCCATTCTCACCCGTCTCATCCACGATGCCCTGTAAATAGCTGAGTAAGTGCGGTGTGCGTTGGATTTCGTCGAAAATTACCTTGCCTGAGTACTGCTTGAGAAAAGCCTTGGGATCTTCTGTCGCGATAGCGCGGGTTTCCGGATTTTCCAGACTGACGTAGTCATAATCGGGTAAAGCATTACGGGTGAGCGTCGTTTTACCGGCTTGTCTTGGACCGAGTACGGTAACGATCGGGTACTCTTTAAGCTGTGTGAGCAGCTCTGATGTTAGGTGTCGTGGGATCATGTAACTAGAGTATATCCTGCAAATCCGGAGTTCAAGTCCGGATTTGCAGGATTTTTAGTATCCACGAGTAATCGTTCTATGGGTAACGTCACTATTCAAAGCGTAGGGTAGTCGGTATAGCCTTCTGGACCCGGCGTATAAAATGTACTCTGGTCCGGTGCATTCCATTCAATACCTTTAGCAATTCGCTCTGGCAAATCAGGGTTCGCTAAAAAGCCTGTTCCAAACGCAATCGTATCAGCCTTACCTTCGGCAATAGCCTGCTCCGCTTCTTCTGCGTTATAGCCCATATTGGCGATCAGTATGCCCTGATAGTTTTCACGAGCGGCAGTCATTACGTCGGCTTCCTGCTGGCCGAAGAAATCACTGCGCATCATGTGCAGATAAGCTAGATTCATTTTGTCCAAGCGAGTAGCCAGATAAGTCACCAAGCCAACCGGATCACTGTCTTTCATGCTGTTAAAGCTGTTGAGTGGGGATAAGCGCACACCAACACGCTCGCTGCCAATCGCATCCGTTACCGCGCTTAATACTTCAAATAAGAAACGTGCGCGATTTTCCATTGAGCCACCATAGGGTGCACTGCGCTGGTTTGCGCTTTCGCGTAGGAATTGGTCAATCAGGTAGCCGTTTGCACCGTGTACTTCCACGCCATCAAAGCCGGCAGCAATCGCATTTTTAGCGGCTTGTGCGAAGGCTTCAACAATGCCCGGAATCTCATCATCGCGAAGTGCGCGAGGGGTTGCATTTGGCACCATGCCATTCGGAGTATGAATTTCGCCATCAATCGCAATTGCGCTGGCCGAAACGGTCTCTGCGCCATTGTTTAAATCAGGGTGTGCTGCGCGTCCGGCATGCCAGATTTGCATAAAGATTTTGCCGCCAGCTTTATGTACTGCGTCGGTGGTTAGCTTCCAGCCTTCAATTTGCTTTTCAGAGTAAATACCTGGCTCAGTTCCAAATGCAGAGGTATTTTCCATCACCATGGTGCACTCGGTAATCAGCAGGCCAGCACTGGCGCGTTGCGAATAATATTCTGCCATCATGGCATTCGGTTGGTGTTCGAGACCCGCGCGGCAGCGTGTTAGTGGTGCCATAATCGTGCGGTTTTTTAGCGTCATTGCGCCAACTTTAATTGGATCTAATAACATGGAATAGTCCGTTTATTTGAATGCAAAAAGCCTGAGGCATCAGAGTCTGATGCAACGGTTTGCTGATAATTATTAAGAGTGTGTCTAAGCGGAAATGATGCGGGTGGTTTTGGCTAAAACAAGAGGCGTTACGGAATCGTAATTTTGCTTAACGGGAGTCCGCAGGCAGTAGCACAGGGCCGGAGTCCATAAACGAAAGGCCGACCTGATCACCATTATTCCAAGGTGTGTTTACTTTACCTGAAACGGCAAATAAATCGCCGAACTCGGTAGCAATACGATATTCCATATGGCTGCCCACATAGGTGGCTTTTTGGATGCTGGCTGGCAGGGTGTTGGCTGCGTCTGGAGCGGATAGCACGATGCGGCTTGGCCGTACGGCAATTACTGCGTCGCCCGTTAGTTGTGCTCTGGCGGGGAGTTCTAAGGTCAACGCGCCAACGCGAACCGTGGCAAGCTCTCCCTGTACCTGTTCAATGGTGCAATCAATCAGATTGGCTTCACCAATGAAGTCGGCAACAAAGGCATCTTGTGGTGCTTCATAAAGCTCTCTTGGTGTGCCGCTTTGAGCAATGCTGGCGTTACGCATCACGATAATACGATCTGATACGGCCAGCGCTTCTTCTTGATCATGCGTGACATAAACTACGGTTAATCCAAGCTTTTGTTGGATTTCCCGAATCTCTTCACGCACCTGGCGGCGCAATTTTGCATCCAGATTGGATAATGGCTCATCGAATAATAAAACCTGAGGCTCCAATACCAAGGCGCGAGCCACTGCTACCCGTTGCTGCTGACCTCCGGAAAGTTGGCTAGGTAAGCGCTTATCAAAACCGGCTAATCCAACCATTTCCAAACCGGCCAGCATGCGCTCGGTAACTTCCTGCTTTTTATAACCGCTGAGCTTCAGGCCATAAGCCACATTTTCACCAACCGTCATATGCGGGAATAGCGCATAGGATTGAAATACCATACTCACATCGCGATCGGTGGCAGGGAGTTGGGTAACATCCTGATCACCAATTAAAATGCGGCCTTCGGTAGCCATTTCGAGTCCGGCAATCATGCGTAAGGTGGTGGTTTTGCCGCAGCCAGAAGGCCCGAGTAAAGTCACCAGTGTGCCAGCAGCAATCTCCAGCGAGACATCATCCACCGCTTTAACAGTTTCACCATACAGCTTGGTCACATTTTTAAAGGTGACTGATGCGGCATTGCTTTTGATCTTGCTCATGGTGTTTTACCTATCATTGTCATGGGGCTAGCCGGGTTCCGGTGCGTTTTATGATTAGCCACTGGAACAGCGTAACCGCGATCAGCATCACCACAATTAGCGTGGTGGAGTAAGCAATAGCCAGTCCGTAGTCGTTGTTTTCAACGCGCCCGATAATGTAGCTGGTGGCCATATTGTATTCTGCACTGACTAAGAAAATCACCGCGCTAATCGCTGTCATGGCGCGTACGAAGCTATACACAATCGCAGCCAGAATCGCCGGACGCATGAGTGGCAATATGATTTTCCGGAAGGTTTGCCAGGCATTTGCACCCAAGGTAAGCGAGGCTTCATCCAAGCTCTTATCCAGTTGCGACATAGAGGCAACGCCAGCACGAACGCCCACTGGCATATTCCTGAAGATAAAGCTGAGTACCAAAATTGCACCGGTGCCGGTTAGCTCAATCGGTGGCACATTAAAGGCCAGAATATAACTTACACCGATTACGGTACCGGGAATGGCGAAGGACAACATGGTGCCAAATTCAAAAGCATTTTTACCGGCAAAGCGTTGGCGCACGAGTAAGTAAGCGGTAACTAAACCAATCATTGCCGTAAAGGGCGCGGCGATGGCAGAGATTTGTAGCGTGGTCCAGAAAGAGTCCCAAGCCGAGCCTTGCCAGAGGATGCCATTGTCATTCCAGCCAATGCCAAAGGCATCGATATAATGGCGGAAGGTGAGGGTGTTATTCAGGCCCCATAGCTCCACAAAACCACCGTAAACAATCATCGCGTAGATCACTAGCGTCATGCAGGTCCAAATTAAAGCGATGGTGTAAGCCGGCCATTTTATGCGACGTGGCAGCTTCGGATGCATGCCGCCATCGCCTTTTCCGGTTGTGGTGGTGTAAGACTTTTTACCCAGCCAGCGCCGTTGTGCAAAGAAGGCTAACAGGGTGAATGTGAGTAGCACGATGGCTAACACTGAGGCTTGCCCCTGATCGTTTTGCGCGCCAACAATGGCGAAGAAAATCTCGGTAGAGAGCACATCAAAATTGCCGCCAAGCACTAGGGGGTTACCAAAGTCGGCCATGCTTTCGATAAAGCCTAGCAAAAAAGCATTCGCTAAACCGGGTCTCATCAGTGGCAATGAAACCGTTCTAAAGGTATGCCATGGCGAGGCGCGTAAGGTTTGTGCAGCTTCTTCCATAGATGGGCTAATGCCTTCAACCACGCCGATCAGCACTAAAAATGCAATCGGGGTAAAGGCCAGCATTTGCGCAATCATAATGCCGGGCATGCCATAGACCCAGCGAGTGGCTTGTAAACCGAATAGATCAGCCACAAACGTGGTGACGCTACCGGAAAGCCCAAACAGCAAAATAATCGCCAAACCAATTACGAATGGTGGGGTGATAATCGGTAATACGGTGAGTGCGCGCAGTACTTTAACGTAGCGAAAGCCGGAGCGCGTGGCGACTAATGCAAAGATTAGTCCTAATAAAGTGGTCGATGCACCCACAACAACACCTAAAAACAGCGAGTTCCATGCTGCGCCACAGCCTCGACTGCCATCCAAGCAGCCCAAGCCCCAAATTTTTGTACTAAAGAATTTCTCTAAAAAGACCGTGATGGAGTAAAGCCCTGCATCATCACGAAATGCATAAGTCAGCATTTGCAGAATGGGATAGAAAATAAAGATCCCAACAATGGCGACTACAAAGCCGATTGCACTAACCACAAACACATCACCATTGACCGCGCCTTTTGCCGCCGCGCCATTGGTGATCATAAATAAGAAGGCGAGTCCTAGTAGTAGCGCGCCATAACCCAGCCCGAATTGCCGGTCGCCCAGTTCGCCGAATAGGGATTCGAAGGCATTTATTTGCCAACCTTGAATCCCAATGGCAAAGCCTTGGCCGAGTAAAAATGCTAAGCCCCCGATACCACAAATCAATAAGAGTCGGGCATAGATGGGGTTAGTTTTGTTTTTAAAGAGCAGTGTGACCGGTGCCAGTAGAAAGCCCACTAGCGGCCATAGCCAGAGTTTTTCACCCTGAGCCAGTAAAAAGGCCGCTGGGGCATAGTCCGAATCAAACGGGTAGCCATCCAGCAGCCATTCAAATGACCAGAAGCCATCCTCCTGAACATACCAAGGTAGCAGCATGAAACCGGCCGTGCCGAGCAGTAATAGCATCAGCACAGTTTTATTGAGGCGGTTGGTCACAGTTCGCTGGCCCTAGTGGTTATTGTGGAAGGTTGCTGACTTCGTCATCCCACTTCTTTAACAAGCGCTTGCGCTCATCAGAAGAGCCGTACTTCTTAAAGTCATAATCTATCAACTTAACCAGCGATAAGTCCGGTGCTTTCGGCGAGCTCTCCGCTGTTTTGTTAGACATCACCTGATAGGCCTTAACTTCCAGAGACCGTGTTTGAACGGGCGCGCTAAGTGCCCAATCATAGAACTTCTTAGCATTCTCAGGATTACGAGCGCCTTTAACGATGCTCATGGAGCCAATTTCATAGCCTGTGCCTTCACAAGGTGCCACCACTTTGATTGGGAAGCCGGAGACTGCCTGCTTCACCGCATCATGCATAAACACGATGCCGATGGTATTTTCACCGCGCGCCGCAGATTTGATTGGTGCCGAGCCTGACTTGGTGTATTGATTGATATTTTTGTGCAGGCCTTTCATAAACTCAAAGCCTTCTTCTTCACCAAATAACTGCACCATGGTGGCGAGTGTGGTGTAAGCGGTTCCGGATGAATTTGGGTTAGCCATTTGCACATGGCCTTTGTATTCTGGTTTAAGCAAGTCTTTCCAGCAGGCAGGGACGGGCAGGTTGTTCTTTGCTAAGAGCTCTTCGTTGTAGCCATAGCCCAATCCACCGAAGTAAATACCAATGGTTTTGTCATCGGCTGAGGTCGCTTGCTTGACGGCCCAGTCGTGCAGCTCTTCGCGCATAGGGGATACATAAGGTTCGGTCAGGCCTTCTTCGGCCGCTTGTAGGTGTGGGTCACCAGTGCCGCCCCACCAAATATCACCTTTAGGGTTACTGGCTTCTGCTTTGAGCTGCGCCATGGTTTCGCCAGAGCTTTTGCGAGTCATGCTAACTTTGATGCCAGTGGCTTCTTCAAAGCCTTTGGCCATGAGTTGGCACCATTCTTCTTGGGCGCTGCAATAGTATGTGAGTTTTTCAGCGGCAAAGGCATTGCCGGTCAGGCAGGAAACAATCAGCCCTGTAGCGGCTAGTCGCGAATACGTAATCATTATTCCTCCTCAGAAATAGTCGTACCGAGCCTTATTGGTACTCCTTGTAGCTAATAAATGCAAATTTTGTTGTTTGTCGAATGTTCGGTGTATGCTGTTCTGGCCAATAGAGGAGGTAGTAAATGAGTGACATTAAGCACGTGGTTTTTGATATCGGGCAGGTGTTTTTACATTGGGATCCAGAGGTGCCATATCGCAGATTGATTCCGAATGTGCAGGAGCGTCAGTGGTTTTTAAGCGAGGTGTGCACACCGGCTTGGAATCGTGAACAAGACCGCGGCCGTGAATGGGTGGATGCGGAAGAGCTGTTAGTCAGAGACTTCCCAGAGCAAGAAGAATTGATTCGGGCTTACCGTCGCGATTGGATTCAAATGCTGACCCACACTATTGATGGCAGCGTGGAGTTGCTACAGCAGGTGATGGATGCTGGTTGGGATGTCACATTACTCACTAACTGGCATCAGGATACTTTTCGTGAAGCGGGCAAAGTACACAGTTTCTTAAGCTCTACGCGCGGTGTAACAGTCTCGGGTGAGGTTAAGTTGATCAAGCCAGACCCTGCCATTTACGAGTTACATGCCACAAACTTTGATTTGGAGCCTACTGCCACCTTGTTCTTCGATGACAGTCCAAATAATGTAAAAGGCGCGCAAGATTCTGGTTGGATAGCTGAGTTATTTACCACGCCAGAGCAAATGCGAGCGGACTTGCAAAAGCACGGCATCCTGTAAGGCAACCTTATAACAGGAGTGAAACCTAGTTCATCCGCAGGGTTGAAGCCTGACCTTTCGGAAGGAGGCTGAAACTTGGCTTAGCGACAATGTCTAAGCTCGTTTTAAGAGCAGGACTCAGTCGCAAGATCACTAATCGCCTGCTCACACTCAGAAATAGCGACCTTCTCTGGCGAGGGCGGAACGGCTTTAATGATTTTACAAGCCGCTGCCTTCGCCCCTGTGTTGCCAGTTTCCTCCAGCTCAAACAGGCCTTCCACCGCTCGCTGCATATGGCAGCCTCGGCGGTTTTCGGTGCTCATGGCAGTGATATAAGCTTCCATGGCTTTGTCCGCTTGCTCGGTTTCCTGATAGCGGTTAGCGATCTCGATATAGAATAATTTGTCGTACAAGGCTTCGCTGATTGGCTCGATTAAACGCGCCTCGCGGCAGCTGGCATTCGCTAAATAACGCTCCAGATCCTTGTCATCAGCATAGGCTTCGGCAACGCATAAACTGTGATGTATCCAGCCCAAGCGCCCATTGAGTTTTATCGCTCGTTTCAGCGCAACTTGTGCCTGATCGGTATTGCGCACTTTGGATTCTAAGCTGGCGGTACTCAGTAAAATACCCATATTGGCCCACGCCACTGCATTCATGCAGTTGTGGGTAATGGCTTCCTGAAACTTCACCAGCGAGTCCTGATACAGGCCGTTATTGAATAACTGCGTGGCATCGCTCTCCAGTTGATTGGCTTGCCGCGAGTCCAGCGTGCTGGCCAGTACTACCATTTGATAGCTTTCTTTGTTCGCTGGAAAACAGTATTTCTCCAGCTTCTCAGCAACGCCCGGCTCTTTTTTGGTTTGCTCATTCCCCTCATCAACTGGAGTGGCGACGGGGTCAGGTGCCAGTACTGGCGCAGGCGCTAAAACTCCCGGATCAACCAGTAAGTCACTCACTTTCGGTTCGGGTAAAATAGATGCCGACGCGCTGACAATGGGATCAATATATGGCGCTCGCGACGGGCTGTATTGCATCGATTTAGCCAGCAGGGAAACATCCTGACAGGCCGCGGAGGCAATAGAGCGCTGAGACTGGCAAAGTTGCGCTAACTTCTTTCCGCTTTCATCACGCAAAAAGGCCAGCACCGGGCCGATGACGCTGCGGGTGTATAAAGTATCCGGATGCTTGGCGAGATCATTACGGAGCTCCTGTAACTTCTGCGGCGTGATATTGCCGTCTTGTAGTTGGCTGCAGTAGTCAAAAAATTCGCTGTGTTTACCTGTTTTATATTCAATCTTGTCGGTATTGCGGGTGCAGAAATAGTAGAGGTTATGGTCTTCGGAGGCGATGCTGAGGATTTCTTTGCTTTTGGCTTCCAGCATCGCAGAAATTAGTTGCAGGTTTAGCCCGTCGCGGCTGGTAGGTGGCAACTGTTTACGTCGCTCAAGGCCAATATCATCTTCATTGAAATTGATAATCCGGCCTTTTAAAGTGATTTGCAGATACAGTTTATTGAGGTTTGGCTGAGTCGTACCAGCTTCTAGATACACCGCGCCATTGAGATTCTTGCGGCCAAATAGCCCCGAAATAAACTCGATGACATTATCGACTGAGATACCGGTTTCCGGCAGCTTAATACTTTCTCCCTCAATCAGAATTTGCTCATTCGAAGTCACTGGCTGACTGATGATGACGCCACCATTACCACGACCCCGGTTAATCTCATCCTGAAAGGTGTTCTCAGCTTGCAGCAAATGGTCTTTGAGAATATTGGCGATAATGCGGCCGGAGTGTGCGTGGTTACCTTGCTCCATGGCGATGGGTACATCAAAAGGTTTGACGACCACCGTATTGCGGCTGGCGTAGGCGTTGTAGAAGATAAAAGCGACCATGGTAAACATCGCCACGGTGGCAGTCAGGCGCAATAAACCAATAAAACGCTCAGTTAACCAGTGCAGGCCTTCAAATAGCTTGCGCAACAGATTCCATACCCGATGCTTTAGAGATCGGGGAGTGGGCTTCTTGCTTGTATCCTCTGTTTGATCGTCAGCCATAGTGGTTTAGCCTGTATCACGTGGTCTTCTTAGTATAGGAAAGAAAATAGAGAATATTTTACTGTTTTTTGTACAGACTGGAGGGCGGTGCGGAATTTAGCAGTAAATCAGTCCACAGCAAGGCATAACCATGCTGCGGACACTTTGCTTATCGCCGACGTATTACAACTGATGAAATAATATCGTTAAAGCGATTATCCACTAAGCAATTATCATTGCCTCGGAAGGTCAATGCACGACCACCGAAGTTATCATGCTCGTAGACGATCATTTCCAGACCATTAGGCACTCTGAGCGCAGATAGGTCATCATTACGAATACCTAAGCGAGTTAACGCACCTAAGTTATAACGCCCTGGTGCCAGATTGCGGGCATATCCTGCAAAATTACAATGTTGATACACCGTCGCCACTGGCGGTGGAGTCGCTCGACGCACGCGAATCGATGAAATCGTGTCGTTGAATTGGTTATCAACCAAGCAATTATCATTGCCCCTGAATATCAGTGCTTTACCACCAAAGTGATGGTGCTGATAGGCGACAATTTCATAACCGGCTTTCACTTTAAGTGCCGACAAATCATCATTGCGAATGCCCAAACGGTTTAGGTCAGCCAGATCATAATTCCCAGGCTGTAGATTGATACCGTATCCGCCGTAGTTGCAGTGCTGGTAAACCGTGGCAACGCCGGGTCTTGGTGGTGGTTGAATCTTGCGAATTTTCAGCGATGATAAGGTGTCATTAAAACGGTCATTCACTAAGCAAGAGTCGTTACCGGAGAAGGTCAGGGAGCGACCCCCGAAGCGATGATGTTCATAAATAGTGATTCGATAACCGGGGTTTAATGAGAGTGATGAGATGTCATCATTGCGAATACCACGGGCATTCAGCGCGGGTAGATCGTAGTCACCGGGGCCGAGTGTGACACGTGCGCCACCGAAGTCGCAGTGCTGATAGAGTGTGGCATTGGCAAAGGCAGAAGCTGGCAAATAAGCGGCGATGGATAACACGCTTAAGGCTGCCAGCCTCTTGATTGAGAGAGTCTTCATATTGGATTTCCTCACAGCGTCAGATTTAGTTCTGACTTCTCTAAAGCGTAGTACAGTCTCTGAGTTTTGCAGGGAATCCTTTGATTTTTATGCAGTTTGCGTCAGGCGCGCATCCTCCAAAATCATATCCGCACCTTTCTCAGCAATCATAATCGCCGGTGCATTGGTATTGCCTGAAACAATTTCCGGCATGATCGAGGCATCAATCACGCGCAAGCCGGTAATGCCATGCACTTGCAGGCGATCATTCACTACGGCCATTTCATCATGTCCCATTTTGCAGGTGCTGGTTGGGTGGTAAATGGTTTGGCTAAAGCGGCGCGCGGCATCCAGTAATTCTTCATCGGTTTGGAATTGGCGGCCGGGAACATACTCATCAATAATGTGTGGCTTGAGCGCTGGCGCGTCGGCAATCTTACGAGCAATTTTCACGCTCTCTACCGCCACTTTTAGATCGCGCTCATCCGATAAGTAATTGGGATGAATCGCCGGATGCTCAAAAGGGTCACTGGATTTAATCTCAATATAACCACGGCTGTGCGGGCGCAGCTGACACACCGACGCAGTAAAGGCCGAGAAAGGGTGCACGCCATCACCCGGTTTATCAGCACTCAGCGGCTGCATATGAAATTGAATATCAGGGCGGTCAAGACTGGGATCTGTTTTGGTGAATGCGGCAATCTGGCTAGCGGCTAAAGTCAGCGGCCCAGTGCGCTTCAGTATGTATTGCAAGCCAACCTTAAACTGTTTGAAGTAACTATTAAGCTCGTCATTCAAGGTGCTTTCACTGGTTTTAAATACCAAGCGAATTTGCAGATGGTCTTGCAGGTTTTGCCCAACGCCCGGCAAATCTTTGACTACCGGAATCTGATGTTTATCTAACAATGCTTTAGAGCCGACTCCTGATAATTGCAGAATCTGTGGCGAACCAATCGCGCCCGCCGAGAGAATCACTTCCTTATTGGCATGCACCTGTTGCAGCTTTTCACCTTTGTAAAATTCAACACCCACTGCCCGAGTGCCACTAAATAAAACACGACCAATGTGCGCACGGGTTTTGACGGTGAGGTTGGGGCGCTTACGAGCTGGCTTTAAAAAGCCTTTCGCGGTACTCCAGCGAAACCCCTTATAGGCTGTCTGTTGAAAATAGCCAACGCCTTCCTGGGTTTCACCATTGTAATCATGATTGCGGGGAATGCCGGCTTGAATTGCCGCTTCGATAAAATGATCAGCAATCGGGCGTCTTAAGCGCAAATCGGACACCTTTAATGGGCCACCGACGCCGTGATATTTATTCTCGCCACGCTCCTGATCTTCAGACTTTTTGAAATAGGGAAGCACGTTTTCGTAAGACCAGCCTTTATTGCCAAGCGCTTCCCAGCGATCATAATCCTCAGCTTGTCCGCGTACATACAGCAAGCCGTTTAGCGAGCTGGAGCCCCCCAGTACTTTACCGCGTGGCCATTGCAGGCGACGTTGGTTAATACCGGTATCCGGCTCGGTCATATAGCACCAATCGGTACCGGGGTTGTGCATGGTTTTGAAGTAACCGACGGGAACATGAATCCACGGATTAACATCCGCCCCTCCAGCTTCCAGTAGCAAAACACGATTATTGGGATCGGCTGACAACCTGTTGGCCAGTACACAGCCAGATGAGCCAGCACCAATAATGATGTAGTCATAAGCGTCCTGTTGCGGACCTTGGTCAGGGGATTGTGGCATTCAGATTTTCTCCTCGTAAGTCTCGATAAACTATCGATTGCTACAGTTTTTAAACTGATATTTCAAATAATGAGATCATTCGTATCAAAAAACAATAAGAATATTTGATTTTTAGTATTGTTTATGATCTTATGAATTCAAGCCGGACTAATCGTTTGGCTGTCTCAATAGGAGGAGATCGATGTACAAAGATGACTCAACTGGCGTCTCTCGCCGTGATTTTATGCGTGTTTCCGGACGTTATGGTATGACGTCAACCCTGCTTGCTGCAGGTGCTCTGGGAACTACCGCCTCTCTGTCTCAACTGGCTCGTGCTGCTGAAGAAACTGATAAGCAGCGCTACGCTGTAGAACCTAAATTCAAACTCAAATTCGGCGCGTCTGGCTTTAATGACGCCAATCTGGATATCCAAAAATCAGGCCAGCTGTTTTTTGCTCGTGATATCGAAGAGCGTACTAATGGTGCGATTCGTGTCGAGTTTATTGGTAGCAACCAAATCTGTGGGCAAGTCGACTGTGTTAAGAAAACACAGCAGGGTATTGTCGATATGTATTCCGCATCCACCCAAAACTCAGCCGGTGGCGCACCGTATCTGAATGTGCTGGATTATGCCTACATGTTCCCATCCCGCGCGGCGCAATATCACTTCCTGTACAGCCATAAGAGTGAAGCGCTGCTGCGTGAACCGCTGCGTCAAAAGCACAAGTTACAATTCCTGTTCTCTCACTGTGAGTTGCGTGGCCTGCAGCTTGGTTTGAAGTGGGCAGATAAGCCATTAGTGCAGTCCGTTAAAGAGTTAGCGGGGACCAAGAACCGCGTAACCGGCACGCAGTTAGGGCGTATCGCCATGCAATTGATGGATCTGAATCCGGTACCAGTGGCTTGGTCTGAGACGTTGGATGCCTTGAAAACCGGTTTGATTGATGGGGCTGAGACTTGGGCTGGTGCGGTGGCTTATGCCGGTATGTCTCCAGTGGTGTCTCAGTCGGTTGATCTGAAATTCTTCTGCGGTACTGAGCACACGTCAATGAGTTTGCCAGTGTTCGATAAGTTGGGTTCTGCACTGCAAGAGGCGGTGATGGAGTCTTCTTATACCGCGCAGATCTTCACGCAAGGCATGAACGAAGCAGCATTATTCGACATCGTGGGTGGTACAACGCCACAGAAGCCAGGCACAGTATTTGCTCAAAATGGTACCCGTGTGGCAACCCTGTCGGATGCGGCGATCAAAGAAGCGGAAGAAATGTGTTCACCAGAGTTTGTGCCAGAGCCCTGGGAGCAGTGGCGTGAGCGTTTGAACAAATGGTCCGGCGGGCACGATACGTACAAAGAAATCTACGACATCGCGCGTGAGATTCCAAAGGACATGTCCGCAGTCAATGTTAAACCGAATCGCTGGTGGAGAGGCTGATCCTGTCAGCGCCACTGGTTTAAACGTGTTCTAAGTATGGGCAGGTGCCGAGGGGTGCCTGTTCATGCTTTGACTAATGAGGGGAAATTATCGCATGGTCGTACTTCGCTTTCTATTAAGATGGCTGGATAATAATGCCGAAAAAGTCGTTATTATCATTGCCTATACCGCGATGGCCGGCATTATCTTTGTTGAGGTAATCCGACGATTTGTCTTTAGTGTGCAAGCTCCCTGGAGTACCACCATCCCGGTTCTGCTGTTCTTATGGCTGACGTGGTTTGGTGCCTCGTACAACATCAAAAAACGCACCCATCTTGCGCTGTCGGAAGTGCGCAGCCGGATGCCCGCTAAGATGCAATTATATTGTCTTGGCTTGGATGCGATTTTATGGATTGTGTTTGCGTCCATCGTTATCTACTACACCACCATTCAGGTCTACATCTCCTATGATAACTTCGCGATTGTCGGTGGTACCGATGATGTCATGGAGTGGTGGTTCTATCTGGCGACGCCGTTGGCCTGGAGCCTGCTGGTGATTCGCGTTATTCAGAATTTCATTGAAGATCTTGGCAAGTATAAACGCGGCGAGCCGTTTATCTTACAAGGCCTGTTAAACGACGATTAGGAGATAATTCATGGATCAGAACCTATGGGTGACGGTTATCTCCGTCGCAGTGACACTCTTGTTCATTATCGGAGTGCCAATCTTTTTGGTAATCGGATTTTGGGTCGTCGGTGTCAGTATTGTTATTGATTTTACCTTGGCCAATGTGGGCGTTACGCTGTTTGAAGGCTTGAGCTTCTTTGGTCTTCTGGCGCTGCCGCTGTTTATTATGACAGGTGACCTGATTAATGCCGCCGGTATCGCTAAACGCTTATCCGACTTTGCTTATTCGCTATTGGGCTTTGCCCGTGGTGGTTTGGGTATGGCGGCCATCAGCGCCTGCGGCATGTTCGCGGCCATTTCCGGTTCAAACTCAGGGACTACGGCCACTATCGGAAGCATTATGCATCCGGAGATGACGAAAGGTGGCTACGATAAAACCTTTGCGGCAGCGACGATTGCCGCCGGTGGTACGGTGGGGATTATCATTCCGCCCAGTATTATTTTTATTGTGTATGGCTTCCTGCTAAACCTGCCGATTAGTGAGTTGTTTATTGCTGGGATGTTGCCGGGCTTACTTATGGTTGTGGCGATGATGTTCACCTGCTGGGTGATCAGCCGACGCAACGGTTGGGGCCATATTATTAAGTTTGAACCTAAGCGGATTCTGCGTACCGGTTTACGCGCCTACCTTGGTTTCCTTGCGATTATTATCGTGGTTTACGGGATTTACTCCGGTACTTTCTCACCTACAGAAGCGGCCAGTGTCACGGTGGGTTTTAGTGTGTTAGCCGGTATCTTGGTCACTCGTGAAATTAAGATTCGTAACTTGCCTGCGATCTTAATGCGCTCCGGTCACATCACCGGAATGCTCGCGCCGTTAATTGCAGTGTCGGTCGTTATGCAGCAGATTTTGTCATTGCTGGGTGCGGGTGAATACGTGGGCGGGTTGATCTCTGGCTTAGGCGATCCATTCTGGATTCTGATTGCTTGCATGATGTTGGTACTGGCAGCGGGAACGGTGTTGGAGAGCTTGCCTAACACCATTATCTTAGCGCCGATTTTGGCACCAATTGCCTATACCGCCGGTGTTGACCCGATTCACTTCGCGGTAATCTTCTTAGTGGGTGATGCAATCGGCTTTATTACACCACCTTATGGGTTGAATCTGTATGTTGCCAGTGGCATCACCGGTATCCCTTATTTGCAGATCGTAAAGCACGTGATTCCATACCTCGTTGCACTCATGGCTGCTTGGTTCCTGGTGGCGTTTTGGCCTCCGCTTTCACTGTTCTTACTACAGTTCGGAGGGCTTAACTAAGGCTCGATTTATTTGATGTTAAGAAGGAGTCTGATAAGCTGCACGACAGCCCGATAAATTATCAACAGGACGCCATGTCAAAAACAGTCAGTTCGAGTTCAACATTACTTCGTGGCCTCGCAATATTGGAAAATATTGCTGAGGCTCCACGGGGGCTTTCGACCGCTGAGTTAGTGGAGATTTTGGGGCTGCCAAAGCCAACCGTCCACCGTATTGCTCAGCAGCTTGAAGATGAAGGGTATCTGCAACGGACCCCGACCGACCGCCGTTTTGTGGTGGGGCATCTGCTTAAGAAATTTTCCATTAATATCATTTCAAACGACACTGTTGGCGCACCGCGTCATGCCATTCTTGAGGCGTTATCTGAAGAGATTGGCGAGACTTGCAACTGCACCATGCTGGACGGCAATCACACTTTGTATTTCGATCGGGTGGAATGCAATTGGCCGATCAAGGTTGACCTGCATCCCGGCTCACGACTGCCGTTACATGCCACTGCCAGTGGTAAGTTGTTTTTGGCGCATATGAAGCCGCAGGAACGTAAGCGTTTATTGAATGCTGCGCCACTTTCCCGCAATACCGTACGTACTATTGTGTCTCCAGAGCTGTTGGAAGTGGAGCTTAAAAAGATCAAAGAAGAAGGCATTGGCTACGATAATGAAGAGCTGCTGGATGGCATGGTCGCTGTTGCGGTGCCGGTTTTTGATAGCGCCAATCGGGTTTCTTTTACGTTGGCCGTGCATGCACCGACAACCCGACGTAAAATAGAGGACTTACGCCAGTATATTCCTTCGCTCAGGCGCGCCGCAGCTGCTTTGGCGGCCTGCTATTGCGATCCTGAAGAGTCTGTTTAACTTATTTGCAACCGGGAACCACCATTTTGCATACCCTCGCCGACCTTAAAGCCGGGCTGCTAAAGCATGCCACGCGCCTGCAGCTGTCAGAAAACCTGACTGAATTCCCCACTGAAATTTTTGATCTGGCGGATACGCTGGAAACCTTAGATCTATCTGGCAATGCGCTCACTAGCCTGCCGGATGATTTCGCGCGTTTAACACAGTTAAAAGTGCTATTTCTATCCAATAACCAGTTTGAAGTGCTGCCGGACGTACTGGCCGAGTGCCCGAAGCTGGAGATGATTGGGTTTAAAGCCAACCGCATTCACACCGTTGCTGAAAATGCCTTACCCAAAGCCACGCGCTGGTTGATTTTAACCGATAACCAAATTGGGCAACTGCCAGACTCTATGGGGCAATTAGCATCCTTGCAAAAGCTGATGCTGGCGGGTAATAAGCTGACCAGTTTGCCAGAGTCGATGGCCAATTGCCGTGCGCTGCAGTTATTGCGCATCTCGGCCAACGAGCTAACAGCCTTGCCTGAGTTTTTACTGCAATTACCCAAGCTGGCTTGGCTGGCTTATTCTGGTAATCCCTTTTGTGGTGAGTTTGCAGCCGACCCAGCCGCTTTTGTGAATGTGAGCTTTGATGATATCGAGCAGCATGAAGTCTTAGGGCAGGGCGCATCCGGTGTGATTTATCGGGCATCTTGGGTGAAATCACCAGCCGAGTTAGCAGATGCTGAGCAGCCAATTGCCGTTAAAGTTTTTAAGTCGAATGTGACTAGCGATGGCTATCCGGTGGATGAGTTACACGCTTGTTTAGCCGCGGGTAATCACGATAACTTAGTGCAGTTGCTGGCGCGTGTTGAGCAGCCGGAGCAGTTGGGCTTGGTAATGGGTTTGATCCCGGAAAGCTTTGATAACTTGGGCGAGCCACCGACCTTTGCCAGCTGTACCCGCGACCATTTTGATGATGACTTTATGTTATCGACCGAAGCGGTCAGCCTGATTGCTAATCAGATGGCTGGCGTGCTGGTATATCTTTGGGAGCAGGGGATTTGCCATGGCGACTTGTACGCGCACAACATCCTGATTAATCCGGAGGCCGAAGTATTATTCGGTGATTTCGGAGCGGCGTCATCGTTAGCGGGTTTAAGTGCGGGGCAGCGTAGCGGTCTGGAAAAACTAGAAGTGCGCGCATTTGGTTGTTTGCTGGAGGATTTGCTAGGTAGTAGCTATGATGGCGATGATTTCCCTGATTTATTTGAGCCGCTGATTATGCTGAAAAACCGTTGTATGCATCCAAAGCCTGCGGCGCGTCCTAGCTTGGCGGACATTAAAGCCGAATTACAAAAGTTATAAGAGACTATTATGGAAGAGTTTAAATTAGATGACCGTGGTTATATCGAGTTGAATAGCTTGTTAAAAGTCACGGGCATGATTGATAGCGGCGGATTGGCTAAAAGCCTGATCGCAGACGGACATGTCACCGTGAATGGTGAAGTGGAGTTGCGTAAGCGCTGTAAAATCTACACGGATACGATTGTTGAGTTTGATGGGCAGAAGGTGCACGTCGTTTAATCGCACACCTTGCCAAGTCCTGCCTAAGTTGCTGATTAGCAGTTAGGCAGGGTACAGATTGGCTTAGTCGTAAGACTGAAAATATTCTAAGTGACACGTATAGCCGCCCGGATTCTTCTCCAAATAATCCTGATGATAGTCTTCCGCATCGTAAAACACGTCAAAGGCTTCCAACGACGTTGCTACTGGTGCAGGCCATTTGCCTGACTCATCCACAAACTTAATCATGGCTGCTGCTTCGGCTTTCTCTTCTTCATTCTGATAGAAAATCGCTGAGCGATAAGATGTACCAATGTCATTACCCTGACGGTTACGCGTGGTCGGGTTATGAATGCGGAAGAAGTATTCCAGCAACTCGCGATAGCTCATGATCTCATCGTCGTATTCGATCAGCATCGCTTCGGCGTGGCCTTCATGGCTTTTATAAGTCGGGTTTGGGGCAACGCCACCGGTGTAGCCAACTTCAGTGTTAATAATGCCGTCTTGCTTTCGGATCAGGTCTTCCATTCCCCAAAAACAGCCGCCGGCCAAATAGGCTTTCTTAATCATTTTACGCTCCGTGTTTGTCTGTGTGATTTCGCTAACAGTATCCATACCGCGAGCGGGATGCAATATTCAGGAGTGCGCTAATGATATTAAAAAATGTCTGGAAACAAAAATTGCCGACCTCTAGCTAAAGGATAGTAGAGTGGTCGGCAATTAGTGCGATTTATTCTGCTGTGCAGAAAAACTTATAACTCAGCGTTGTGATAAACGTTCTGAACATCGTCCAGCTCGTTCAACATATCCATGAATTTTTCAAACATTGCGGTATCGTCTTCGCCACTGATCTGCGTCATCACTTGTGGCAGGAACTGAATCTCATCCACTTCAAAATCAGCATCCGGCACCACACTTAAAATGGCTTGTCTGGTTTTACCGTACTGATCGTGCGGTGCAAACACAGAGATCATGCCATCTTCGTTTTCGATATCAGTGACATCAACATCCGCTTCCATCAGCGCATCTAGTACCGCTTCTTCGTCATCGCCGGCAAATTTGAAAATCGCCAGATGATCGAACATGTGAGTCACTGAGCCCTGAGTACCGATTTTGCAATTGGTCTTCGTGAAGCACAGGCGAACATCACCAAAGGTACGGTTCGGGTTATCCGTTAGCGTATCGATAATCGCCATGCAGTTGCCAGGGCCGTAGCCTTCGTAGCGAGCAGGGTAGTAATCTTCACCACCGCCGCCTTTGGCTTTCTCGATACCTTTTTCAATAACGTGAGTAGGAACCTGGTCCTTTTTTGCGCGCTCAATTAAGCTGCGAAGCGCAAGGTTACCCTCAGGGTCAACACCTCCTGCTTTGGCGCAAACATAGATTTCGCGTCCGTACTTACTGTAAACCTTGGCCTTCATATTTGAAGTCTTGGCCATGGATTCTTTGCGGTTTTGGTACGCTCTTCCCATTACGCGGCTGCTCCGTAGAAACTGTTAAAGAGGCGAATTCTAACGCTTTTGAGGCAGCTTAGGAAACGTTTAGTTCGGCTGAGCCCTTACATTAACAATCTGTTACTTGACCTAGGTCAAAGATGATTTTCAGCCCGTCATTGATAATTCGCAATGAATTTTATGAGTGATGCTTGCGTAAGGAGCGATGCATGAGTGAGTTAGCCTACAATGATAAAGTAGTGCGCCAGTTCTCGATTATGACCATTATCTGGGGCATAGTCGGGATGAGTGTTGGCGTACTCATCGCTGCGCAATTAGCGTGGCCAGCCCTGAATTTCGACGTCTCGTTTTTGACATTCAGCCGATTAAGACCCTTGCACACCAATGCGGTTATTTTTGCATTTGGCGGAAGCGCATTGTTCGCGACCTCCTACTACATCGTGCAGCGCACCTGTCAGGTTCCCTTATTTGCGCCTAAGTTGGCGGCTTTCACCTTTTGGGGTTGGAATCTGGTCATCGTATTAGCCGCGCTGACACTGCCATTCGGCTTCACCCAATCTAAAGAATACGCTGAGCTGATCTGGCCCATCGATATTCTGATTACGATTGTTTGGGTGGCTTACGGCGTGGTGTTCTTCGGAACATTGGTCAAACGTAAAGTCTCACATATCTATGTGGCTAACTGGTTCTTTGCCGCTTACATCATCACCATTGCGGTACTGCACATCGTCAATAACTTGGCTGTACCGGTGAGTTTGACTGAGTCCTACCCTGTATTCTCTGGCGCGGTCGATGCCATGAGCCAGTGGTGGTATGGTCATAACGCCGTAGGTTTCTTCCTAACGGCTGCCTTCTTGGGAATGATGTATTACTTCGTGCCTAAGCAAGCAAACCGTCCGGTTTATTCTTATCGCTTATCCGTGGTTCACTTCTGGGCGCTGATCTCTGTATACATGTGGGCTGGCCCGCATCACTTGCACTACACCGCATTACCCGATTGGGCGCAGTCATTAGGCATGGTGTTCTCACTCATCCTGCTCGCGCCATCTTGGGGTGGAATGATCAACGGTATCATGACCATGTCCGGTGCTTGGCATAAGCTGCGCTCCGATCCGATTCTGAAGTTCATGATCGTCTCCCTGTCATTCTACGGAATGTCTACCTTTGAAGGCCCGATGATGTCGATTAAGACGGTTAACGCCTTGTCACATTACACCGACTGGACCATTGGCCACGTGCATTCCGGTGCGCTGGGTTGGGTTGCCTTTATCGTTATCGGTTCGATCTATGCCTTGATTCCAAAGCTGTACGGCAAAGCGGAAATGTACAGCACTTCCTTAATTAACACGCACTTCTGGCTGGCCACCATTGGCGTACTGCTATACATCGCAGCGATGTGGATTGCGGGCGTTATGCAAGGTCTGATGTGGAATGCAGTAAACGATGACGGCACCTTAACGTATGCCTTTATCGAGAGTATTAAAGCGACCTTCCCGTACTACGTGGTGCGTTTCTTAGGTGGCCTGATGTTCCTCGGCGGCATGTTTATGATGGCGTACAACGTGTACAAAACCATCTACCAAGTGAAGCCAGTCGTCATCAGCATTAAACCCGCTGTTGCAGTGCAAGGAGCATAAGTCATGAAACACGATTTTATTGAAAGAAATGTCGGCGTGATGGGTGTGTTAATTGCGCTTGTCATCAGTGTGGCCGGTTTGGCGGAGATTGTGCCGCTCATGTATCAGGCACAGACCACCAAGCCAGCGCCTGGCGTGGTGCCCTATCCTCCGGTGGAATTAGCCGGTCGCGATGTGTATGTGAGTGAAGGTTGCTACAACTGCCATTCTCAAATGATTCGTCCGTTTGTATCTGAGAGCTTGCGTTACGGACCAGCATCGGTGGCGGGTGAGTCAGTGTATGACCGTCCGTTCCAGTGGGGCTCCAAGCGTACCGGGCCTGATCTGGCGCGGGTTGGTGGTCGTTACACCGATGAATGGCACCGCATGCACTTGATGAATCCACGTGATTTGGTACCTGAGTCCAATATGCCGGGCTTCCCTTGGTTGGCAGAGCGCACGGTTGATCCTGAGCTGATCACTACCAAGATGAATGTGCTGACCATGCTGGGCCATCCTTATACCCAAGAGCAAATCGACGGTGCGGCTGAAAAAGTGAAAGGCGTTACCGAGATGGATGCCCTGATTGCGTATCTGCAATTCCTTGGCGTAGCCAATAACGGGAGGGCGAAGCAATGAGCGGAACCTTTAGTGGAGTGATGACGGCGATCTTAATCGTCGTGTTTCTCGGCATCGTATTTTGGGCTTATAGCAAACGCAACAAAGCAACATTCGAGAAGATGGCGCACATGCCATTAGAGGATGATGCACCGGTTAAAAAGGAGAGCAGCCATGAGTGACGGTTGGAGTTGGTACATCATCATTTTGGTGATTGGAAATATTGTTGGGGTGTCTTGGTTATTGTTTGTCACCGCACGACCTAATGGTAAAGACGAAGAGTCGACCACTGGCCACGTGTGGGATGAAACACTGGAAGAATATAACAACCCACTACCGAGCTGGTGGCTGTGGTTGTTCGTGATCACCATCGTGTTTGCCCTGATTTACCTGTACTGGTATCCCGGTTTAGGTAACTACAAAGGCGCATTGAAGTGGACTCAAACCTCACAGTTTGAAGAAGCACGTGAGGAGATGATTGATCGCCAAAAGTTGGCGTTTGAGAAGTTTGCAGACCTGGATATTACAGAGTTAGCAAAGAATCCTGCGGCAATGCAAACGGCTGAGCGCTTGTTCTCCAATAACTGCGCAAGCTGCCATGGTTCGGCGGCGCAGGGTGCGAAAGGCTTCCCGAATCTGACGGATAACGATTGGCTGTACGGCAACTCACCTGAGCAAATCGAGCACTCGATTGTAAAAGGGCGTGCTGGCGTGATGCCAAAGCTGGGCTTAAACGAAGTACAGGTGGCGCAAGTCTCCAATTACGTACTGACTTTGGGTAGCCGCGCGGCAGAAGCCGATGCTGAGGAAGCGAAGAAAGGTGAGGCTTTATTTGCAACCTGCATGGCGTGTCATGGGCCAGATGCTAAAGGGAACATCCTAATGGGTGCGCCTAATCTAACCGATGATATCTGGCTGCATGGCTCTGAGTTGGCACAAATTCAGGATGTTATTCTGAATGGCCGTCAAAGCCAGATGCCCGCGCATGAGACCTTGCTGACTAAAGCCGAAACCAAGCTTTTGACAGCTTACGTCACATCCTTATCCAAGTAATTTAAGGAGGACACTATGAACCCTTTGCCTGAAACACATCCGCCGGAATATGAGCTCTATCGCAGTATCGGCGTGGTGGTGTGGGTATCGTTTGTTACGGCAGCGATCGCCACCGCCCTGTTCTTTGCTATTTTTGATCCGCTAGTGATTATGGGGCAGGCGACCTATCCCTTGGACTGGAGTCGCACGGCAAGTTACAGCGTTGGGTTCTTTTTGTTCTGGCTATTGACCAGTGCCACCGGTGCAATGGTGGCCTGGTTATTGGCAACACCGATCCGTTCGGTTAACCATTTACGTCAGGCTTACGAGCCAGATGAAGACGATGAGGAGGGCAAGTCATGAGTAACAATGCGAGCCCACAACCCATCCAGTTTTATAAGCAACATGAAAAAGTCTACCCGCGTGAAACTAAAGGCTTTTTCCAGCGCTTGCGCAATATCACGTTGCTGGTATTGCTGGGTATTTACTATTTCACGCCTTGGATTATGTGGAATGGTCGTCAGGCAATTTTGTTTGATCTGCCTGCGCGTAAATTCCATATTTTTGGCCTTACCATGTGGCCACAGGATTTCTTCTTTTTAACCCTGCTGCTGATTATGGCAGGGCTATCGTTATTCTTTTTTACCGCCTTAGCCGGTCGCTTATGGTGTGGTTACGCCTGCCCACAAACGGTTTGGACCGATGCTTTTATCTGGATGGAGCGCTTAGTCGAAGGCTCGCGCGCCCAGCAGATGAAACTGACCAAGTCGCCATGGACGCCGGAGAAAATCCGCAAGCGCGTGCTCAAGCAAGTGATGTGGGTGAGTTTTTCGCTGTGGACCGGCTTCACCTTTGTGGGTTACTTCACACCGATCAAAGAGTTAGCCAGTGTACTGTGGGCCTTTGATGCCTCATTCTGGCAGCTGTTTTGGGTGCTGTTTTACGGCTTTGCGACCTATGGCAATGCCGGCTTTTTGCGTGAGCAAGTATGCCAATACATGTGCCCGTATGCGCGATTCCAAAGTGCCATGTTTGATAAAGACACACTGGTTATTGCCTATGATGAGGCGCGTGGTGAGCCACGCATGAAAGGCAAAAAGCGTAATGAAAATGCCGATAAAGCCGGTGACTGTATCGACTGCGGCCTGTGTGTGCAGGTGTGCCCAACCGGTATCGATATTCGTAATGGCCTGCAATATGAGTGCATCGCCTGTGCTGCTTGTATCGATGTGTGTAATGAGGTCATGGATAGCGTCGGTAAGCCGCACAATTTGGTGCAATACACTACCGAGGCAACCACCGAAGGGCGCAAGACTAAAATACTGCGACTGCGCATTGTGATTTATGCCTCCTTACTCGGTGCGCTGGCGATTGGCTTTTTGATTGCCTTGATGATGCGCAGTAGCGTGCAGATGGACATTCTGCGGGACCGCAATGCGCTGTATAAAGTGATCTCGGGTAATCAGATTGAAAACACTTATAACCTGAAAGTCATGAACAAAAGCCACGTGGATCAACGTTATCAGCTGGTGATCGAAGGCTTGCGAGATGCCAAGGTTGAGATGGTAAATGATCGTGTGGTGAAGGCAGGGGAAATTGCTAATATTACCGTGCAGGTGACTGTACCGAAGGATAAATTGGTAGCCGCTAGCCAGACAGTGCACTTGAAACTGAGTGAGCTGGAAGGGGATTCACCGGATTCTATTACTGAGGAAACGCGGTTTTTTGGGCCGAGTCAGTAACGGCTCTGAGCCTAAATAGTTAGTTTAAATAGCCCGGTTTTCCGGGCTATTTTTGGTTATGGGTTTTGTAATATCAGAGACTGCCTAGCCCAAGCACTCAGATAAATGTGCCACTTTAATTCACTGGCTGCATTAAAGTGGCACATCTTAGTACTTCCATTGCATTAAAATGAGGGATTTATTTGGTTTGATGCATTACGAGTGGAAGTCTAAATAATCTAATTTTCACTATAATCCTATCTCATTAATGTCATGCTAAACTCAAACAAACGACTTGGAAGGTGGCCCAGTGTCAGTCATCAAAAATAAAGCAACCCGCGATGAGTATCTTGAGCTAGATGACATTTCTCCAGAGAAGCATGAATTCTTTCAAGGTGATATTTTTGCAATGGCAGGTGGGTCTTTCAATCACTCCACTATTGGACTGAATATCGCCACGACGTTGCGCAATGCATTACGTGGAAAACCTTGTCAGCCGATGAATAGCGATATGCGTATCCACACGCCCTCTGGCCTTGATACGTATCCTGATATTTCAGTGTTTTGTGGTGAGCCTGAGCTGACGGACAAGCAGGGGACGTTACATAATCCGGTATTGATTATCGAGGTGCTGTCGCCATCAACTCGCAGCTATGACAGGGGTGATAAGTTTTGGCATTACCGCTCAATTCCAACGCTGGAAGAATATCTGCTGGTGGACTCTGAGTCTGTCCATGTTGAACACCATCAGCGTAAAAGTAAAGATGAGTGGCTGCTGCATGAGTATCGGGATTTGGAAAATACGCTACAGCTGAAGTCTATTGGTGTGACTTTATCTGTGGCGGTTTTGTATGAGGATACTTTGTTTGATTGATTAATTACTCAAATTTATACGGCTAAACAAAGGCATAACTACCTTGCCCTTTTGTAAAAAGACATAAATTGAATTTGTTTCCTTCTCTGGAGGGAAACGATGCCTTCATTATTTCAGGGGCTAGACCGTTTAACCGTAAGTTTATGTGCCTTTGATTCAATTGCAGGATGACAGGGAGTGGTTATTAAATTACTTAATAATCAAGTTCACGCTGATGCTTGATGGCTAGTATAACGACAGTATTTTCATCTGAATCAAAGCGGTAGCGTGCCAAGTAACCGTCTTTACCAAAATCAATGACAACCTCGCGATACTCCTCCGGCATATCCTCAATGACACGCCCAATTTCGGGATTATCAGCAAGTAGCTTTAGTGTTTTCTTGATCGCTTGTGCTGCACGGCGCGTTGCGGCAGGGTTCTTTGGTCTAAGGAACTCAAGCAAATGGTCTAAGTTACGTAGTGCGTTGGCTGATAATGTTACTTGTGGCATATAGGTGCTTCAGTTTCTTTATCGGTTCCCCAAGTATCTAGCCAATCAGAGGCTTCATCCGCCGTCACATGCAAACCTGTTTCTTGGTAGTCATTCCATGCCGCTATTGTTTCCTTTCGGAATTGATCACGCTTTTCTTCACGATCTAAGTATTGCTGAATAGCTTGCTGCATGACCCAGTGAGCGGTGCGGTCTCTGGAGTCTGCGAGTTGTTTAATTCTATTTTTGGTATCGACATCCAGCTTTACCGATGTCGGTTTTATTGCTGCTTGTGACATAAGGTTCGCCTAAGTATTACGAGGTATTACCTCTGACTATATCAAATGATGAACGAGTTCTAAAGAGATTGCTTCAACTATCCATCCCAAACTGCTTCTGTATCCGAAGCCGTTCACAATCTCCCTAAGCTTTGGCTGTAGTCCAAGGGTTTGGTGAGGTGTTTACTGCAAGACTAGTGGCTTGGCGTAAATCATGTGAGGCTGGCTTTCAGTACGATAGAACTAAGTCACAGGACTCGAATGAAGAAAGGAGGATTAAAAGTGAATATCGTGCTTCTAGATCATCTTTTCTGACTGAATTGCGATCAGGTTATAGAGTCTTACAGGGGTTTAGTATTTCTACACTAATACAAGAGGCTAAGCGGGATGCTGCTTTAATGCAGGCTTTGAAAAGTAGGGCTGTGATACGAGGTGATTTAAAAGCTCTGGGAGTATTCTTACCTGAGTCTTCATTAGTTCTTCCTGGAAAGTTAAAAGTAAACTTTCCTCGGATTACTAGTAATACGGCGAGGCATACCTCTGCACCAAAAGTTAATATGAGTACACCCAAATGTCCAAACTGTGGCTCGCATATGATAAAAAGAACGCCTAGAGGTTCTGGAAGAAGGATGCGTTATTTCTGGGGGGGGGCAGCCGCTATCCAAAATGTCACGGAACTCGTAATTACTGAGCGTTACTTTTAGTTACACTTTCAATGCACAGAATAGAGCAAACACCCATGACTAAGCCAAAAGGCTTCAGCAATTTATCCGCTGTTTTAATCGTTGGGCTCACTCTGCCAGCTTCAATATTTTGAATAGTACGCGTCGCCACTCCAGTCATTTTTGAGTACTCGGCAACGGTTAGGCGGGTACGAGTGCGTAGCGTTCGTAGTGTGCTCATTAAAGGCATCCCGGGCTGTTCGCGAATCTCACCAAGTAGCTCTTTTCGCATCGCAATTTCTTCGAATGGAGGGAGTGGGTTGTAACGTTTATCCATTTTCTGTGGCGCCTAAAGAGTGAGATAGATGGAGCCATAGAAACCATCGGCTCTCTAATAAGGTATTATAATAGCAAGATTAGCAGAAAATTTAGTGGTATTTACGCATTATAATAACCATATTAGTTTCTAAGCCGATCACTCAGCTAACACCTCAACTATCCATCCCAAACTGCTGCTGTATCCGAAACCGTATTTCCTCAACAGTCTCATAAGCTCCCAACAGCAAGCGCTTTCGCGTCTCCCCAACCTCACTAATCGGTATCAAATCACTAGGCTGCTCGCCACGAACAACCTGCTCCATATGCCAGTCAAACCTCAAATCCGAAAACACGCTATTAGCCACCACCGCCTCATTCGCAGTCTCTTTCAGCTCCGGCACATTCTCCGCCAAATAAGCCAAGCGCCCCAGCGTGTCAGTCTGCTCTAACCAGCCAGCATCCAAGCAAAATAGCCGTGCGGCATTGGTAATTAAGCGGGTGCCTTCATTCTTCGCATCCAACACTTCAACGCCATCGTGCTTCGAGCCTTTTACCCGTCGTCCAAGAAAGCGGCGAACCGGCAAAGGTGGCTCAAGTGCCGCCAAGGCTAGCGTACGAGGAAAGCCCCGTTTCACCTGTAAATTCTCAAGAAGCAGTCTTTTAAAAGCCGAACATAAAAACAGATCGCCATGCACAGCGCGGCAATCAATCAAGGCCGAGAGCCAGAGTTGCCGCTCCTCTACCGGATCAGCCAGCCACTCTGTAATGGAGCTGCGCCAAGATGATAGCGTCTGGCGCATGGGGTCTTCACGCGCCATCAAGCCACCGTCGCAGAGCTCGATGCCTGCCTTTGCCAGCTTGTCGTTTACGGTGGTAGCCAGTGCTTTTAGCCATTGATCTGCAGCTTGCTCATCTTCGGCTTCATAGATAATCGCGTTATCCTGATCGGTACGCAGCCCCATCTCACCGCGCCCTTCAGAGCCTAGCGACAACCAACACCAACGCATTTTGTCCGGCGGTGGTGGCATGCTAGCGCTAACGATTTCGATAATGCGTACCGTCAGCGCATCGTTAAAGCCGGTATTCATACGCAGTAAATCGCGGGTTCGTACCCCACGGCGATGCATGGTGATTAACGAGGCATTGGCTATTTGGCGCAGTTCCAATAAACCCTCATCAGTACTTTCCTGAGTGAGTCGTCGGCGTAGTGCGGTCGGGCTTGCCAGCAGGGTACGTGCCAGATCGGCTTCGCTGACTACGCCGCAAAACTCACCTTCTTTATCCAGTAGAATTAAATGCCGCCAACCGTGTTGCTCCATGAGCATCATGCCATCAAAGACTGGCGCATTGGCAGGCGAGGTGTGCAGTTCGGTGGTCATAATGGTGGTGATCGGCTCTTCGGCAGAGATGCCTTGTCCCACGACTTTATTGCGAAAATCCGTATCGGAGACGAGTCCGATGGGCTTGTCATCTTTGAGTACTACCACGCAATCACAGTCTTCGCGTGTCATCAATTGCGCGACTAAGCGAATCGAGCAGTGGTAGCGACAGGTGAGGGTGGACGCTTTTGGTAGCTCATATAAGCGCTGGCCAAACAGAAAGCGGCTACCGGCGACATCATCAAATGCGCCTAGCTCGCGTTCAAAACGGCGCAGATCTGCTTGAAACCAGCTACCTAAAAAGGGGTGTAGAGTGAATAGCTCGCGAATTACTTCATTAGGGATTTCGAGAATCTCGCCTTCTTCGGTGATCTCTACGCGATAGGGTAATGGCATATTTCGGATTAAGGAAAAATGCCCGAAAATTTCACCACTGCCAAGGTGGCGGATAGTGGCGTGTTGATCGTGATCGATGATTTTTAAGCGTCCGGAGAGCACCACATAGATCACGGACAGGGTGACATCTTCGTCACCTTCAAACACCAAGCTTCCGGCTTGCAGCGAGCGCTTAACCGCGACCGCACGAATCTTTGCCAGAGAGGTTTCAGGTAATTTAGAAAACGGCTTTATTTTGCTTAACATGAGCGAACTCCCCGTATTCGTGTCATCGATTATACCAGCCTGTTGAGAGGTGTCACAGGAGCCGAATGAGTGTCGACTCCTGTGAGTGCCGGTTTTAGAGACCGGATTCTAGCGTGTTGCGAGTTGCTGCTTAGTGACTGCTGGATGGCTTTTCACGAGCTGACCATTTAAGCAAACAACCGATTCCCAGTACGATACCACCGGTCATCACAAAGCCCAATACCGCGCCTGTGCTGCCTTCTGGTTGTGGCACTAACAGCAACAGGAATAGGCAAGCACCATAAACCATGGCGAGAATACCTAGCTTGTTACGTTGCTCCAAGTCAGATGCGGTTGCACCTTTCTCTTCTGCAACCACTGGCGTATTAATATCATCAAAGAAGGCTGCCATTTCTTTTTCACGCTCAGCCGAGGCTGGCTTGTAGAAGCGACGCGTGTAGAAGAAGAAGCCCATAGTAATGATCAAGTGTAGCAACATTGAAACAACAAACAACAGATCAGCACCTTCACGCTTACTGAAGACCACACCGAACAGGTCCGCAAACATGTCTGGAGTCAGCACAAACTTACTCAGCATGGATACACATAAACCAACCAGTACGGTTGCCCAAGGTGCCCAGTCAGGAACCTTCTTTACAAAGACCGCTAAGAACAACGGAATCAGAATCGGCATCTGAATTAAACTACCGGTTTGCAGCATGATATCGAACAGGCTTAAGCCTTTCAGCGATGAGATAAATAAGCCGACTAGCACGATCACTAAACCAAAGCAGAAAGTCAGGATTTTACTTACGCGCATTAATTCTGCGTTACTGGCTTTGCCCTTCTTGATCACTGGGTTATAGAAGTTCAGCACCATAATACCGGCGCTGCGGTTCAGCCCTGAATCCATTGATGACATGGTCGCTGAGAACAGAGCAGCCATCATGATACCGACCATACCGACCGGCATAACGACATCAACAAAGGCTAGGTAGGAGGCATCTGCCGCTTTAGAGCCAAGTGATGGGTACTGCGCAGCAAGGTCGATGCCCATTACCGCGGTTGCCATTGGAGGTAGGAACCATACAAAGGTACCGGCAAACATCAAAATAGCAGCCAGTAGCGCGGCTTTTTTGGCGTTGATACTGTCTTTAGCGACTAAGTAACGCGAGGCATCAAACAGGTTATTGGTACTGAATATCTGCTTGGTAATCGACATCATACACCAGACAAAGAATAGCCCGACGTAACTCATGTCATTGGTAAACAGGTCTTTCGGGAACTCCGTGACCACATTCACGATACCGACTTCCATGCCCACAAATACAGTGGCCGTAATGGAAATGGCCATAATGACCAGCATCTGGATGTAATCACTGGCGACCACCGCCCAGGAGCCACCGGTGAGCGAGACGAACATTACGATTAGACCGGTAATCACGATGGTCCACTCGATGCTGATATCAAATACAGCAGAGGTGAAAATCGCCAAACCATTTAGCCAGATACCGGCTTGGATTACGCCAAGTGGCACTTGAGCCCACGTAAAGAATTGCTCATTCACCGGGCCATAACGGCGGCGAATGGCATCAACAGGGGTGATACAGCGGGTTTGCCTGAACATCTCGGCGACCAGCAGGAAGGATACGAAATACCCGACTGCGTTTCCGATGAAGATGGCGGCGACAGATAAGCCGTCGTTGTAGGCTTTACCGGCTGCACCGGTAAATGTCCATGCACTGAACTGCACCATAAAGGCGCTGGCACCGGTCATCCACCAAAGCATTTTACCGCCGCCACGGAAGTAGTTGCTAGGGTCTGTGGATTTTCCGCTGAATAAAACGCCGATGGCGACAATGAATACCAGATACAGCGTAATGAGCGCTATGTCGACACGACGCTCGAATATCATCGAGCTTAATTCTAACTCCATTATGAGTTCCTCCTTCCGATTACCAAGTAGATTGGACGCTTGATATGCTACAAGCGTAAACTAACATATCAGATGTGGAGGCGTTTCGATAATGAAATAATCCAATACTTACAGATTTGCGCATAATTTATACGCAAATCATGGGTTATTTTGAATTAAGTACGCTCAACTACCTCACAGCGGCTTGCGCCAGTGGGTTGTGAATTGGCAAGGTAGCGCTCGTACATCAGCTCGCTACGCTCAATGCCACAGGCCTCTGCGACGGTAGAAATGCCTTCAATCAAGCCTGGTGAACCACAGATGTACACATCGGGTTTGGTGGCTTCGGCTTTTAATGCCGCTTCAAATGCGGAGACCACCGAGCCTTTGTAACCTTGCCAACTTTCAGACGGCTCTGTTACGCAAATCTGATATTCTAGTTTGGGATACTCAGCGGCGAGGGCTTCAATTTCTTGCTGGAAGAACACCTCATTTTCCGACCATACGCCAAAAAATAACTTCACAGGATGTGGCTCTTCCCACTCAGCCATACGGCGTAGCATCGACATGACTGAGGCCAAACCACAGCCACCGGCCACAAAAAACCGAGGACGTAATCCGCGATCTTGCAGCATAAACGTGCCCATTGGTCCATCTAAGCGCAGCTTCATACCGGCTTCAGCGGTAGTTTCTAAGAAGGTTGAGAACTGGCCGTTTTTACGCAGCTTGATTAAAAACTCCAGACTGCCATCCCAGTTTGGTGCATTCGCCAGAGAATAAGCGCGCTTAGCGCCATCCTCATCACCCGGAATATGGAATTCCATGAACTGGCCGGGCTCAAAGTCCAAACTGAGGCTGTCGTCTTCATCTGGTAATAATTGTAGGTCGAGTTTTACCGTATCTTCGGTGAGGAAAGTCTTGGCGACGATCTCTGCTTCGCGCTCTGGCATTTTCTCAAAGCGCACCACGCTATAGGCGTAGGGCAGCGTCATGGTCAGGTCGCTGTTTGGATAAGTACGGCAGAGTAAGACTTGCTGATTGGCAATATCAGTTTTGGTCAACGCATCGGTACTGCACTCGCCTAAGCGATAATCACCGCTTTCATGGTGGGCAATACACGCACCACAAGAACCGGCATGGCACTGTGCAGCCAGAAAGATATTCTCTTTTTCAGCGGCTGAAACCAAATCTTCTTCGGGCTCGCAAGCAAACGACAGCGTTTGGCCATCATTGGTATTTAATTGAATTTGAAAAGCTGACATCGTAATTTTCCATGTAAAAAGCCGGAGCGATTAACTCCGGCTTGTATTTAACAATAGCTCACGATTTAACCGCGCGAGCTATTCAGCCATTTAGCTAAACTTAGGCAACTGCATGGCCTAACGCGCGCTCCAAGTCAGCTTCTGCTGTGCCATTGATGCGTAAGTCAAAGCGCTCAGACAGAACAGCCAACAGGTTTGGCGTGAGGTATGGCGGCAAGCTAGGGCCGAGATGGATACCCTTTACGCCAGCTGCCAACAGGGCTAACAATACCGCTGTCGCTTTCTGCTCAAACCAGGACACCATCAGCGATAATGGCAATTCATTGACGCCACACTCAAAGGCATTGGCCAGCTCAGTCGCCACTTTAATTGCGGAGAATGCATCGTTACATTGGCCCATATCCAATAGACGTGGAATGCCGCCGATGTCGCCAAATTCTTTATCATTAAAGCGGAATTTGTTGCAGCCCAAGGTCATCATAATGGTGTTATCAGGCGTCTTTTCAGCAAGCTCGGTGTAGTAGTTACGGCCCGGTTTTGCACCGTCACAACCACCAATCATAAAGAAGTGTTTAATGTCGCCAGATTTCACGGCATCGATCACTTTGTCAGCCACGCCCAATACCGTGTGATGGCCAAAGCCTGTGGTAATGGTTTTCTCTTCAGCGTCTACCTTGAAGCCAGGAAGCGCTTTAGCCGCCTGAATTAACGGCTTGTAGTTACCATTTTCGATATGACGCACACCCGGCCAGCCGACTGGGCCTGTGGTGAAAATCCGCTGACGGTAGTTTTTAGCCGGCTCAATAATGCAGTTAGAGGTCAATACGATAGGGCCAGGGAATTCAGCAAATTCACGTTGCTGATCCTGCCATGCGCCACCGTAGTTACCGACTAAGTGTGGGTATTTTTTCAGACCAGGGTAGGCGTGTGCTGGCAACATTTCGCCATGCGTATACACGTTGATGCCCATGTCTTTGGTTTGCTCCAAAATCTGGTGCATATCATGTAAATCGTGACCACTGACCAGTAAGCACTTGCCCGCAACCGGTGTTACACGAACTTGCGTTGGCTCTTGGTTACCGAAGGTTTCGTTATTGGCGCGATCTAATAAATCCATGACTTTCAGGTTCAAATGACCGGCTGATAAGGCTTGGTTTAACAGGTCTTCGATATCCGTTGGGTTGCTAGTCAGGTAGGTAAGAATGCGCTCAACTTCAGCATCAATTTCATCGTTGCGGTAGTTCAACATGCGAGCGTGATGTGAGTAAGCGCAGATGCCTTTCATTCCGTAAAGGATCAGCATTTTCAAGCCGTTAGCGTCTTCGCCAATGATCTTATGATCTTTATTAACGATCGCAACCGACTCTTGCTTCAGGATGTTATCCATATCAGCGGCTGGATCAAACTGTGCTGGACCCGCTGGAGCTTGGGCTTCTACGCCTTTTAATAACGCCGCTGCAATGTACTTTTCTTTAATGCTGTCACGTGTTTCAGCGGCTTGCTGAATCAGGCTAACAAAGCGCGTTGATGCGAAGTTCACATTGGTGAGTGTGGTGAAAAATGCATATTGGATGAAGTCATCAACCGCAACATCGACCACGCCTAAAGTGCGTGCCAGTTGTGCATATTGAGCAATGCCTTTCACTTGATAAATCAGGATGTCTTGCAGGTCAGACGTTTCAGCAGTTTTCCCGCAAACGCCCTGATCCGTTGAACAGCCATCTTCCTGAACATCGCTACGCATTGTTTGTTCACATTGATAACAAAACATGTTTCTCTCCACATCAAATTCGGTAAGTAATGCGGCGCAGGGTACGGAGTTGTTGAGCGGCCCGCCTTGACCACGGTCAAGTGCCAAATTTTATTTGCCTGCTGAGCGATTGTGGTAGGCTTTTATGACTCCCCAAATCAAGGCGTCACTATGGAACAATTTCTACGCACCGCCGCTATTTTCCAAAGCCTCAGCCAAACCGATCTGATGCCTATCGCCAACGCTTCGAAAAAAGTGAGCTATCCTGCGAATGAGTTATTATTTTCAGAGCAGGACCCTGCCGCGCACTTTTTTCTGGTGATTAAAGGCAGTGTGCGCTTGTACAGGCTGACGCCAGATGGCAAAGAAAAGGTGATTGAAATTATTCGCGCTGGTGAAACTTTTGCCGAGTCTGTTGCGCTGCTCGATAAGCCTTATCCAGTGTTTGCCAGCACCATTGAAGCAACTGAAATGGTGAAGATTCCGGCGGCGGTGATTCGCAGTTTAATGATGCAAAATACCGGACTAGCCTTAAAGATGTTGGCGAGTTTAAGTTTGCGGGTGCATAAGTTTATTAATGATATTCACACGCTGAGTATGTCGTCGGCACAGCAAAAAGTGGCGGGGTATTTTCTGGCGTTTTTATCGGATGAGACGACTGAACAACGGATACAGTTGCCATCGAAAAAAGCGATAGTGGCATCGCGCTTGGGGCTGCAACCGGAGACTTTTTCACGGGTACTGGGAAAGATGAAAGAGCGTGGAGTGATTTTAGAGGAAGGGGCTGAGATTGTGGTGTTGCAGCCAGAGAAATTAAGGGAATTGCGGGATTCGGCTTAGTTTGGTTGTGCCAATTTGAGAAGAGGGCTGTTTTTTGTATTGTCTGCAAGCTCGAATGTTACTCGGCAATCGCCCCGAATATCTGCTATCTTTTGTTGTATTAAGCCGTTGATAATCAATAGTAATAAGGTCTTCGATTTTTGCAGCGACTCATGGGCATTTTTAATCACTTGGGCACAGTAGAATTATAATGAGCAATAAAAACTATCAGCTTAAATTCATTATTCCTTTCCTCGCATTATTCCTAATGACTCAGGCCTTTGCCGATACGGAGTCCAGCCAGCCGGTAGAGGAGACTGCCGCAATCGAAAGTGCTGAGCCGCAAGTCGCCGCTGAGCCAACCACCATCGACACGCTAACCTCGTTGATCGCTCAGCAATTACTGATTGATAAAGACATTGAAGAGCTCAGTGCCGCATTCAAAAAAACCACCTCCGATGCAGAAAAAGCGCAGATCAATCTGGATTTAGATGTTAAGAGCAAAGAAGCGCAGGATGTTGCCCGAAACATCGAAAACCTAGCTGCTAACACGGACATCAGTGTGCTACGGGCAGTGAAGGAGGAGTCTTTCAACTTTGAAAGAGAGTTCTTTGCCTTGCTGGAGCCTACGCTTAAAGAAATGAATCACTTAACCAGTGATGTCAGAGCGAAAGCGGACTTGCGTGAGCGAATCGAGTTTGCCAATAAACGCATTCCGATTGTGCAGACTGCGCTGACGAATATTTCTAACCTTGAAGAAAATGCCAGCAATGAAACCCTAAGGAAGCATCTTGAAAAATTAAAGACGCGCTGGCAGCAAAAGTTAGATGGCTATCAAACCGAGCTCAACGCCGCGACCTTACAGCTTGAAAAATATGAGCTGGATGAGCGCCTTCGTGAAGAAAATGCGCCGAGCTATATCAAAACCTTCTTCCAAAAACGCGTTTGGGTCTTGTTAAAAGCGCTGGGCGCTTTGACGCTGGTATTACTAGCGTCGAGATTACTGCACCGGATGCTGACCTTCGTAATTAAGGGCTACCAAAAAGAAAACCGCAGCGTGCGCTTGCGGATTATCGATTTGGTACACCGCACAGTCACCACCGTTTTGATGATTGTTGGGCCGATGCTGGTGTTCTATCTGTCGGAAGATTGGGTGCTATTTACTTTAAGTATCCTGCTTTTGATCGGTATTGCCTTTAGTTTGCGCGAAGCGATTCCAAAATACTGGCATCAGATTGAGATTTTCCTGAATATCGGCTCAGTACGCGAGGGCGAGCGGCTGTTGATGGATGGCATCCCGTGGGAAGTCAAAAACATCAATCTGTTCACCACCTTATATAACCCCAGAGCCGACCTGACTAAGCGCGTAAAGCTGCGTGAATTAACCGGCCTTAACTCCCGCCCTTGCCATAAAAGTGAGCCGTGGTTTCCTTGTGAGCGTGGGGATTGGGTGATTTTATCTGATGGTACTCGCGGCAAAGTGATCGGTATTTCTTTGGAGTTGATTGAGTTAATCCAGCGTGGTGGCGCGCGTTGTACCTATACGCTGAGCGATTTCTTATCCGCCTCGCCGCAAAATCTCTCATTGAATTTCCGCTTGAAAGAGTTGTTAGGTATTAGCTATAGCTATCAGAAATTAGCAACCACCGAAGCGCCAGCCATGTTGAAAGCGTACCTAGAAAAGCGCTTACTGGCCGATAACTACGACAAGATTCTACTAAACCTCAATGTGGAATTTGAAAAGGCGAATGACTCATCGTTGGACTTGGTGGTAATCGCTGACTTTAAGGGCGAAGCCGCTGATTTATACAACCGCTTAAGACGCGCGCTGCAGCGTTATTGCGTGGATGCCTCGACTGAATTCAATTGGGAAATTCCATTCCCACAGGTGACTTACCACCGTCCTGCATAATTTATTTCAGGGAGTCGTATCCCCAAAAAATTGACTCAAATCAATCCCTTTCGTTGCTCGCCTTGTTAGACTTCACACTCAAACAAGGCAGCCTATCAGAGGGCAGAAAATGGATATTGTTCAAAACACTCAGGAAATTGAATTGCCATGGTACCGTTACGGCATGGTTTGGATGGTGATTCTCCTACCACTGATGGTAGTGGCGGCCAGCAGCGTGACGATTTATATCGCTTACGATAATGCGCCTGAAATTGTTCCACCTGCCATTACTCAAACGCGCTAAGCGGCTTAAGCGATGCCTCTTGCTATCCCAGCCTCCGGCCATGCGCATTCTCATGACGAACTGAGCTGCTATCACTGTGGCTTGGATGTTCCTGCCCATACTAATTATCGCCTATCGATTAAAGGGATTGAGCAGCCTATGTGTTGTTTGGGGTGCTTGGCGGCAGCGGATTTTATCCAGCAAAATGGCATGGGCGATTTTTATCAGCACCGTGGGAATCAATTGCCGGAGTCGGCAGTTTCGGGTCAGTACGGCGACCGCAAAAGCTGGGAATATTATGACCAGCCTGAAGTACGCCTCCAATATCAAAAAGAGCAAGATGGCGAAACCTGTGCACGCATTTATGTGCAAGGCATGTATTGCAGCAGTTGTGCCTGGTTAATTGATAGCTCCTTATCGCAGCTGCCGGGTGTGGAGCGTGTACAGCTAAACCCCGATACCCATCAAGTGCAGTTATTTTGGAAGCCGGAGCAAAGCCGGCTAAGCGATATTTTAAGCACCATCTCCAAACTTGGTTATCAGCCACGCCCGCTTAATGAAAGCGAAACCGGTGTAGATAAGCGTGAATTTGAAAACCGTCAATCCTTAAAGCGCCTTGCGGTGGCTGGCTTTGGGATGATGCAGGTGATGACTTACGCAATTGGCGTGTATCTGGGTGACTATCAGGGCATGGACGAGGGGATTCGTCAGTTTCTGAATTTGGTTAGCTTGTTGGTGGCGACTGTCGTTGTGTTTTATTCCGGTGCGCCATTTTTCAAACACGCTTGGTTTGATCTGAAAAATCGTCATTTAGGTATGGATGTGCCCGTGGCGCTGGCGATTGGTGGTGCTTACAGCGCAAGCCTCTGGCAGGTTCTGATCGACCATACGCTCGGTGCCGAAGTCTATTTTGATTCTGCGGTGATGTTTGTATTTTTCCTATCGCTGGGGCGATTTCTGGAAATGCGGGCGCGTTACAGTGCGGCTTCCAGTGCAGATGCTTTACGGCAATTACTGCCACCATTAGTCACTGTTTGGCGTAATGGCGAAAGCTTGGTGATCAGCCCGCAGCAGTTAGAAAAGAGCGATGAAGTTGATGTATTAGCAGGCGAAACCATTCCTTGTGATGGCCGCGTATTAAATGGCGAAGCGCAGTTGGATGAGTCTTTACTGACTGGCGAGGCGCGGGCAGTGGCTTGCGCAAAAGATAGCTTGGTTACTGGTGGTACCAAGCTGCAATCCGGCCGTTTAAGGTTGGTGGTGACGCAAGCTTGGGAGCAATCTGCGGTCGCATCCATCAAGCAATTACTGGATCGGGCACAATCGCAGCGCCCACAACGAGTGCGCTTAGCCGATGCCATGGCGCGTTACTTTGTGGCTGGCTTATTGGTGCTGGCATTTGCCGTGGGATTATTTTGGTATATCGTCGCGCCAGATCGGGTATTTGGCATTGTGTTATCCGTATTAATTGCCAGTTGCCCTTGTGCCTTTTCATTGGCAACGCCTGCTGTGCTAACCGTCGCCAGTCATTTTTTAAGCCGACATGGCGTACTGCTCAGTAATGCCGATGCTTGCGAATCGTTACTCAGTGTTAATCACTGGTGTTTTGATAAAACCGGTACGCTCAGTACCGCAGAATTGGTGGTTGAACATGCTGAATTATTTGCTGACATGCCGGAAGCGGACTGCTTAGCGGTTATCGGAGCCATTGAGCGACAAACCGATCATGTACTGGCGAGTGCCTTTTCAAGTAATAACACGCTGCAAGCCACCGATGTGCAAGTGGTACACGGCTCCGGTGTGTATGGCCAAGTTAGCGGAAAACAGTATTTTATTGGAAACCCTAGCTGGATTGAGGCGCAATGCAGCATTGCTAATATGCCATCACTGCAAGATCAACACAGCGTTATACTGCTAGCTGAAGCAGGCAAACTTCTAGCCGCCGTCTATTTATCCGATAAAATCCGACGCGATGCCGCTCCAGTTTTGCAGTCTCTCAAGCAACAAGGCGATCAAATCAGCATATTAAGTGGCGACCGTCAGGGTGTAGTATCACGATTTGCGCAAAGTTTGCCGGTAGATAAAGCCTTGGGTGACTTGCTGCCTGCCGATAAAGTCGCCTATTTACGCGAGCTACAAGCTCAAGGCCAGCACGTTGCCATGATTGGCGATGGGGTCAATGATGCGCCGGTACTCGGTCAGGCGAATGTCAGTATTGCCATGGCGAGCGGCAGCCAGCTTAGCCAAAGTCAGGCAGATGTGATTTTGCTCGGTGGTCGTTTGCAGGGATTAGGCATTGCACAGCAGGTTGCCAAGCGTGCTCAATACATTATCCGGCAAAATCTGACTTGGGCCATATTGTATAATTTAACCGTATTACCGCTGGCAGCGACGGGCGTACTTGCACCGTGGATGGCGGCGATTGGTATGTCATTGAGTTCTTTGGCGGTGGTGGTTAATGCCCGCCGTTTGAATCGTTTAACCTTTTAAGTGTGCGCGGCAATGCGCCCAATCACACAGGCTACGGCTTATGAACATTATTTATCTGCTAATTCCCCTAAGTTTAGTGTTGGTTGCCTGCGCGATTGGGGCCTTTTTCTGGGCGGTTCGCTCGGGGCAATTCGATGATTTGCACACGCCAGCGCTAAAAGTGTTGGATGATGATAAAATTCCGGCACCTCAACCGCGCACTACCTCGCAAGAGTCAGATAAACGGCAGGCGGATAACCGCAACGGACAGTCATAAGTTATGGGATTTGTATCAGCAATATTATTGGGTTTACTCGCGAGCCTGCACTGCGCAGGCATGTGCGGTGGGCTGCAAGCGGCGCTAAACCGTCCGCAAGCCCTGCGCAAACCCATCGAAAATCAACTGCATTTGCTGTCGATGAATTTGGGGCGAGTGGCTTTGTATACCATGGCTGGCGCGATCATTGGCTTTATCGGGGCCGAAGTGGGTACGGTACTCAACTTACCGGATTGGTCGACCTGGCTACGCCGCTTTGCCGCCATTATGATTATTGTGATTGGCTTCCAGCTACTGTTTCGTATCGAAAAACCGTTTAGTTTTCTGGAAAAGTTTGGCTATGCCTTTTGGCAGCGCATCAAGCCGTATCTGAATTTAGGCGCGCCCGTGACTTATGCGCAGTCGTTTCGCCAAGGCTTAGTGTGGGGATTCCTGCCCTGCGGACTGGTGTATTCGGTATTGTCGGTCGCCAGCGTGAGTGGCTCGGCATGGGGTGGTGGACTAACAATGTTGGGTTTTGGTGTCGGAACCTTGCCAGCAATGTTGCTAACCGGTCAGGTGTTTTGGGCATTTAAAGGGTTTTTGCAGAAACGTGCAGTACAACAGAGTGGAGGCGTGTTCTTTATTCTGATTGGTACGTTGATTTTTCTAGCGCCGCAATTGGCGAGCCATGAAGCCATTCAACAGCATCCGCTGTTTTATAATCTGGCACGTTGTATTTTGTAAGGCTTGTTTGACTGATTCCAAAAGGTTTGGCTAATCAGTATCGAGTCAATCCAGTGTTGGATGAATCAGGATATGGATCAATTAACTGTTGGGAGGGGGGGGGTAAAACTAACCTCCGCCAGCAGACCGGCAAGCCATTTCTAGCTTGCCAATCTAGCAGACGGGGATATTAGCCAGCATGATTAAGCTGCCTGTGTGCTATCAATTCCTGCACGACCTTTAGTAACGGCATCACGGATTTGACCGCGAGAAATACCTAAATCAGCCAGCTCAGTATCGTTGTAAGCAGTCAATTCTTTGATAGCGGCTTCGATTGCTGAAGCGTCTTGAGCTTTGCTGGTTGGGCTGCGGAATTCTTCAGTTCTCCAAGGCCATCCTTCAACGCCTTGACTTAATAGAGCGCGAGAGAAACCCAGATCATCCAATGTGCGATCGCTAAGAGTGTTTAAGTAATTCAATGTCTTATGACGACCGTAAGATTCGATAGCTGAAGACAAAGTGTTTTTTAGATTTTTAAAGTATGACATTTTATATGTTCCATGTGTGTTGTTCATGGAGCGCATAATAGTCTTTTTGCTGCGACGCACAAGAGACAAGAATTTGATGTTCGGGTTACTAAATTTATCCAGAAAATATGAACCAAATTCAGCTTAGGTTGTATTGGCGCTAAAACTGTGGCGTGGCGGAGGGAGAGCTCTGAAAGGAGGGCGACAAGCGGTCATAGAGTAATCGCTTGTCTGCTAAATACTTAGCCTTTGTGCAGTTTTGAGGTGTCGATATTTTGTGTTTGTACTTCGCAACCGGTGAGTATTAGCAGTTGCTCAGGGTTCAAAATCTTCACTTCGCGGTGATTAATCTTAAGCACACCTTTGTCCTGAAAGCGCTTTAATAAGCGGCTCACGGTTTCAGCGGCCATACCTAAGTGATTAGCAATATCTTGTCGGGTCATTGCCAAAATCAATTCACTGCCAGAATAGCCACGTGTTTCGTAGCGAATTGCAAGGTTGCGAATAAAGGAGGCGAGCTTTTGCTCAGCACTTAACTCCGACAATAAGGCGTTGGAGTTATTAATCTCTTTACTAATTAGGCGGATAAGCTGTTTTTGCAATGCAGGAATGTGCGCCGATAGGTCAGTCAGTTGGTCATAATCCAGTTGGCATAGCGCTGAGGTGGTCAGGGCTGTCGTGCTACTGGTGTATTCCATGGGATAAATCGCATCCAAGCCGATCAACTCACCGGGCAGGTGAAAGCCTGTGATAGTCTCGTGACCATCAGCATTGAGCTTAGTGGATTTATACATGCCGGATTTTACGGCGAAGATTTTGGTGAATGGTGTGCCTTGTTGAATGACAACATCACCATCGTGTTGAATGTGTGAGCCTTGAACCAATTTCTCTAAACGATCCAAGTCATTTTTATCTATCCCAAGCGGCAGACAAATATCGCTCAGTGAGCAATGGCTGCAGGAATGAGCTTCATGTTTAGGGTTGGCCATATCTTAATGATACTAGTTACGTGTGATGGCCTTTAGACTAAACCTCCGCCAATAGGCTGGCAAGCTAATTTAAAACTTACCAGACTAGTTGGCGAGGTTGTTAGTCAGCATTATTAAGCTGCCTTTGAGTTTTCAATTCCTACGCGACCGTTCAGTACGGCTTCACGGATTTGACCGCGAGAGATCCCTAAATCAGCCAGCTCAGCATCGTTATAAGCTGTTAGCTCTTCGATAGCTGCAGTGATTGAAGTGCTGTCTTGGTTACGGTTTGCAGCGTTGCGAACTTCATCTGTTCTCCAAGGCCATGCATCGACACCTTGGCTTAGCAAAGCGCGTGAGAAACCCAGGTCGTCTAGTGTACGATCGCCAAGATTGTTCAAGTAACTCAAAGTCTTATAACGACCATAAGATTCGATAGTTGAAGACAGTGAGTTCTTTAGATTTTTTAGAAATGACATTTTATGTGCTCCATGTGTGTTGTTCATGGTTACAATAATAGTCATTTTGTTGCGACGCACAAGAGACAAGATTTTGGCTTCGGGTTTATTAAAACTAACCTTTATCGAGTCGGGCCTTAATTTTCGCCAGATCCGCCGCTGATGCGTGCCCCTGTTCGCGGGCTAACGGTATTGATAGATCGCCAAGTAGCCGATATAGATTTCCATAGTCTTTATTCCATGCACTGATAGTGTCTAGTTGATTATTAACCACTTCGTGATCGCCGCGGGCAATTGGGCCGGTGAGTGCTTCACTAGTACCCAAGCGAAACACGTTTTCAACGGTGCCTGAAACAATGGGTTTTAAGACAGCCATGGCTTGTTCGCGTTCAATGCCGGCTTCTGCAAAGGTTTGAATGCTGAGCTCTTGCAGCGCCACCAAATAGTTACAGGCGATAACACTGGCCGCGTGATAAAGCGTTTTATGCTCTGCATGAATTGGTAACAGGTGAGCACCCAACTGACTAAATAGAGGACCCGCTAAAGACAAAGCTGCTGCATCGCCTTCAACGCCACAATAAGTACCAGCAAAGCTATCGGCAGCCAGCTGTGGATTGGCAAAGCTCTTAATTGGGTGGATGCTGGCAATGTACGCGCCTTTCTCCCGACAATTGGCAAGCAGGGCAGATGACTGCGCTCCACTGCAATGAAACACTACATCGCCATCGCGCAGCACGCCGCTATCGGCCAGCATCTGACTGCAGTCAGCAATCGCATCATCGCCACAGGCTACAATTGTTAGCTCAGCGGCTTGCATCTGTGCAATATCATCAATGGCGCGGCCTGCGCCAATGGCGGCTACCGCCGACTCAGCGCTGTCTAGCGAGCGGTTCAGGATATCGCCAATGACAACGGTGTGCTCCCGCTGCCATAACAAGCCCAGTGTGCGGCCAAGCTGCCCGCAGCCGATAAAGTTAATGCGATATGCCATAACGGTGGTCTTTGATTAATGAGGCTCAAATCATCCGTAAGCGACGATCTAAAGTCAAACCATGAAATCGTTCTAATGATGAGTTGGCACCTGTAAAAAAGCCAGACACCGTTTCCAGTGTCTGGCTTGATAACGTAAGGCTTATGCCTGATCAGATGGCTGGCTTGAGCACCGGCTCAGGTTTGCCTGTTAGCATCTTGCCATTCAATTTAAACAGCACCCGAATGGTCAGGATTTGTAGCAATACGATAGGAACTAGCAAGATAAAATACGGCGCAGACCATATCGCGACAATGCCATTAGCAACCAAACCTTTATGCAGGAAGAAGAATGCCATGACTGTACCTGCTACTCCGGGGCAAATCAGCGCATACGACACAGCATGTTTATCATCGCCATGAATAAAGCGTTTAAAGTACTCGGTATCTTTCATCACACGATAGCCCAGCAAGCCAAACATGACCTGCAAGCTGGCGAGAATCGAGAACAAAATCAGTACGCCAGCATTCGAGCTAGGCATCGCAAAGTTATGATGTAAGCCCATATTAATGCGGTAAATCGCAATGCCCATTACCGTGATAATTGGCACCATAATCCACAGCGAAACGGCTGCATCCCGATCAATACCGTTGGATAACATATCGCGAAAGCCCAATACCAGCGAGATCACTGCCATTACGGTGGCGATAGTCAGAAATAAAATCGCGAAAATAATGCCGATGCCTGAGGTAACAAGCGTATGGCTCATCGCGCCAGCGGCTGAGAAGCCCACGCCGACCATCGCAAAGGCAAACACTGATAACAGCTGGCTTAAGCTATTGTTTTTACGGGTATCGAAGTTACCTTGTGACAATAAGCGAGAAATAAAATTACCGTATAAGATCAGCGCATAAACACCAATTGCAGCAAAAGCCAGTAGCGCGCCTGGGAATAGGTATTCAACGATCGTCCATAAGCTCGGTACAAATAATGCACCCACAATAAACGCCACATTCACCGACATTGCATAGGTTAGCGGAATAGCCATTAACTGTACTTCGCCATTGCTGGCAAACAGGGCTTTATGGGCCTCAGTTGTCTTGAACGCCTTGTACTCTTGGATATTCCAAACCAGCAAACGAACGTGCAAAACACTAAAGACAATAATGCCAATAATCGCGGCCACGATCATGCCAATTTGCCATATATTGCCGGTCTGAACCAGCGACATCAGCGTGTCAAAGGTGGGTATTGGTGCGGATGTGTGGGGTGTCATAAACATCAAATACATAAAAAATGAAACCACCAAGCCGCCTGCGCCCAGCGCTGCCAGAAAGTACATCGGGGAATATTTTTCACCCATGTGTTTGTTTAATGCGAACATCTCTTCGTCCTCCATTAGGTTTGTCATAGGTTTAGTGTATTAGTAAGTGCTAATATTTAAATTGATATTTCTCAATCGAGAAGTCTGCCAGCGAATTGGCTAACAATTTTGCATTAGGAGAGGGGGCTGCTATAGTCCGGACAGCTCAAAAATACTCAATTCAGGGAATGATGTTGTGATGAACTTTCGCCTCCAAGAGCTCTTTTTTATTGTTCTGCTAACTGTGACTGCGCTGATGAATATCGCTGATTTTATTGGTGATTATCGGGAGCAGTCTCCTGCGTGGCATTTGTTTCAAGAAGCGTTTGTGGTGATTGCTTCGGTGGGCGGTATTGCGTATTTGCTGTGGGAAGTGATGCTGCGCCGTCGTGAAATTGAGCAAATCAAACAGCAGCTGCAACAGGCCAATACTCGCTTATCAGCCTCAAACGAAAAACTCAAAGGCGTGCAGCAGTCATATCGCGAAGTGATTCAGCAACAATTGACGGATTGGGCGCTAACGCCCAGCGAGCGCGACGTGGCTATGCTATTACTCAAAGGGCTAAGCTTTGAGGAAATCGCCGGTGTGTGGGAGACCAAAGAAAAGACCGTACGCCAACAAGCTTCAATGATCTATCGCAAGTCCGGTTTAAATGGTCGACATGAATTTGCCGCTTGGTTTTTTGAAGACTTCTTACAGTAACGAGCAAAGGCCACTTTTATGCGGAAAAAAGAAAAGCATTATTCCAATCGGGTTGGCTGGTTACGGGCTGCAGTATTGGGGGCGAATGACGGCATTGTCTCGACCGCGAGTTTGATTTTAGGCGTGGCCGCGGCAGAGGCCGGCTCTTCGGGAGTCTTGGTTGCCGGCGTGGCGGGATTAGTGGCTGGCGCTATGTCGATGGCCGCCGGTGAATATGTGTCTGTTAGCTCACAAGCTGATACGGAGTCGGCTGATTTGGCACGTGAGAAGCAAGAGCTGATTGATGAGCCGGAATATGAGCACGAAGAGCTAGCTGCGATTTATGTGGAGCGCGGCTTAACCCCAGAGTTGGCTGCCGAGGTGGCGGTGCAATTGATGGACTATCTGCCCATGCTCGTGACGAGTTAGGAATTACCGATACGGTCGCAGCCAATCCCATTCAGGCGGCGGTTACCTCCGCACTGACTTTTTCAGTGGGGGCGGCATTGCCATTGTTAGTGGTGTTGCTCGCGCCTGAGTCTTACTTGATGTGGGGTGTTGCGGGCAGTTCGCTGGTGTTTTTAGCCTTGCTTGGAGTGTTGTCCGCGAAAGCGGGTGGTGCTTCGGTATTAAAAGCGGCGATTCGCGTGACGTTTTGGGGTGGTTTAGCGATGGCGCTGACCGCTGGAGTGGGTTCGTTATTTGGTGTGGCAGCCTAAGCAACGCGAGGTGCCTAGGCTACCAGATTATTTAAACCGAGCGCTTACCTGTAATCATGGTGCGAATCAGTGGGATGCCGGTAAAGCGTCCCATAACAATCACCGCAGCCACATGGATTACCACCAAAATCATGGTGAGATTGGCGCTAATCTCGTGAATCTCTTCGACCTCATCTGAGCCCCAGAACATCTCCCAGGTCAGCATCCAGCCGCTTATTGATACGATTGCTAGCATCAGCATAAGGGCAATCACCATGGCGCCGCCCAGAGGGTTGTGGCCTTCGCTGCGGTCGATATGGCCTTGCTGTAAGTCCGTAAGGTGAACTTTCACCCGAGTAGGGGTCGGGAAAAAGCGACTGAAGCGGGCATTGTGCGGGCCAATAAATCCCCAGATAATACGCAGGGCTAACAATCCACCCAGAAAATAACCCACCCATTCGTGCGGTGGGTCACCTCCTTCCAGCACCCAGAAATCCAGTAAAAAAGCACCTGCTACCGACCAGTGAAACAGGCGGACGAATCGATCCCAAATTGTGATTTCCTGAGTGCCAGGCATGATTAGTCCTCGATTTTTTGCTTAACGATATCGCCAGTTACAGGATGGAAGTAGATCTCTGTTTTGACACGCTCATCAACATTGTCTTCTGACTTTGGCGCAGTGCCGTAGATTTCATAGCAGTTGCCGCTGGTGACTTTGAACTTATACATAGTGAAGCCGTAGTCATTAACGATTTTCTTTTGCATGTCCATTTCGCTCATCCAGTTTTCCTGTGGCTCACTGGTGCAGTCTGGTCCGGCAATAGCGGCTGTTGAAGCAAAAGTAGCGGCGATGATCAGGCTTGAGAGTGTTAGCTTACGCATGGTTGTTTCCTTTTATGTTGGATAATTCGCCATCGGTGGCGTAGTCGAATTTTGACAGTCGCAGGAGATTGAAAACAGTGGAGGAATGGCGTACGTGCATTGGGCAAATGTCGGCTTAGGGCATTTGTCCCAGAGGCTATTTGGCTATGGGGCATCTGTCTTATGCTGCTTAATTTATGCTTTTTACAAAGTCAGTGATTTCCGATAACCTGTTACACTTGTGGCTTGTTATGTGGCGGTTGAATGATGCTAAAAGTGTTGCTGGTATTACTGTTGCTCATGCCTTCTATGCTTTCAGCAGACGATGCAGCAGTTCCAGCCTTGGTATTAGGCGACCAGCAAACAGTATTCTCCGGCTCACCACACGCCAGTTTTTTGGAAGACCCTTCCCGAGCGCTCACTCTGAGCGATGTGTTATCTCCAGCTTACGCTTCCCAGTTCTCCCTAAACCAAAAGCGCGTTCTAAACTTCGGGCGCTCGCAATCTGCTTGGTGGGTGAAGTTACGCATTGTCGACCGTTCCTCACAAAAGTGGTATCTGCGACTAAGCGCCATGATGGGGGAAGACTTTGATTTATATGCCTTGCCGGTTGCGGAGTCCGGTGCAGAATCGGTGAGCGTTGCTGATGTTGTCACAGCAAAATATTTTACGCGGCTGGATGATTTTAGACGCTACGCATGGTCTGTTAACTTACCGGAAAATCAAGCAATTGACCTGTATATGCGGGCAACTAACGGGAGTTCCATCGTTGTTGTCCCCGTCGAGTTCGTTAATTCCGATGTAATGATCGCCACGAGTAATCAAAATTATCGCTTATACGGAGCCGTCTACATTGGCATTCTGGTGATCGCGATCTACCAGTTTTTTATGTTTCTCATTCTGCACGAAAGCACTTATCTGGCGCTTACGATTAGTGCTTTGGGCTCGCTGATTACCACGCATAACTCCAATCCGGTGTTTGAAAGCCTAAGTATTTTTGGGGATACCGGTAGCTATTTTTTCCTGACGCCCTTATTGATTGCAGGCGCGGCAACCTTGGTTTACACCCGCAATATTTTAAGCATCGACAGCATCAGCATGCCCAAGATTAATAGCACATTTAATCTGATGATTGCGATCTCGATTGGCTTAATATTTATCACCGGTGCGAACCCTGACTTTGCCACAGTTGTATTAATGCTCGGCGCATTGTTATTGCCATTTATTGCAGGGGTGAGTCTTTATATTGCAGTCAAAAAGCGCTCCAGCGTAGCGGCCTATTTCTTCTTAATCTTTATGATTCCGCTACTGGTGAACTTGATTAATCTGTACGTGATTGTTGTCACACCCGATGAGCGTGATGCCTCAACCGACACTTATAGCATGGTAGCAACGCTAGGCTTTATGCTGTCATTGGCGATCGTTCATGCCTGGAAAGCACGGATTGAGCGGGATAAATTGCGATTGATTGAAGCCTCTGCCAAAGCCAAAGATGACTTCCTCGCCGTCATGAGCCATGAATTACGCACGCCGATGAATGCCATCGTTGGTTTAGGTGCGCTACTCAAGCTCAGTGATCTGAATAAAACACAAGCCGAATATGTCGAGAAACTCGGTTTAGCCTCCGGCTATATGATGCAACTGATCAGCAACGTATTGGATTTTGCCAAGGTGAAAAATAAGCGCTTTGAATTGGCACATGAAGCCTTTAGCTTGGATGTCGCCTTACGCGCTATCCGCAATATTGTGTCTCAGACCGCAGAGCAGAAAGACTTGGCGTTAGAGTTTGAAAGTGATGATTTAAGCAATATCAATGTGATGGGCGATCGCGGTCACTTATCACAAGTGCTAATCAATTTGCTGGTTAACAGCATTAAATACACCGAAGAGGGCAGCATCCGTTTTGTGGTGGAGAAGCTGCCCTCCGGTTCTGATGATGAGTTGCGGGTTAAATTTAGTGTAAGCGATACCGGTATCGGTATCAGCGAGGAAGATCAGCAGTATTTATTTGATGCTTACCGACAAGTAAAGGGCGAGGGCGCAGGCTCCAAAGAAGGAGCGGGACTTGGCTTGTCGATCAGCCAAAGTCTGGTCGAACAGATGGGGGGCAATTTGCAGGTTGAAAGTACTCTCGGAGAAGGCAGTTGCTTCTTTTTCGAGCTGATATTTGAAATCACCAATGAGTCGGTCACTCCTGAGCTGGAAGCCTTTGAGTTATCTGACTTTGCGCTACCCAAAGGCGTACAGATCTTATTAACCGATGACTCTTTATTGAATCGCTATGTCGGCTCTGAAATGATTCAAAATCTGGGCGGTGATGTGACTTTGGCCTCTAGCGGCGAAAGTGCCACGCTTCTGCTCCAACAGCGCACTTTTGATGTGGTGTTGATGGATATTAATTTACCGGGCCGGGATGGTTTGGAGATTAGCCGCTGGATACGCAAAAATGCATTAGATCCAACGGTGCCGATTATTGCGCTGACTGCCCATGAGTCAGCGGAAGTTCGACAGCAATGTGAAGACGCTGGCATGGATGACTTTTTGACGAAGCCGTTTGAATATCAGGATCTGTATCTGGTAATTCGTAAGGCCTTAGACCGGCCGGTCATTAAGCAATCGTAAAGGCATGTAAATTCAATATTCTGGCCAATGTATTTGCCTTATGCTTGAACTATTTACTAGCTAATCGAACGGACTCCTCATGTCTTTTATTAAATCACTACTTGGCTCGCGCTACCTGCTTTGGGTAATACTGGCCATTCCCTCATTCGGCTTTGTCTCTGGCTTGATCAGCGAAGCGGCTTCGGTACATGGCTTGCTGCACCCAACGGGTGAATTTGCCGCACGATTTATGATTATTGCGATGCTGGCAACGCCATTGCGTTTATTGTTCCCCACTCAAAAATGGACGATGTGGCTAGTGCGCAATCGTCGTTATTTTGGCGTCGCGGCCTTTATGTATGCGGCCTTTCATACCGTGCTTTATGTGCTGGATATGGGCGCGCTCCAGGGCATGCTGGATGAATTCTTTAAGTTGGGTATTTGGACTGGCTGGTTGGCATTCTTTATCTTTATTCCGCTGGCGATTACCTCAAACGATGCTTCAGTGAAAGCCTTGCGCCAAAAGTGGAAGCCGCTACAGCGTTGGGTTTATCCGGCTGCAGTGCTCACATTGGCTCACTGGATATTTGTTGAGAATAATGTGGGGCCTGCGATGGTGCACTTTGTGCCATTGGCATTGTTGGAAATCTACCGCGTTTGGCTCCAAAAGTTTCGCAAGCCAAAGCAGGTGGCTACCGCTTAATTACAAGCCACGTGCTGAAGTACAAACCGCCTTTTTTAATCCCTCAGGGTCTGTTAGCTGAATGGTGTTGCGCGTATCCTGAATAAGGCCTTTGCGCTTCCAATCTGATAAGAAGCGGCTGACTGTTTCGACGGTCAGCCCTAATAGCTCCGCAATCTCAGAGCGCGACAGTGGCAAATCAATCCATTGTCCGGGCTGATTATCTTTGCACCACTTCAATAAGAAACTTGCCAAACGCTCGGGTGCTTTTTTTGCGCCAAGGTCCAGCAGCATATTTTCCGCGGCACGTAATCCCTGTATCCAACCCTGCATCATGGCTTTATCCACTTCCGGACTGGTGGCGCGAATTCGCTCCAAATCTTTCATGGGGAGCTTACAAATTTCAATATCGGTGAGGGCCAAGGCGGTTTGGTTATAGTCTTCGCCGGCTAACCCATCAAAACCAAACAGCTCGCCATGGCCAATAATGCGCACGATTTGGGTGCGGCCATCAGCCAATGACTTGGTTAATTTGACGAGCCCTTTACGTAAAGTATAGGCGTGTGCAGCGGCATCGCCTTCAATGTAAATGTTCTCATTGTGCGTTAATGTGATGACAGATGTGCGGAAATCTTGGATAACGTTCGGTAAGTCCGCTTCTGGAATGCCGGAGAAAATACTGCGATAACGGATGGGGCAGGTCTGGCAATTGCCTTTACCTTGAAGTTTTGCCATGTTATCCCAGACTCCTCACGCATGCGCGCAAATTACATAAATTGAGTCTTAGAATAATCTAGTCTATAAGCGTTTGACAATATGCCCTTGTTCCAGATGGATGATCTGATGCATATCATCTAATCCGACCGAATGATGCGTGATCAGGATTAGGGTGCGATCTTTGGCGCTTTCGGTGATGGCTTTAAGCATGGCTTGCTCGGTGACACTGTCTAAACCTTCGCCCGGTTCATCCAAAATCAGCACCGGCGCAGCTTTCAATAAAGCCCGTGCAATACCCAAACGTCGCATTTGCCCACCGGACAATTTATGACCCGCTTCGCCAATCCAGGTCTCATAGCTCTCCGGCAGCGTTTCAATAAAGTTATGGATTTGGGCCAATTTACAGGCTTGTTGAATTTCATCCTCGGTAGCATCGCGCTTAGCCAGCAGCAAATTACGGCGAATGGTGCTGTTGAATAAGGTGCTTTGCTGAGCGGCAACCGCAAACTGACTGCGCAAATCATCGCCCGTTAATTGTTCAATGCTCATGCCGCCAAACTGGATAGTGCCATCGGCCACCGGCCAAAAACGCATAAGTGCATTGATCAGGGTGCTTTTACCGGAACCACTTGGACCAACAATCGCGAGGTGGCTGCCTTGTGGAATGGATAAGTTGATCGCCTCCAACGCATTGCTTTGGTTATTGGGGTAGCGCAGGGTGACACTGTTGATTTCAATATCAAAGCGCTCAGGGAGGTCGCTTGGTGAGCTGGGCTCCTGAACCGCTGGTTTGCTGTCGACAATATCAAACAAACGTCGCGCCGCAGCCAAAGTGCTGGGTAGGGTTTGAAAGGCTAATGGCAAAGGCAGAATCGCTTCAAAGCTGGCCAGTGCAAACAGCGCGAGCATCGGTAAATTCGCTGGCGTCAGGTTGCCCACCGTAACCATTGGAATGGCGATAATCAGCATTAGCCACATACTGATATTGGCGCAAAAGCCAACGGCAGATTGGGTGCCGCCATTGAGCTTTGCCAAGTGTTGCTGGTCGCTAATTAGTTGTTCGCTGAGTGTGCTGACTTTTTCAGCTTGTTGAGCTGCCGCGCCATAAATCAGTAATTCGCTCATGCCTTGCGTGCTGTCGATGACTGCCGAGCGTAAAGCAGAGGTTGTTTCAACTTTTCGGCTGGCGGCTTGATGCGCTAAGTGATTGACCAGTAATGGAATCGCAACGCCTGCAATCATTAGTAAGGCGAGTTCGATCAACATCAAAATGACGCTGTACTGAGCTAAAAATAATAAAATCGCTAAGCTGCTAATCGCTGCGACCAATAAGGGAGCGAGAATGCGTAGATAGAAGTTTTCCAGCGCATCAATATCGGCACGGATACGACTGAGTAAATCGCCACTGCGGTAGTTTTGCAGAATAGCCGGTGCGAGTGGCTCTAGGTGTTCATAAAACCAAGTGCGCAAAGTGGCCAGCAATCGGAAAGTCGCTTCATGAGTGACTAAGCGCTCGCCATAGCGGCTGGCGGTGCGGGTAATTGCAAAAGCTCGAATACCGGCCGATGGCGTGAAGTAGTTAACACTCGCACCCGTGACGCCCGCCATTGCCATCGTGGCGATAAACCAGCCGGAGAGCGCCATTAGGCTGATATTGGCCAAAATGGTAATCAGTGATAGCAAGGCTCCCAGCAACATCCAGCCCCACCACGGTTTGACTAATTTTAATAGCCGGCGCATGACTGCCCAGTTAGTCATTTCATCAGCATGATTGCCATTGCCATTGCCATTGCCATTGCCATTGCCATTGCCATTGTTTAGGCGGGTGCTATTTAAGTTGGCGTTATTCATAGGGCACCTTGCCTTAAGCGCGAGGCCATTTCAGCATAGCGAGGCTGTTCGGCTAATAAGCTATCGTGACTGCCAATTGCCAGAATTTCACCGGCTTCCAGTAATACAATGCGGTCAGCTTGTTCGATAGTTTGCAAGCGATGCGCAATACTAATCACCGTGCGATTTCGCGCTAACTGCTCAAGGCTTTTTTGAATGCGTTGTTCACTTTCCTGATCTAAGTGCGCGGTAGGCTCATCCAATAACATAACCGGCGCATCTTTTAAAAAGGCACGTGCCAATGCGATTCGTTGAATTTGACCGCCAGATAATCCCGCGCCACGTTCGCCAACGGCTGTTTCATAAAGTGCTGGCAGAGTCTCGATGTAATCGGCGATCTGTGCGGCTTCAGCTGCGGCTTTAATTGCCTGATCGCTAGCTTCTGGTTGGCCTAATGCAATATTGTCACGCACGCTGCCATGAAATAAGTGTGCCCGTTGTGGCATCCAGGCGAGTTGCTTGCGCCATGCTTCAAAGTGCTCTGGGGTTAGTGGCATATCGTTAATGCGAATTTCACCAGACTGCGGGCTGATAAAGCCCAGTAGCATATTCATCAGCGTGCTTTTACCGGCACCGCTGGCACCGACAATGGCAATCGTTTCATGAGGCTGAATGCGTAATGAGATGTTTTTTAGTGCAGGGCGACTGGGTTCGTAGTCAAAACTAACCTGAGCAAATTCAATTGTAATGCCGCTTTCAGCATTAAATGTAGTCCAGTCTTGCTCCGCCGGTAAGCTCTTATCAGTCTTATCAGTCTTATCAGTCTTATCAGTCTTATCAGTCTTATCAGTCTTATCAGGTGAGGCAGCGGGTTTAATGGTGCTGGTTTTAGGTAGCTTGGTATCAGCACTTTCAGCAGCCGTTTGCTCTAAAGTAGATTTAGGCACCTGCACCAAAGGCTCAACGCCATCTTCTAATTCAAGTGTTCCCGGCTCTAACACTTCCAGCATTTTCTCCGCCGCGCCAATCGCTTCCATCCGCGCATGATAATGGGTACCCATATTACGCAGCGGCTGGTAAAACTCCGGCGCTAATAGCAGCGCAAAGAAGCCATAGAAAAAGTCTAGCTCGCCATACATCAGGCGAAAACCAATAATCACCGCCACCATGGCAATGCTGACAGTCGAGAGAAATTCCAATAACAAGGAGGATAAAAACGCCACACGCAGTACCGACATGGTGCTGCGGCGATAATCATCCGAAATGCGTGCAATCACCTGCGCTTCGCGGCGACTGGCATTAAATAGTTTGAGGGTTGTTAGCCCTTGGATCATATCCAGAAAATGCGCACTCATGCGCGCCAGCTTGCGCCATTGTTTCTTGTTTAACCGCTCGGTACCTTTACCAATCAGTATCATAAAAAACGGAATCAAGGGGGCAGTCACCACCATGATCAACCCGGAAATCCAATCAATCGGGAAGATAAACACCAGAATGGATAAGGGGATCAGCGCTACCAATGACATGGTAGGCAGGTAGCGGGCGTAGTAGTTTTCCAGCGCATCGACGCCATCAACCAATGTGTTGACCAGTTCGCCGCTGCGTTCATTATTCAAATAGAGTGGGCCGGCATCAAACAAACGTTGATGTAGCCGTTGTCTGAGGTCGCGTTTGACCCGCATGGCAGCTTCGATAGCCGCTCGCTCCGAGGCTTGGTTTAGCCCGGCGCGTACTAAAAATATGGCCAGTAAGGCGATTAAGTAATAAACGACATCGCCAAGTTTGGCTTGCTCGAAAATTACTGCGTTAACAATACTGGCAAGGCTCCAGGCCTGTGCAATAAGCAACAGGCCAGAGAGCAAGCCCAAGCCGACTGACAGGCGTAAATACATCCCTGTCAGCGGTTTTTGGGCTTTCAGAAATGCCGGGATAGCTGAATCAGTTACCTTAGACATTTACGTCACGTTACTCGTCTTCATCCAAGCCATTGAGCTCCAGCCACATCACATTGATGATACCGAAAGCACAGGCCAGTAATACGCCGAGAATCCAGGCAAAATACCACATGACAATCTCCTATTAGTAAAGGGTATGCTCATTAGCGCGGATGTCTTCAACGCTGTATGAGCCCCATAATTTGGCATAACACCAAACGGTATAGATCAAAATAATGGGTACGAACAATAAGGTCGCAACCAACATAATGGACAAGGTTAGCTCACTTGATGCCGCATCCCAAATAGTCAGACTATGGCTGGGGTGAGTGCTGGATGGCAGAATGAATGGGAACAGTGCAAACGCTCCAGTCAGGATAATGCCAAACATGCTGCACGTGGTGAACAAGAATGCCAATGCAGGACGACGCATGCGCACAAACAAAAAGACCAATGCTGCAGAACCCAGACCAACCAATGGTGCAATCATGGTTAATGGGTATTCGCTGTAGTTGTGGAACCACGCGCCAGCGGTAATTTCAACCGTTTTGGTCAGTGGGTTAGCTGGTGCGCCAGTATCAATCGCACTGCTAATCACATAGCCATCAATCCCAAAATACAACCAGATGCCTTCGATCGCGAACAACGCCAGTACCGCTAATGCTGCATATTGTGTGTATTGACGAGTACGGTCGTACACATCGCCACCACAGCGCATCATTAGGTAAGCACCACCGTGCATGGCAAACATAGCGATCGCTAGCAGGCCGGATAACACAGCAAATGGGTGCAGCAGTAAGAAGAAGTTACCGTCGTAATAAGAACGCAGGTAATCGTCATAGTGGAACGGTACGCCTAAGAACAGGTTACCGAACGCCACGCCCAAAATCAGTGGAGGTACGATGCCGGAGATGAATAGTCCCCAGTCCCATGTGCTACGCCATTGCTTGTTTTGCAGCTTAGAACGGTAATCAAAACCGACTGGGCGGAAAAACAGCGAGAACAACATCAACATCAGCGCCAGATAGAATCCGGAGAAGGTTGTTGCGTACACGATTGGCCATGCCGCAAAGATCGCACCGGCGGCCAGAATCAACCACACCTGGTTACCATCCCAGTGTGGTGCAACCGCATTAATCGCAACGCGACGTTCTTCATCGGTTTTGCCCACAAATGGCAGCAACATACCCACGCCCATATCGAAGCCTTCGGTCAGTGCAAAGCCAAGCCATAGCACCCCTACCAGCAACCACCACACCATTTTCAGTGTTGTATAATCAATAAATTCCATAACCATATCTCCTTACATCAGCTCTGCTTCAGGATTTGTTGAAGGGGCGTGATAGAGTTTTCCACCAGGCTGTTCGTGGTAATAGCGTCCGGTATGCAGTGAGCTTGGGCCGAGGCGCGCAAATTTCTGCATTAGGTACACTTCAATGATTAGCAGAATGGTATAGAACACCACGAAGCCGATCAGGCTGGACAAAATATCGTTGTAAGTCAGTGTTGAAACGGCCGCTGAGGTTGGCAGTATTTCACCCACCGCCCATGGCTGACGACCATATTCTGCAACTACCCAGCCGGTTTCAATCGCAATCCAAGGCAGTGGTAAGCTGAGGAATGAAGCCCACAGGAACCAGCGCTTGGTAAATACAGTACGGCGTGCAGTAAACAAGAAGGCCAGTGCAAAGATACCTAACATTGTGAAACCAGCTGCAACCATAATCCGGAATGACCAGAATACCGGCGCAACATGAGGAATCGTTTCTTCAGCCGCCTTCTTGATTTGCGCTTCAGTGGCATCAACCACGTTTGGTGCATATTGCTTCAAGTGCAGTGCGAAGCCTAAGTTGCCTTTAACTTCCTGAAATTCTGCAATTTCAGCTTCAGTGGCTTCCTTTTTACGAACTTTTTCAAACAGTGCGTAAGTATTCATGCTGTTGCGGATATTCACTTCGTTTTCTTTGATGATGTCATTTAAACCCATGACTTCTTCATCTAAAGAGCGCGTTGCGATAATACCCATCACATAAGGAATCTTAACGGCATTGTGCGTTTCTTTGGCTTCCTGATCTGGAAAACCGAATAGGGTGAAGGCTGCAGGTGCAGGCTCAGTTTCCCATTCTGCTTCGATCGCGGCCAATTTAGTTTTTTGCAGTTGTCCGGTTTCATATCCACTTTCATCACCCAGCAGGATAACGGAAAGAATAGAGGCCAAACCAAAGCCTGCTGCAATCGCAAACGAGCGCTTGGCAAAACCAACGTCACGGCCTTTTAGCAGATACCAGGCACTGATGCTCAGTACAAACATAGAGCCCGCAACATAACCACCAGATACTGTGTGAATGAATTTCACTTGGGCAACCGGGTTAAACAGGATTTCTGAGAAGCTGGTCATCTCCATACGCATGGTGTCGATATTGAATTCGGCACCCACTGGGTTTTGCATCCAGCCGTTAGCGATCAAAATCCACAGTGCAGAGAAGTTAGTTCCCAGCGCCATTAGCCAAGTCACGGTTAAGTGAGAGACTTTGCTCAAACGGTCCCAACCAAAGAAGAAGATACCAACAAAGGTCGACTCTAAGAAGAAGGCCATTAAACCTTCAATCGCCAGGGGCGCACCGAAGATATCCCCGACATAATGGGAATAGTAGGACCAGTTGGTTCCGAACTGGAACTCCATGGTCAGACCAGTGGCGACACCCAGTGCAAAGTTAATACCGAACAGTTTTCCCCAGAACTTAACCATGTCCTTGTAGATCTGCTTGCCGGTCATAACATAGACCGACTCCATAATGGCTAGCAGAAAGGTCATTCCTAAGGTGAGGGGAACGAAAATAAAGTGATATAGCGCGACGGTTGCGAACTGCAGCCGCGATATATCGACAACGTCATCTGGAATCATGAGGCTTGCGCTCCTTAATCTGATATTCCAAGGAAATGAAAAAACGAAAAATCTGTGTGCTTTATAAATCAGCCTAACCACTACGTCTTTGATATATGTCAAAGATGGTCAAGCCAGATGGCTTTATTGTCACGCTGTACACTTTACTTGTAAAAGAGTCATTCCGATTATGGACGAAAATTTACTATTGGCTAATCAAGAACCTACAACGGCTGAATCCTCTTTCGGTAAAATTGTTGCAGTGCGGGGTAGTGTGGTGGATATCCACTTTTCTGAGCATTTGCCAGCCGTTCGTAACCTACTGAAAGCAGGACCAGACTCCGGTGTCTTGTTAGAAGTGCAAACACAGCTAAGTGATGAACTGGTACGTGCTATTGCATTGACGCCTACTGCGGGTTTAGCACGCGGCATGTCGGTGACCGATACCGGTGGCCCGCTGCAAGCCCCTGTTGGCCCACATATTTTGTCGCGAATGTTTGATGTGTTTGGCAATACGATTGATGGAGGAGCCGCTCCGGAAGGTGTTGAATGGCGCTCAGTCCATAACACACCACCGCCACTATCGAGCCGTTCGACCAAGACGGAAGTATTTAGTACCGGCATTAAAGTGATCGATTTATTGGTGCCACTGGAACGAGGTGGTAAGACCGGTTTGTTCGGTGGTGCAGGGGTTGGTAAAACCGTGCTGCTGACCGAAATGATTCACAACATGGTCGGTCATCATAATGGCGTGAGTATTTTCTGCGGAATCGGCGAGCGCTGTCGTGAAGGTGAAGAGCTGCATCGTGAGATGAAAGAAGCGGGCGTGCTCTCTGACATGGTAATGCTGTTCGGGCAAATGAATGAATTGCCGGGTAGCCGTTTTCGGGTGGGTCATGCCGCGCTGACCATGGCGGAGTATTTCCGCGATGACGAACATAAAGATGTGCTGCTGTTGGTGGATAACATTTTCCGCTTTATTCAGGCCGGTGCTGAGGTCTCTGGCTTGATGGGGCAAATGCCATCCCGCTTAGGCTATCAGCCAACCTTAAGTACTGAGCTGGCGCAATTAGAAGAGCGCATTGCGAATACCGATGCGGGTGCGATTACCTCGATTCAGGCGGTGTATGTACCGGCGGATGATTTTACTGATCCGGCAGCCGTGCACACGTTCTCGCATTTATCGGCCTCCATTGCTTTATCGCGTAAGCGTGCTAGTGAGGGCTTATTTCCAGCTGTTGATCCTTTGCAGTCGCATTCCAAAATGCTGACGCCGGGTGTGGTGGGTGTGCGACATTATGAGCTGGCGCAATCGGTGCGCCGTACCTTGGCGCAATATGAAGATTTGAAAGACATTATCGCCATGCTGGGGATGGAGCAGTTATCGCAGAATGATCGCAAAGTGGTTTCACGAGCGCGGCAGCTGGAGCGCTTTTTGACGCAACCGTTTTACACCACCGGCCAGTTTAGTGGCATGGCAGGCGCAACGGTTAGTCTTGAAGATACCTTGGATGGCTGTGAGCGCATTCTCAATGATGAGTTTATCGATTATCCGGAAAGTGCGCTGTACATGATCGGCAAGATCGATGAGGCCAAACGTGACTGAGTCCGCCATGCAACTTCAGGTCTTACTGCCCTCCAAGGTGTTTGCACGCCATGAGGCAGTCACCAGCATTGTGCTGGAAACGCCGGAAGGGGCTTATGGCTTGCTGCCAAACCGTTTGGACTGCGTGGCGATACTGGAGCCTGGCATTCTGACTTATACGCTGGCGGGTGAGAAACCTGCCTATATCGCCGTCGATGAAGGCGTCTTGGTTAAAGTGGGAAAGGAGGTGCGGGTGTCGGTGCGTAATGCGCACGCTCATGCGGACCTGGAACAGTTAAAGCTCATGGTAAAAAATGAGTTTCTAAAGCTCAGTGATCAAGAGTTACAAGTGCGGGCGGTGTTGGCGCGCTTGGAAAGTGGTTTTATGCGCGGCTTTAATGATCTTCATCCGCACTAGTAAGTCCCACGCCTTCAAAATGGCTGATCGGTATAGGCTCAGGAGTGAGTAATGAATAAGGATAGTGACAGTCGGTTTGTGAAAAATGTGGATGCCAAAGCCACCCGCAAGCTCAAAGCGCTACGCAAGCCGGGGCGCTCGGTATGGATGGGCTTAGGTACCATGGGAATTGTGGGCTGGTCGGTCGCGGTGCCGACATTATTAGGGCTAGCTCTTGGTTTTTGGTTGGATAAGCATCACCCCGGCTCCGTGAGCTGGAGCTTGAATTTATTAATTATTGGCTTAGTGATTGGCTGCGCAAGCGCTTGGCACTGGGTCTCGAAAGAAGATCGCGATATGCATAACGATAAGGATGCAAACGATGATTGAAACACTACTATTAGCATTACTCGCCGGTGGCGCATTAGGCGTGTTTTTCTTTGGTGGACTGTGGTTAACAGTGCGCAAAGGGATGCAGGCGGCAGTACCGGCAGCATGGTTCTTGCTGAGCTTTTTGCTGCGTATGGCCGTTGCACTTGCGGGCTTTTATGGCATTGCGAAATTTGGTGAATGGCAGCATTTAGCCTTGGCGCTATTGGGCTTTATCGTGGCGCGCATGGTGCTGACTCGCTTTATCCCAGAGCCATTAAGCTCGCCAAACAATGAGGCAGCTACAGAGCAGGTCGCTGAGCCATTGGCCGAGTCACTGACTGACAATGGCAAGGAGCAACGCCATGCATCTTAGTTCGGATGAGTCAATTTACTGGCAATGGGGCTTTTTTAATTTAAACCTTACGATTGTCACAACTTGGGCCGTCATGCTGCTCATGGTCGGCGGCGCTTGGCTAGTCACTCGTAAGTTGAATGATGGTTTAGAGATTCCGCGTTGGCAAAATGTGCTGGAAGTGATTGTGCTGGGTGTGAAAGATCAAATTGAAGAAGTTGGCCTTAAGCAATCACGCCGCTATATGCCCTTTGTGGGGACTTTGTTCTTATTTATTCTGGTCTCCAATTTGCTGGGTGTATTGCCTTGGTATGAGCCACCAACGGGGTCTTTATCAACCACTGCGGCGCTGGCTTTGTGTGTATTTCTGGCGGTGCCATTTTTTGGTATTCGCGAGCAGGGCATTGCTAACTATCTGAAATCTTACGTAAAGCCAACGCCAGTGATGTTGCCATTTAATATCATCAGTGAATTGTCTCGCACATTGGCACTGGCGATTCGTTTGTTCGGAAATATTATGAGTGGCGCGATGATTTTGGCCATTTTGCTAATGGTAACGCCCTTTATTTTTCCCGTGTTAATGAATGTACTGCATCTGCTAACGGGCGTAGTGCAGGCTTATATTTTTAGTATTTTGGCGACGGTTTATATCGCTGCCGCTACCAGCGGCAAAGCCGCCTGAGTTAATAATCATCCAAGATGACTGACAGGAGTTCACATGGATAGCTTGACCTTAATTGCAATTGTTTCAATTATCACTTCCGGTTTAACCATTGCCATTGGCGGTATTGGGCCGGCATTGGGGGAAGGTAGGGCAGTCGCCACCGCACTGAGTGCATTGGCGCAACAGCCGGATGCTTCATCCACCATTACGCGGACCTTATTTGTTGGTTTGGCGATGATTGAGTCGGTGGCCATTTACTGTTTCGTGGTGGCGATGATTCTGATCTTTGCTAATCCGTTCTGGAATTATGCGATTGTTGCGATTGAAAAAGCCGCTGGAGGTTAATCGTGTTATTTGACTGGTTTACCATCATTGCGCAGATATTTAATTTTCTGCTGCTGATGTGGTTACTGAAGCGGTTTTTATACAAGCCGGTACTGGATGCGATTGATGCCCGTGAGGCGCGAATTGCCACCTTGCTGAAAGAAACGCAGGCCAGTCAAGAGCAGGCCGCCGGGCAGCAAGCAGAGCTAAGCACTAAAAATGCCGCCTTTGAAACGGAGCGTGTGGGCTTATTTGAGCAAGCAAAAGCGGATGCGGCAGAGCGGCAAAAGCAATTGCTGGATCAGGCCGCCCACGAAGTCGCCACTCAGCGTGAGCAATGGCTACTGGCGTTGAAAAAAGAGCAGCAGACATTGGATCAGGATATTAATCAGCGCACACGTCATGAGGTCTTGAATGTGGCGCGTCGGGCGCTGGCTGATTTGTCTGATAGTGAGCTTGAAGTGCAGATCGTTAAAGTACTCATTCACCGCGTTGAGGCAATGACACCAGAGCAACGTAAAGCCTTTAACCAAACGGCAGATAGCCCGAGTAATGACGTATTGGTGCGCAGTGCCTTTGAGTTTACTGCTGAGCAGCAGGCGACACTCACGGAGTCTTTGCAGGGTGTATTGCCTACCAAGCCAGCGGTGAAGTTTGCCCATGATGAGCATTTAATCGGTGGCGTTGAGCTAGTTGGCAATGGTCACAAGTTGAGCTGGAATCTGGACGCTTATTTGTCTGATCTGGACGCCAGCATCAAAGGCTTAATCGACAATAAATTACGGTTTAGCGGAGCGCAGTCTAATGGCGGAGCTTGAGTTAAATACGGCCGTGGAGCGTGCTTTTAATGAGGTGCGCGCGGCTAGTGACCAATTTAAAGCGCCACTAAGCACTAGTGAGATCGGGCGCATTAAAAGTGTCGCAACCGGTATCGCCAAAGTCAGTGGCTTGCCGGGTGTGGGTTACGAAGAGCTGGTGAAATTCCCCGGGGATCTTTATGGCATCGCCTTTGATTTAACGCCAGATGAGCTTGGTGTGGTGCTGCTGGGTGACTATTGGCACCTGCAAGCCGGTGATGAAGTGGAGCGTACAGGCCGGGTAGTGGATGTGCCCGTTGGCAATGAGCTGGTTGGGCGGGTGATTAATCCTCTGGGTGTGGTGCTGGACAGCAAAGGGCCACTGAATTACACCGAGCGTATGCCGGTTGAGCGCCCCGCGGCGGCGATTATGGATCGCACGCCGGTGTCTGTGCCATTACAAACTGGCATTAAAGTTATTGATGCGATGGTGCCGATTGGTCGTGGCCAGCGTGAATTGATTTTGGGAGACCGGCAAACCGGTAAAACCACCATTGCGGTCGATGCCATTATTAACCAGCGTGAGCATGGCGTGCAGTGCATTTACTGTGCGATTGGCCAGCGCGCGTCAGCAGTGGCCAAAGTGGTGGCGGATCTGGAAGCGCATGGTGCAATGGCGTATACCACGGTCGTGGTAACAGAGGGAAATAGTCCACCAGGTTTAACCTATATCGCACCGTATGCAGCGACTAGCATTGCCGAATACTTTATGCAGCAGGGTAAGGAAGTGCTGATTGTTTATGATGATCTCACCAACCATGCACGTGCTTATCGTGAGATTTCATTGCTGTTGCGTCGGCCACCGGGGCGGGAAGCGTTTCCGGGTGATATTTTCTATATTCATTCGCGCCTGCTAGAGCGGGCAACGCATTTGAAGCCAGAGTTAGGCGGCGGCTCATTGACGGCTTTGCCAATAATCGAAACCGAAGCACAGAATATGTCGGCGTATATCCCAACTAATCTGATTTCGATTACGGATGGGCAGGTGTATTTATCGCCTAAACTCTTCGAGCTGGGTGTATTGCCTGCGGTGGATGTTGGGCGTTCCGTGTCACGGGTAGGGGGCAAGGCACAGCGTAAGGATTACCGTAAAGTGGCGGGTAGTTTGAAGCTGGCTTATGCGCAGTTTGAAGAGCTGGAAAGCTTTGCCCGCTTTGGTACGCGACTGGATGAATCCACACGCAAGCAATTGGAACACGGCAAGCGTATTCGTGCCTGTTTGCATCAGGGTGAGCATCAGTTGGTGCCGGTCGATATGCAGATTGCATTACTTCAGGCATTAACAGAAGGCAAGTTTGATGAGGTTGCACTGGCTGATATGCCTGCTGCGGAGCAAGCCTTGTACGACACGCTGATGCAGAGTGAGAGCAATGACTGACAGCCTTGAAGCGCTTCGCCATCGGGCAGATGGGGCGGTAGACTTACAAGCCGTTGTGCGCACCATGAAAGCGATGTCTGCCTCTAGCATCACGCAATATGAAAATGCAGTGCATGCGCTGGATGAATATTACCGGACGGTTGAGCTAGGGCTAGTTGCCTGCCTCAAGCATCCTGAGTTGCGTTTATCGCAGATGGCTTCAGATGCGCCGCCTGTGAATGCGGTCGTGGTGGTGTTTGGTACCGATCAGGGCTTGGTTGGGCAATTTAACGATCGCTTGGTTGAGTTTTTTCGTGAAAAGTTGCCTACACTAAAGGGCGAGCTTAAGATTTGGGCGGTCGGCGAGCGCGTTCGGGATCAACTGGAAGATGCGGGATTAACACTGCAAGGCTGCTTTAATGTACCCAGCTCAGTCAGTGCGATTACGGCGTTAGTGGCTGAGATTTTAGTGGCCACTGCGGAGTATTGGGAAACGGATACCGCGAATGCCCTGCACTTGTATCATCACCGGCCAGGAGAGTTATCCGGGCAGTATCAACCGGAAGTGCATCGCTTATTGCCATTGGACGCTAGCTGGCAGCAAAACTTAAGGCAGGAAACGTGGCCGAATAACAACTTGCCAGAAACTTTGGGCAATGGCCCTGCGACCTTGAGTGCTTTAATTCGTGAATATTTGTTTGTGTCCTTATATCAATCTTGTGCAGAGTCTTTGGCAAGTGAGAATGCAAGTCGCTTAGTGGCGATGCAACGGGCTGAAAAGAATATCGATGAAATGCTCGATGAGCTAAGGCATGCCTATCATCATCAGCGTCAGGAGGCGATTGATTCTGAATTGTTTGATGTGGTTTCAAGCCTAATTGAATAAATGTATGCCATTGACAAATGTGCTATAATTGGTCATTATTGCGCCACATTAAGAAATATTAATCTATCAAGTCTAGGTAACTCATGGGGCATCGTTTAAAGGACGAGTTGTATAGACTTGTCCAGCAGGACTCGACCATCTTCGATTTTATTCAATCAACGTCTATGGACGGCCTCTGGTATTGGGATGTCGACAAGCCGGAAGAAGAGTGGATGAATGAACGCTTTTGGGAGGTTTTAGGGTATCCAGCCTCAGAAAAAAAGCATTTGGTCTCTGAGTGGCAGGCGTTATTAATTGACCCGGAGGGGGATTTTAATAAAGCTTACGAAGCGCTTGAGAAGCACTTTCAAGACCCGGATGTTCCTTTTGATCAGATCTTAAAATATCGCCATGCAAATGGCTCCACAGTGTGGATTCGAGTGCGTGGTGTGGCGATTCGGGATGATACGGGTAAGCCCATTCGCTTATTAGGGACGCATACTGACATTACTTCAGGGGTAAGGCTTAACGAGCATGAGTCTTTACTCAATACTGCGATGAAGGCCTTGCCGGTCGGTTTAATTATTGCGGATGTAAATGGTACCTTCCTCGAAGTAAATGATACTTTGGCTGATTTGTTAGGCTATGCCGTTGATGAAATGCGGGGTATGTCGGTATTTGATATCGCGCCAGACTGCGAGCTAGAGCGAACTAGGAAAATATTTTCCGAGGTGCCAGTTGATGATTTTGAAGTCATCGGGCTTGAAAAGCAGTATAAGTGTAAAGATGGCAGTGTAATCTGGTGCACTCTAAATAGCCGTTCGGTGAAAGACGAAGCCTCAAAATCTCTTTTCATTGTAAGTAGTTTGATGAATATTCAGCATGAAAAGACTCTAAGGCTTAAGATCAAACAACAGAATCAGGAATTGACGGCTGCCAATCAAGAGCTTGATCAATTTGCTTATATCGCCTCGCATGATCTCAAATCCCCGCTCAGTGGAATTCGTAAATTAGCCAATTGGATTTCGGATGACTGTCAGGATATATTGCCAAAAGACTCTCAGCGCCATTTGGAGATGCTGGGTGGCCGTATTGATCGAATGGAGCAACTACTGGATGACTTGTTGGCGTACTCCAGAATTGGTCGCAAGAACTATGCTTTAGAATCTGTTAGTCTAAAACCTCTGGTTACGAGTATTTTTCAGATGCAAAATGCTGCGGAGGGCTTTAAATGCTCTGTCGATGATGTGCGCTGTAAAGTTTGGCGCATACCTTTTGAGACAGTGCTGCGCAATTTGATTAGTAATAGTATTAAACACAACAAAACTAAAGCGGGCAGCATTGCTGTTCATCTTGAGAAGTCCGATGAAGAGTATATTTTAACCGTTGAGGATGACGGTCCGGGAATCGCGCCGGAGTATCATGAAAAGGCCTTACAAATGTTTCAGACTTTGCAATCAAGAGATATTGTAGAAGGAAGCGGGCTAGGTCTGGCATTAGTTAAGAAGACGGTAGAGTCCTTCCAAGGCAGCCTAGCTATCGAGTCTGATGGCATCAAAGGCATGAAAGTAATCGCCAGATGGCCAAGGCCTTAAGTCTGTAGCGTTCAAAATAGTGTTACAGAATAAAAAAGGAATCACACTATGCAAGAAGTGACGTTGTTGTTGGTCGAAGATGATGACTTGGATGCTGAAATTTTCATTCGTTCAAAGCGTTTTCAGAAACTAAATAATCCCCTTATTCGTGCCCATGACGGAAGAGAAGCGTTAGATTTATTGTTGAATGATGAAGTGCCTTCGCCTTATGTGATTTTGCTGGATTTAAATTTACCACGTTTAAATGGTATTGAGTTTTTGGTGAGTTTGCGCCAACACAAAAAATATAACCCTTCAGTCGTATTTGTACTGACAAGCTCTGGTGCTGACGAAGATATTAAGCGGGCCTTCGAGCATCAGGTGGCAGGATATATCGTTAAGCATGAGAAGTCAGATAGCGTAGATACTTTCGTGGGTTTTTTGGGAGAGTATTTAAACGGTTCTAAGCTTCCAGCAATAGAGATGTGGAGTTAGACCGGGATGAATGTATTACTAGTAGATGATGATGCGATTGATCGGGAGCATGTACGGCGAGAGCTGGCTAAATCCGATTCGCAAATGGTTGTCTACGAAGCCCAAAGTGCAGAAGCTGGCATAGAGCTGTTTGAGGCGCATAGCTTCGACATTATTCTGCTGGATTATTTCATGCCCAGACGGGATGGCATGGAGCTGCTGATTGAATTCAGAAGCAGTGCTAAAAGCTCGACGGCGGCGATTATTATCATGAGCCACTCTGAAAATGAGCAGTTGGCGATTGAGTGCATTCGCAATGGCGCTCAGGACTTCATGATAAAGCCGGAGATTACCGGCACACGTTTACACCGCGCGATTGTATATGCCCAAATCCGCTTTGAGCTTGAGCGCAAATTACTGACTGCTGATGAAGAAAAGAAATATCTGCAAAGTCGGGATGTACTAACAGGCTTGGCGAACCGCTATTCCTTTGATCAAACTCTAAGTAATTATCTGGAAGCTGATGTCGGTGCTGACTGGCGGCGCGGTGTGGCGCTAATCGATCTGGATAACTTCCGGTTGGTCAATGACTCCTTTGGACATACTGTGGGTGATGAGCTGCTTAAGCGAGTGGCAGGCATTATTCAACGCTGTGTGCCTGCGAATGCTTTTTTGTCTCGCTTAGGTGGCGATGAGTTTGCCTACCTATTTAAATACCAGAATAATATTGAGGAAGTCATTGCGGTTGTAAATAGCATTCTTAAAGCGTTAGAGAAGCCTGTTAAGCTGAGTCATGAAATGCAGCTACCGGTGAGTGCTAGCATTGGTATTGCAATTGATGGCATGGCTAATATGCACTCCGATGAGTTGTTAAGGCATGCTGAAATTGCGATGTATCGCTCTAAGAAACTGGGTCGTAACCGCTATTGCTTCTATCAGGAAGAGATGCAAACCCAAGCCGTGCGACGCATTAATATTGAAGCTGGATTACGTAAAGCGATTCGTGAAAACGAGTTCTTTTTAAATTATCAGCCGGTTTATGGTGACTCAGGCCGCTCTTTATGGGGCTTTGAGGCGTTAATTCGCTGGAAGTATGAAGGTGAGTTTGTGTCTCCGGATGAGTTTATTCTGGTGGCCGAAGAAACGCGCTTAATTATGCAGATTGGCGAATGGGTCATTCATCAGGCGCTTAGTACGATTGCGTATTGGAATGAGAAGTTAGGTCAGCAATTAAGAATTGCGATTAACTTGTCACCGGTGCAGCTTGAAAATGAGATGTTGGATCAGTTTGTTGCAGAAGCATTGGCGCAGCACGGTGTTGACCCGACGTTAGTAGAGTTTGAAATTACTGAAACCGCGTTATTAGAGCACTCTGTTGCAAACGTTGGAGTGATTGAGCGCTTGTCTGAGTTGGGTTGTCAGATTTCACTGGATGACTTTGGAACCGGCTATTCATCGATTATCAGCTTGCAGAAGATGCCGATTAGCGTGGTTAAAATTGATCGCTCTATTATTCCGGTTGATGCCAACGATGAGAATAATAAGCGACTGACAACCGCGCTAGTGGTGATGATTCATTACTTGGGGTTGGAGTCTGTTGCAGAGGGCGTTGAGACGGCTGAGCAGCATGCCTTTTGTGAGTCTTTATCCGTTGACCGGATACAAGGCTATTACCGCTCCAAGCCTCTGTTGCTAGACGATGAGGTCATGGAGCGGCTATTACAGTGTCAATCGACGCCGTATGTGTCTCGATAGTCCTGAATACGCTGTAGTAAGGTTGCGTCATCCGCAGTCTCTTCAATGTGCTGAATCACATCCTGCAAAGCGATAATGTGCAGCACGCTGATTCCATAGGCTTCTTCAACTTCTTGTACCGCTGATTTTTCTCCGGTGCCACGCTCCTGACGATCCAGAGAGATTGCAATACCGGCCAGTGTTGCGCCGTTAGCCGTTACCAAGTTAGCTGCTTCGCGGCAGGCCGTTCCGGCACTGATCACATCATCAACGATTAACACTCTGCCTTCCAGTGGCGCACCGACAATGGTTCCACCTTCGCCATGGTCTTTGGCTTCTTTGCGGTTGTAAGCGTAAGGGTAATCGCGGCCATGCTTTTCATAGAGAGTGGCGGCGACTGCAGAGACTAATGGAATGCCTTTGTAAGCAGGGCCAAACAGCATGTCGAATTCCACGCCTGAGTCGACAATGGCTTGAGCGTAGTAGTCGCCGAGGCGAGCCAGTGCTGAGCCGGTACGAAATAAACCGAAATTGAAAAAATAGGGGCTGAGTCGACCTGACTTAAGGGTGAATTCCCCAAAGCTCAATACGTTATTGTCGATGGCAAAGTTTAGGAATTCATTCTGATAGTCTTTCATGCGCATGGGTCCTTGTGGGCAAAGGGAGGCCGGATTATAACCAGCTCAGCCAACACAATAAAGCGTGATAAACAGTAAGTCATTTGCTAGGGGATTGATTTACAATGGTGCTATTGTATTGAGTGTTCATTACAAGTGATCGTTACTTAACCTGCAGGAATTAATCAAGAATGGCAACCAGCAAGAAATACAGTGTTCAAATTGTACAGGAAGAGAATTTTTGGACGGCTGATATTGTACGTAGAGTGAGTGCTCGCTCTAATATCGTTTCAAAAAGCCAGAGTGGTTTTGCATCAGAAGCAGAAGCTCAAGCTTGGGCAGATACTGAGCTTCAGGGCTTTATGACCAACCAAAGTGAGCGTAACAAGCGCCGCGCTAAAAAACGCGAAAGCTAACGTTAGGCGAGCTGCATAGCCTCTGAAGAGGGCGGCTCATGCATTTCGGTGGTTTGCTGTTGCATCCATTCATAGAATGACACCAGCGGCGGATAGCTTGAGCGGTGCTTTGGCCAGACCAAGTAATAACTTTCTTCAGATTGTGTGGAGTGTGGCCAAGCCGGTACTAAGCTGCCGCGCTCCAGTTCTTCCTGAATCAAAAACTCGGGCAGTAGCCCAATGCCAATACCTGACTTCGCCAGCTGCGTAATGGTCGAAAACTGATCCAGTAGCATGCTGGTGTGATTGCCATTAAAGCGGACGCTGTGCAGATTAAACCAGCGCGCCCAAGCCTCGGAACGACTGCTTAAGTGAAGCAGTGGAACCTGTAGCAAATCGGCTGGGGTTTCAAATTGCTGTGCTCGTTGCATGGTTGGTGAGCACACGGGAATCACATGTTCATCCATTAGAAATTTACAATGTGCACCAGGCCAGCGTTCCTTTCCGAAATGGATTGCTGCATCCAGCTTTTCTTGTTTGAAGTCGAATGGCTCCAGTTGGGTGACTAAATTCACGTGTATATCAGGATTATTCGCCAAAAAGCCCGGTAGCCTTGGGGCCAGCCAGCGCGAACCAAACATGGGTAGAATGCCTAAATTTAAGGTTCCACCACTGGGGTTTGAGTGAATGTTGCGCGAGGCAGTCGCGATTAACTCCAATGCTTCACGGACGTGGTGAGCATATTCTGCACCCGCATCGGTAAGCTGAATTTGCTGTCGTTCCCGCGTAAATAAACACACTTCCAGCTGTTCTTCCAGTGCTTTAATCTGTCGACTAATCGCACTTTGCGTCAGGTTTAACTCCTGAGCAGCCATCGTAAAGCTGCCACTACGAGCGGCGGCCTCGAAGGCTTGCAACAGGCTAATTGACGGAAGAAATCGGCGGGATAAATTCATTGGGTTATTTCCAGATGTCGACATCTTGGCCGCTTTCGCGGAGCGTGTCGGCACGTTGACTAAGGTATTTCTGAAAGCTGGGCTGTGTTTGATAAGCGCCGCTCAGTACATAGTCCAACGTGGACTGCGTGTGGAGCGTCTTGAATAAGGCTTCCATGCGGATGACTTCTTTCCCCTCGGGATCAAATAAGACAATAGACGGTGCGTAATTAATGTTTAGCGCATTCGCCCAGTCTTTGGCAGTCGTTGCCTTACCAGAGGGCGTAATCAGCGGAGTATTGGACCACATATCCAATTGTATCGCTTTAAATTTACTTATAATTTTTTGAGTCTGGTCGTCTTGTATGACGGTTTGATGAAGTGTATCACAGGCAGGGCAGTCCTTTTGTTCAAAAAATACGGCCAGCGGGCGTTTGGCACCGGTTGTTTGTGAGGACAGGTCGTAGGGCGCTGATTCGAAAAAGCCCTCTGAGTTGAGGCTACTTTTTGCAGCGTTCACGGGGTTGGCAGCAACGTATTCGCTATAGCTTTGGGAGGCTTCCTGTTTTCCTGTTACATAGTTAAGCGCCCGCTTAAATTCCGGTGGTGGCAGGTAGCCATTCAGGCGCAATACGATCTGCCCTTGCTCATTAAAAAATAGCATGGTTGGGGTATATTGGACTTTTAAGCCAGCGGCAAAGTCTCGCTCGGCATACGTTTCCCCTGCGACGCTGACCAATTCCCGCGAGCCCCACATATTCAGCGCCACGACATCTAATTTGTTTTGCATCTGCTGGCTAATATCTTGCTGCGCTAAATTGCGCTCGATCAGCAAATTACAGTAAGGGCAGCCATCTTGATAAAACAGGATAGCTAGCCGTTTACCCTCTGCGCTGGCTTCTGCGATGTCATCTTTAAACTCCAGAAAGCTTTCCTTAAACCAGCGGGGATATTCAGTATCTGTCGCGCCTAGGAAGCTACCAACACTAATGACAAACTGCTCGCTGGCAGCACCGGACTCCAAGTAGGCATTAAAGGCATCTTGTTTGCCGGGCGTGTGAATGCGTAGCGCAATCGGGCCATAGAGCTTGTCCCATTGCCAGCTTAGGGTTTTGGGGGGATCACTTAAGGTGGTAGTAAAGCGCACGATAGACTGCCGCGCTTTACTGGTATCGGTGTTATCAGGGATTTCGCTGCCGACCCAGCTCAGGGGCACAGCTTGATCATTCAACAGTAGCTTTACTTCCTTTAGGAAGGCTTCGGTAAATTGTTTGAATTCGGTTTCTAAGTCTGAGGCGGGAAGTTTGCGCAAGGCAGCATAGCGAGCGGCTTTGGCAAACTCCGCCGGGTTATGCTCCGGCCCAACGCCCGAGATGAGTGCTTCCAGGTTGGCGGTTAACTCAAGTGTCAGCGTGTTGTCTTCGTGGATTTCAAGAATGGCAATGGCCGGATTGGATTCGTGAGCCAGTGCTGCCTGCGAGCCAAAGAGCAGCAGACATGCCCATATAAGATGCAAGCAATGTTGCAGGATGTAAGAGTGGGGGCGCATACTGATCTCCATTAATTATGGTCTGAATGAGGTGATTCTACGTGTTCTTAAAGTATGTGCACAAACTACCGCTCGTTGCGCTAAGTTTTTTCATGTTGCAGTCCGTTGCTGCGCATGAGTTTTGGATTGAGCCAATTAACTTTGAGGTCGCTAAAGGCGACAATGTCCGCGCGCATATCAAAGTTGGGCAAATGATGGATGGGGAGACATATTCCTTCTTTCCGGGTAACTTTGAGCGTTTCGACATTACAGCAGGTGGAAAAACGCAGCCGGTCGCCAATCGTTTTGCGCAGTCGCCTGCGGTGGATCAGCCTACACAGTCTGGTTTGAATATTCTGACCTATCAGTCTAAAGCCTCTGTTCTGACTTATAGTGAGCGCGGTAAGTTCGAAAGTTTCCTGAAAAATGAGGGCCTTGAGTGGGTCATGCCAGAGCACAAGCGACGTGGCTTGCCGGAAGTTGGTTTTGTGGAGTTGTTTAAGCGCTTTGGCAAGTCATTAGTTAAAGTGGGTGATGGCGCTGGCCAAGATCAGGTCATGGGCATGCCGATTGAGTGGGTGGTTGAAACTAATCCGTATACGGATAAAGGCAATGCTGTCACTGCGCAGCTGTTGTATCAGGGAAAGCCATTTGCTAACTCGTATGTGGTTGTGTTTAACCAACTCAATGGAAAAGTGACGAAGGCCGGCTATCGCACCGATCAGAACGGTCGGGTGAGTATTCCAAAAGGGGCCGGCGGTGTGTTTTTGGTGAATGCCGTACAAATGATTCAGCCAACCGCTGCGCAGGCAAATGGCTCTGGCGCTGTTTGGATGAGTTTGTGGGCTTCCACGACTTATGAAATTAAACGCTAGTCACGAAAGAGTGACTTCAGTGGTATGAATTAAGGGGTAGAAGGCGTCATTTTTTAAGCGAGTTCGCTGGGTGCCTTGTTCACTACCCTTTATCATTTTTGGATTATCCTGAGCCTGTTGTTTTTGCCATACTTATCACCCTAATATATTAAATAAAGTATGTTAATAAAGGCAAGTATCTGTTTTTATTGATTATCCAAGGAGTGATAGATGCCCCCCGTTAAATTAATTCTTGCCACGTTGGTGCTTGCATTGAGTCCTTCTTTGAGCAAAGCAGAAACCCCGCGTGAATTATCTGAAGCTTTGTTTCTAGCCGCTCATCTTGGGCATATGCCATCCATTGTTGACTTGGTGCAACGTGGCGCAAACGTTAACTATATCAATCCAAGCCGTGAGACTCCGATGCATGCAGCAGCAGCTCGGGGACATTTAAATGTGATTCAGTTTTTGATTTCCCGAGGGGCTAATATGAATCCACGGACGGTGCAGAACTGGATTCCTTTACATCACGCCGTGCGATTTGGTCATGTTCCCGTTGTTCACTATCTGCTGAGTCGCCGTGCTCCAATCTATTCGCGTACCCGAGGTAATCAGACGGTGTTTGATATTGCGAAAAGCACGCGCAATCAGCAGATGATTAATTTGCTGGAACGCTATCGCCGTTAGTAGGCTTCGGATTGACGAAAGTCGTCAGGTTTGCTGGCGATTTCGTGCCTGAGTATAATGGTCTCGGAATATTTGCATCTATATCCGGCCTCTATCAAGAATGTTAAGCGAATAGACCACGTTCGGTGGTATGTTTGAATTTCATAAAAATAGACTGTTAGATCAGGAGTGAAATATGGGGCTAATCCAGGATATGGGTTTTTGGCAGTACGTTGGAACAGCGTTAGTTTTTACACACATTACAATTATCGCGGTGACTGTTTTCTTACACCGCGCTCAAGCACACGGATCCGTTGAACTCGGTCCAATACCATCCCACTTTTTTAGATTTTGGTTGTGGCTAACAACCGGAATTGTCACGCTTGAATGGGTTGCCATTCATCGCAAACACCATGCAAAGTGCGAAACTGAGGAAGACCCTCACAGCCCACAGGTCAAAGGCCTGAATCGGGTGCTTTGGGGAGGTTTAGGGCTGTATCGCGCTGAAGCCAGAAATCAGGAAACACTTGAAAAATACGGTCGTGGTACACCTAAAGACTGGCTAGAGAACAATGTTTATAAGAAATACCCAAGCGTTGGTATCTCTTTAATGATGGTGATTAACCTTGTCTTATTCGGTTGGGTTGGTGCAATTATTTGGGTCGTGCAGATGGCTTGGATACCTTTCTGGGCAGCTGGCGTGGTTAACGGTATTGCGCACTTCTGGGGATACCGGAACTGGAATACGCCGGATGCGGCCCGTAACATCTCACCAATTGGCATTATCATCGGCGGGGAAGAGCTGCATAACAATCATCATGCATTTGCTTCATCAGCAAGACTGTCGAACAAGTGGTATGAGTTTGATATGGGTTGGTTTTATATCCGCCTGATGGAAGTTTTGAAACTGGCTAAAGTGAAGAAAGTTGCACCACGCTTGCGGGTTGATCGCGATAAGTTAGCGGTTGATTTGGAAACCATGAGTGCCGTGTTGGGCAATCGCTTACAGGTGATGTCTAACTTTGGGAAGCAGGTGGTTAAGCCGGTGCTGAGAAAAGAGTTAGCGGTATTTGATAAGAAAGATCGCTCATTGATTCAGCGTATGTTGACTGGTGCGGCAGAGTTTGATGCGCATAATAAAGAGCGGCTGCAGACGTTGTTGGCAGATCACCCGGTGTTGCGCTCTGTGTTTGAGTCGCAACAGCAACTGCATGAGTTGTGGGGACGTACTACCTCAAATCAGCAGGCGAGATTGGAGTCTGTTCAGAAATGGATTCATGATGCTGAGCAGACGGGGATTCATGCCTTGGAAGAGTTTGCGCAGAAGTTGCGTGGTTACTCGATGGTGAGTTGATCGTTTGACTGGTTAGTAAAAAGCCTCGCCGGGTGATACTCGGTGAGGCTTAATTAGATGGTCCGCCTCACCTTAATCGCTATGATTAAGGTTGAGGTTAACTAAAGAGGCGAACCATCATGTCAATTAAAGTCATTGGAATCGATTTAGGCAAGTCCATTTTTCATCTGGTTGCACACGATCAGTTTGGAAAAATCGAATTTCGTAAAAAACTCTCCCGACAAAAGCTGAAAGAATTCCTCAGCAATCACCCGCTCACCACGATCGCATTTGAGGCCTGTGGCGGTGCTCACTGGCTTGGTCGTTACTGCCAGCAAGTTGGCCATCGCGTTAAACTGATTCCACCGCAGTATGTTCGTCCCTATGTGAAAGGCAATAAAAATGACTTCATTGATGCTGATGCAATCGCTGAAGCGTCTGGACGACCTTCGATGCGGTTTGTTGAGGTAAAGTCAGAGTCAGCCCAAGTCATTAATGCTATTCATCGTATTCGAAGTGCTTACATCAAAGAGCGAACAGCCTGTATGTCAAGGATAGGCGCGCTATTACTCGAGTTTGGGATGAGTTTGCCAAAAGGGCATGCTTCAATGAAGCGATTATTTGCGTGGTTGGCCACGCAACGTCAGTCACTGCCGCCTCTGCTAATGGATGAATTGCTCAGTATACATGAACACTACACGGGGCTCTGTACCCGCATTAGGCAACAAGATGACAAGTTGCTTCGCCTAGTCGCCGATCATCCGAATGGCCGTTTACTCAAGTCGATACCCAGTGTGGGCGATATGACCGCCAGCCAGTGTTTGGCGGACTTAGGCTCCGTTAAGCAGTTTAAAAATGGCCGCAACCTGGCCGCCTGGCTAGGGCTGGTGCCCCGTCAGCATTCGACGGGTGGCAAACACACCTTATTGGGCATCAGTAAGCGAGGGAATAAACACCTCAGAACGCTGTTTATTCATGGTGCGCGTGCCATTTTATCTAAGCCTGATAAGACAGGCGTTCCCTTTGGCGATTGGTTAATCCGGTTGCGAAAGGAAAAGCCCTTCAATGTTGCCTGTGTGGCATTAGCCAATAAGTTGGCGCGCATTGCGTGGGCGGTATTACATTATCAACAACCCTTTAACGCAGCCATGCTGCACTCCGAGTCTGCTTGAGCAAATAGGTGATGACACAAACGGTAAAACCACCGGATTAAAACCTGGCATAAAAAACAGCAGTCCATGCTTTGGGCTTTTTGAGGATAATCCGGCGCGGAACTCATTGTGGAGCGGGAATGCGAAGGCGTCCCAACAAGGACTCCGGATACATTAGCGCAGACCCACTCCCGTCATCAAAAATTGTTCTTGCAACAACGGGGCGGACCATACATTTTTATTGGGCGTAATTTGCAGGGTGTTAGCTGTGTATTAATTGGAATGGTTGGTATTGGCTCCACGGGGAATTAGTACGTAACCATTGGCTAGCGACCGTGTGATACAGCGAGCGGTAGTCTGATGTAAAGACGATATCACCTCTACTATCCAGTTGGTCCAGACGTGGTGCTGTACCATGGAAGCCGCCTCGGACTCGTCCACCCATTACAAAGTGAGCTGCTGCTGCGCCATGATCGGTACCACCACTCTTATTTTCTTCTGCTCTGCGGCCAAACTCTGAGTAAGTCATAATCATGACATTGTTCCATTGGCCCGATTGCTTCATGGACTGGCTAAATGCTGCTAAGCCTTGTGCGAGCTGACTAAGCAAGTTGTTGTGCTTATTAGCTTGGGCACGGTGAGTATCAAAGCCACTCAATTCAACTTTATAAATACTGGCACCTAATCCGTTATTGATTAGCTGTGCAGCTTCTTCTAGTTGTTTACTAAATTTACCTTTGGGGAAAGTGGCCGTTGTCTTATTGGTGTGTTTAAGGGTGTCAATAACTGTACGAGCATTCTGGTGTACGTTGTTTTGTACATCAAGTACTCGGGCGAGCGCAGAGTTATTCGTTTGGGAACGAACCTCCTTAAGGCGGCGAGTCAGTGCAGCAAAAGACTTAGAGTCTTCCATCACCATTTTGTTAAAGCTATCACCAGCTAATGGGCCTTCATCGCTTCCAACAACCACACCTTGGAGTTGACCCGTTTTCTGTGGATAGAGTTTTGCAATCCAGCCTTCAGTGTTGTATTCATCAGAATCGCTCGCAGTTTCCCAAATTTCTATAGAGCGGAAGTGAGAGCGATTAGGGTTTGCATATCCTAGTCCGTGTATCCAGGCTAAATGCCCAGCCTGCCATTCTGGTAAAAGTGGCTTTAGGGCGCTGTGCATAGCGAAACCTTCGCCAATAGGGAGGCTATTTTGAGCCTTGATTGCAAGCTTTGGTCTTAGTTTAAAGTAGCTCGGGTCTTGTACAGGGATTAGTGTATTCAGTGCATCGTTGGCACCCTTCAACTCAACCAATAGTAAAATAGGAGCCGATTTGTTTGTGGCGAAAATCGATGGCGCCAGCCCCAGTGTTGGGAGCAGTGCGGATAATTGGATAAATTCTCTGCGGTTCATGGCAATGTTCCTTATTTTAATTGGTAGGCCGGATCAAGGAGGAGGGATTCTAAGTAGCGTTCAGGTTCGCTGATTTGGGTAGGCGTTACCGGTGCTATTGGTAACAACCAAACTGCCCACTGAGCTTGTGGTAAGTTAGGTAGCTCCTCCATATTCATCGCGGGCATGCTCTGTTTTTTGGCTTTCATCATTGAGCTTTGCATCGATGGCTTTTGATTGTTATCGCCACGCATTAACTTTCTCAGAAACTGTTGGCGCCTAGGTAGGGTAACATCATTCACCCAAGCCTCCCCTCCAGGCCAGCCTTTGACATTTGGTGGTGTGTACAGGTCCTGTCCTAATTGATTAAACTGTACTGAAAGAGCACGAAGTGGAAGGTTATTATCTTCTAAATCCATTGCTCGCAACGTGCCAATAATAAGGTCCAAAGGTGACTTGATTAAAGAAGCGCGGTTGCGTTGATCCCAAAAAGCAGGACTAGTGAGGACCGTGCGAATCAATACTTCGATATTGTAGTTGCTTTGTCTGAATTTATTTCCCCAGTCTCTAATGATGTTAGGGGCTGGCTGCTCAAGACTAATAAATTCATACCAGAACTTTTCAGCAATAAATTCCGCGGTTCTTGGATGTTTGAGAAGAATGTCTAAAATATCATTCGCGGTGAACCGACCGGTTTTACTCAGGAATGTTTTAACAGAAGTATCATGGCGTCTTGGACGGAAGACCCCTTGCTTGCTATTTTTATCGATACCCCAGCCAGTAAGTGCTTTTGCAGACTCGCGGATATCTTGCTCATCGTAATGTCCCTCACCTAATGTAAAAAGTTCAAGAAGCTCTCTGGCAAAGTTTTCATTTGGTTTACCTTTGACATTCGAAATGCCGTCCAAGTAAATTAGCATCATCGGGTTGAAGGTCATAGCTTTCAGTAACTCGCCAAAATTTCCCATGGCATGCTTGCGAATTACCAGATCTTGGTCTAGCATCATATTTAAGGTGCGTCGGGACCTGAGGTGAGAGCTTGTGAAATGATTATGCCAAAACCAGGTCATTCTTTCTTGAAGTGCATTGGGGTTTTCTAAAGCCTGCGTAATCCCCCACTGTTTTAGACGTTGCGAGTCTTGTCTGAAAGACTTATTCAGCTTATCCCTATTTTTTGATTTTCTCAGAGCCTGCATTTCACTTAGGTTATGAAGCTTCGGTGGTTGAACTAAATAGGTACGCTTGAGCTTGAGAAGTTCCTCTATAGCCTGATTGCTAGTCATCTGAGCAAACCTAAAAATCTTTTCTAACTCCGGCCCATACCCCGACCTCACAACCAAGTGCTTACTCTGCTCAAAGCTCAATACAGCCATAGTCTACCCCTACTTATTTAAATTATATTAGGAACCTAAGTTCACTTTTTCTACATGTACTTAGTATAGTGGATTCCAAAATTGGTTCTATTATGAAATAGTAATCATTCAGCCCATTACTATTAAATTCCTCATATATTGCCATAAAAAATATTAGACCAATTCTGCTTTTACATATACATTGAAAGGCTCTAATAATTTGATTTCATTCACTTAGGAATTTGACTCCGAATGGCGCACCGACTCCCCAACCTCAACTTACTTCGCGCTTTTGAGGCGGCAGCCAGGCATCGCAGTTTTACAACTGCTGCTGAAGAGCTTTCGCTAACTCCCGCTGCAATCAGCCAGCAAGTGCGTGCACTTGAAAATAATCTGGGTTTTTTATTATTTGAACGGCTACCTAGAGGCGTCGCGCTCACTCATATGGGAGCGGCCTATCTGCCACCAATCCGTCAGGCTTTTGATGATATTTCTGCCTCGACAGCTGGCTTATTTGGCCTCAAGGGCGAGAGTTCCGTCAAAATACGTGCACCCATTTCCTTTTCGATGCTGAATTTAACACCACGTCTGGCACGCTTTAATCAAGAGTATCCTGATATCGAAGTGCGCTTAGGCTCCTCATTATGGGCAGATGAAGTTGAAGCCGAGAGTTACGATCTGGACATTCGATTTGGTGATGGCAATTGGTCGGGCTTTCATGCGGATTTGCTAGTCAATGAGGGCTGCGTGCCAGTTTGCTCCCCAACCTTAGATCCGATGCCGGATGACTTAGCGAGTATGGCCAAAGGTAAGCTGATTTCAGTGATGGGTAGTGAAGGCGCTTGGCTGAGTGCCATGAATATCAGTGGGTTTGATGAAACCTTCCAAAAGCGGGTGTTTAGAGCTGATACCTATTTAGTGGGTGCTGAGTTAGCAGCTGCCGGTGGTGGATCTCTATTTCTATTGAAAAGTTTGGCAGAAAGCTACCTGAGCCAAGGTCGTTTAATCACGCCGGTAGATTTTGAACTACCGGTTACAAACTCGCACTACCTACTGCGCAAAGAAGATCACCGGCGTACGAAGCCGGAGATCACTATTTTGCAGCAGTGGCTAATCAACGATTATCAGGCAATGGCTACGCTGTAAAGCTGAAGCCTGAATCCGTTAATGTAATGGCTTGCCCGAGGCGAATCGATTCTTGGGCAGCCATTCCAATAACCACCGCGCGTAAACCATCCTCAACACTCACCTCGACAGGCTCTCCCTCAGTGACTGACTTATAAAATCCTGCATGCTGATAATACGTTGAACCATTATGGTCACCCGCTTCCAAAAGATCAGGATTAACCGGAATTTCCGATTCAATCGGGCCTTTTGGATCTCTTGGACTAAGTGTGACCTTAGAAATTGGCGCAGCACCTAAAGTGTCTACTGGCCAGAAGCGTCCTGGTCCCGGTAGTTCACATTCCAATTTAGCCTTAGGGCCAATCGCCGTAATACGCTCTTGGTAACGAGAGCCTTCCGCAAACATGGATAGCTCTAGCATGGCGCGTTTACCAGAGGCAAAGTCCACGATCACAAAGGCATTATCAAGGATATCAGGCTGCTCCCCGTTATAGCGCTCATCGCGATGATTTTGATCGGCGGCGCCCGATGCCATAACACGCACGGCTTCATCTTGCGTCATTAAGCGCATTAGGTCGAAAAAGTGACAGCATTTCTCAACCAGCGTACCGCCTGAATTGCGATTAAAGCGGTTCCAGTCACCAACCTTTGGCAAGAATGGGAATCGGTGCTCGCAAATTGTCATCATTTGCAGTGGTCCAATATCACCATCGCGCACTTGCTTCACCAGCTGCGTAATGGCTGGCATATAGCGGTATTCCATAGCTACCCAAACCGGTGCCGGATGCGCCGCTGCTGCTTCACGAATTGCTGCAACATCTTCCAGTCGGGTACAAATTGGCTTCTCAACTAAAATAGGAAGCTTGGTTTGTGCGAATACGGTCAGTAGTTGTTCTGCATGCTGATAGTTAGGGCTGACAATGAGCAGGGCATCAAAGTCATCAACCGACAACAGCTCCTCTAAGTTATTGCAAAAACGGGCATTCGGAGCCAATAACTGATTGTCCGCTTGCATCCCCGCATCAGGGTCAGCAATGGCGGTCACGCTAGCGCTGTCAATCAGGGCAATATTGCGAATGTGTTCTTTGCCCATCATGCCGCAGCCTAAAATGCCATAACGTAATGTCTTGCTCATTGGTGTGATATCTCTTGCTTGGTTTAAATAGTAATTAGTTGGTTTGGTTTAAGACCAGCGCGCCACATAGCGACAAACCGCAGGATCAAACCAGGTATTGGAGAACTCTTCAATCTGGCCATTATTAGCCCAGCTACGTCGAGCCGCCCAGCCGCAAACAGAATCATGCGGGAGTTTTAGGTTGTCACAAGCCCAGGCGGGCGCGGCTTGGCAGCTGACCTCATCAGAAACGTGTGTAATCCAGAAGTTAAATGCGGTGCGGTAATGCATGTACAACGATTCATGCATGCCCTCGGGTGTCAGGTCATCAGCGTGACGACCATCAATCCAAATTTCTTCACTGGCGATTGGCTCACGACTTAAAAAGCGTAAACGTCGAATACGCCACAGCGTACGATCAACATCACCGTGCCCAAATATCCTTGCAATTTCAGGGCTTTTTATAGGCTCTACCGATAGGGTTTTAGCGGTTGGCAGGCCTCCACCTTTGAGTAGCTCCAAACGGAAAAACTGATAGATCGCACCGCCCTCGGGGGGCTTGGTGACATAGGTTCCGGAGCCTTGTCGACGCTCCAGTAAGCCATCGCTTTCAAGTTTAGATAAAGCTTTACGCAGGGTGCCGACCGCGACGCCAAGGTCTTGAGCTAATTGGGATTCGGTAGGCAGGCGCTCGCCTGTTAGCCAGTGTCCGGCAGCAATCTCACGCTGCAATAACTCACTGATTTGCAGATAGAGGGGCAGTCGGGTTTGGGAGTCATTGAGTGCCATGCCACGGTACCAAATTTTGAAAACGAATGCTTATCATGCCTTAGTGTGTTAACAATTCCTATATCATTGATTTATTTTTTCTTGCATATTCATCTACGATTGATTTACTGTATTTCCTAGTCGATATGCACCATCCCTGAGGAGAGAATCAATGAGTGTTGTGCCAATTTATAGTGAAGATATGCAAGCCGCTGAAGTGTCGTGGTTTGCGCCCTTATGCAGCGATGACTTCCGCTTACTCGGCGTTCCGGAAGGCGATTTACGCTCTAGCTGGGAAAATACTCGCGATATCGCACTCACGGCGGACCGTTTAGGTTTCCGCAATATTCTCTGCCCATCCTCCTATCAAGTTGGCCAAGACACGCTAACATTTGCTTCAGCTATGGCTCCTCTGACCTCGCAGATTAATTTGCTGGCAGCGATTCGTTGCGGCGAAGTACACCCTGCAATGTTGGCTAGAACCGTGGCGACTCTTGATCATATTCTTAAAGGTCGTTTAACGCTGAATGTTATTTCCTCTAACTTTCCGGGTGAAGATGCGCCAAGCAAATACCGCTATCAGCGTTCCCGCGAAGTGGTTGAGATTTTGCGCCAAGCCTGGACGCAGGATGAGATTAATTACGAAGGTGAGATCTACAACCTGAAAGGCCTGAACACCGATCCGGTTAGACCGTACCAACAAAATGGCGGCCCGTTGTTGTACTTCGGTGGTTACTCGCCCGATGCGCTAGAGCTTTGCGGTCAGTTCTGTGATGTCTACCTTATGTGGCCTGAAAACGAAGAAAATCTCAAGCAGCGCATGAAAGATGTCGCCGCTGTCGCAACACGCCATAATCGGGTATTGGATTACGGCTTGCGTGTGCATATGATTGTGCGTGACACTGAGGCTGAAGCCCGTGAATATGCCGATCACTTGGTGTCTCAGTTGGATGATGATCAGGGTACAGCCATTCGTGACCGTGCTTTGGATGCGAAAAGCTTGGGCGTCTCGCTTCAGTCTGAACAGCGTAAAACAGCGGACCAGTCTGGTTACTCAGAGCCACATTTGTGGACAGGCGTCGGTCGTGCACGTTCTGGCTGTGGAGCTGCTCTGGTCGGTAGTGTTGATCAGGTGCTTAGCAAAATCGAACGGTATCAAAAAATGGGAATCCGGGCGTTTATTTTCTCGGGCTACCCGCACCAGCAAGAGTGCGAAATATTTGGCAGCAAAGTACTGCCTCAACTAAAAACATGCTCGTTGCCAGAGGTGTATGGCCGTATTCCTGCGTCCACACCCGCAACCCCACTTGGAATTGGAGAACGTAAATAATGGAAATGGTCCAGCTTAATGCCTCACTGCCCGCATTTAGTCGTTTAATCTATGGCGCGTGGCGCTTGGCTGATGATGAAAATCAAACCACTTCACATGTACGGGCGAAGATTGATGCCTGTCTGGAGCAGGGGATTACCACTTTTGACCATGCTGATATCTACGGTGAATACGCTTGTGAAAAGCTGTTCGGTCAGGCGATGGCAGAAGATTCCTCGCTGCGTGATCAGATCCAACTGATCAGCAAATGTGACATTGCGATACCGACGTCAAAGTACCCTGAGCGCCGCGTGAAGTATTATGACACCAGCCCTGAATACATCCGCATGTCGGTTGAAAACACCCTGCGTAACTTACACACCGACTCGCTGGATTTATTGCTGATTCACCGTCCTGATCCTTTTATGGATGCCAATGCCACAGGTGCAACGCTGGATGCTTTGATTAAAGAAGGCAAGATTAAAGCGGCCGGTGTATCTAATTTCAAATCTTGGGATTGGGAATTGCTGCAAAGCCAAATGGAAAACAATCTGGTGACCAATCAGATCGAAATCAGCCTGATGGCGCGTGATGCTTTCACGGATGGTTCACTGGCACATTTGCAGATGATGAATTTGAATGCGATGGCTTGGTCTCCGTTGGCCGGTGGTCGCTTATTTGGTGATGACCCAGTCGCACAGCGCGTTATGCCAGTTTTGCAGCGCATTGGCGATGAGCAAGGTGTTGCAGTTGATGCAGTGGCCGTAGCATGGCTATTAGCGCATCCGGGTAAGATCCTACCAATCGTTGGTACCAATAATCTGGCGCGCATCAAAACGTTATCAGACTCCATGAAAGTCGAAATTGATCGCCAAACATGGTTTGAATTATTGACCGCTGCAGCGGGTGAGGAGGTTGCATGAGTCGCGAATTACGGGACGCCCTCGGGTGTTTTGCAACGGGGGTGGCGATTGTCACCACCCGTTTTCAGGGTAAGGACATTGGAATGACCTGTTCCTCGTTTAACTCGGTTTCTCTGGAGCCAGCAATGGCGCTGTGGAATATTCAGAAAACCTCAAATTGCCGGGAGGCATTTCACCAAAGTGCCGGTTATACTGTGAGCGTGCTGGCGGCGGATCAAGGTGATGTGGCCATGAGCTTTACGCGTGGGCCTCAATCTGAGCGCTTTGCAGGGTTAGAGGTTGAGCGTGCACCCAGTGGCAGAATGCTGATTCCCGGTTGTGTAGCATGGTTTGACTGCGACTTGCATCAAGTCATCGAAGCGGGCGATCACGATATTCTGCTCTCTAATATCCGCGATTTCAGCTGGAACATTGGCAGTGGCTTAATTTTTGAACGCAGCCGCTTTGGAAGTGTTCAATTATCAGCAGTGGCTTAGTCTCTGATCGGTAGCATTATCGAATAGGGCTGAGGAGGAAAATCATGTTACTACGGTCGTTCATACGATGAAGTCTTTACGCAAACTATTGAACGGGCTTGAGCTGTTCAACGATTATATGTTGGCAGCTGGCCGGTCTATTGCTTGGGTACTCGTTGCCCTAATGGTGGCCAGCATTTTGCTGCAGGTGTTCTTCCGTTACGTACTCAACGATGCCTTGCCTTGGCCTGAGGAAGTGGCGCGTGCCTTAATGATTTGGATGATGGGGTTGGTTGCCGCCTCCGGTTATCGCTGGGGCGCCTTCGTAGCCATTGATATGCTCAGCGAAATGCTGCCATCCATCATTCGGCAAATCCTGAAGCTGTTACTGCTGACTTTAGCCATGGTCGTTCTGGCCGAATTATTCTATCTAGCCATTGAGTTTTTCCAGCGCGGATTCAGAACCCGTGCAGCCTCTTTCCAGCTTTCCCGAGCTTGGATTTATCTGGCGATGCCGGTCTGCTTCGGCTCAATGCTGATGGTGAATATCGAGATGCTACTGCGTGAAATTGGCCGCACTTTCGGCGACCCTGAAAATTTCCCTGAGCCTAAAAGCCCTTCAATCTCTACTGCCGAGTAGGTCTGACTATGTTGATTTTGTTTTTACCGGTTTTTCTGGTGTTGTTATTGTTGGGTATGCCGGTGTTCTTCGCGATGCTGACTGGCCCGGGAATCATGCTGTATGTTGAAGGCATGGATCGCGATATCCCTTTGCTGTTCCGCAATATTTACAACGGTATCGACTCCTTTCCGTTGATGGCGATTCCATTTTTTATGCTGGCTGGCGAACTGATGAATCAGGGCGGCATCACCATGCGTTTGGTGGCGTTCTCACAGTCCTTAATTGGGCATGTGCGTGGTGGTTTGGCGCATGTAAATATCTTATCCAGTATGCTGTTTGCCGGTTTGTCTGGCTCTGCGGTAGCCGATACTTCTGCGCTAGGTTCCATGCTGATTCCAGCGATGGTGAAGAACGGTTATACGCGTAAATTCTCTGCCGCGATTACCGCTGCATCCTCCGTCATTGGCCCAATCATTCCGCCATCGGGCATTATGATTATTTATGCCTACACCATGGAAGTTTCTGTGGCGGCATTGTTTGCGGCGGGTGTGATTCCGGGGATTTTGGTTGGCTTAGGTCTAATGGGTATGACTGCGCTGCTGGCGAAAAAGCATAACTTCCCAGTGGCTGGAAAGAAGTCTACCTTACGCGAAAAAGGCGTGGCAACCCGCCAAGCAATTTTGCCATTACTAACACCCGTAATTATTCTGGGTGGTATTTTAGCGGGTATCTTTACCCCGACTGAGGCGGCTGCCGTAGCGGTTGGTTATGCCTTATTCCTGAGTTTGTTTGTACTTAAAAGTGTGCGCTTTAGTGACTTGCCGGGCATCTTTACCCGTAGTGCGATTTCATCTTCCGCAGTGTTGTTGCTGGTGGGTGCGGCGATTGCTTTTAAAACGGTCGTTAGTTTGTCGCATGCCGCTGAGTCAATGGCGAGCTGGACTTTGTCGCTGAGTGACAATGCGCTAATCCTATTATTCCTAATCAATATTTTGTTGTTTATCGTGGGTATGTTCTTGGATGCGGGTCCTGCGATCATTATTTTGGGCCCGATTTTGGCACCGATCTTTATCTCGTTGGGTGTTGATCCGGTTCACTTCGCGACCATTATGAGTGTGAATTTAACCGTTGGTTTGGCCACGCCGCCGATGGGGCTGGTGCTGTTTGTCGCCTCCAGTGTATCCGGCGAAAAGGTGCATACAATCGCCCGTGCGATTCTGCCATTCTTATTTGTTGAGATTCTGGTAATCTTCATGATTACTTTTATCCCGGCGATTTCTATGACGATCCCACGATTGTTGGGATTGGCGTAAAAAAGTTGTAACAACTATAAAGCTTAAGAGGAGCTAATCATGATGAAAAAAACGACTAAACTCATGCTGTCCAGTTTGTTAGGGGCATCCATGTTATTCGGTGCGGGCGTTGCGTCTGTACAAGCGGCTGACTACAAATTGCGGGCAGTGGCTAACTCCAATGAAAATGATGAAGACTATGATGGCTTGGTAGTATTCAAAGATTTCGTAGAGTCTCACTCTAACGGCAAAGTAGAAGTTGAGCTATTCATCGGAACGCAGCTGTGTGCTAACGGTACAGAGTGCATGCAAGCACTGGAAGATGGCTCGGTCGATATTTATATTTCGACCTCTGGCGGTGTTGCCAACATGTACCCTTATGTACAAGTACTGGATCTGCCTTACATTTTACGCGATGACCGTGTTGCCGAGACGGTATTGGCGGGCGACTTTACGCGTGAAATGCGCAAAGCAATTCTGGCTGATTCAGATGATAAAGTACGCTTGATGACGATCGGTAATACTGGTGGTTGGAGAAACTTTGCCAACACTAAGCGCGAAGTAAAAACACCTGAAGATATGAAGGGTTTGAAAATCCGTACCGTAGTTGCTGATTTACCTCAGGAGCTGGTTAAAGCTTTAGGTGCTAGCCCAACACCAATCCCATGGCCTGAGCTGTTCACTTCATTCCAAACTGGCGTAGTTGAAGGTTCTAAAAACGGAATCACGGACATTATGGGAATGAAATTCCCGGAAGCAGGTTTGAAAAATGTAACACTGGATGGCCATGCGTACATGAGTGCTTTGTGGTACATGAACAATGAAGCATTCCTGGATATGGACGAAGCAACCCGCAAAGTGATTGTGGATGGCTTTAGTGCATTGCAGCAGGCGACGTTTGCGTCACCAAAGCGTAAATCAATTAAAGCCTATGCTGATTACAAGAAAGCGGGTGGCAATCTGTACGTACCAACGCCTGAAAATAAGGCAGCATTCAAAGCAGCCGCTGAGCCGGTTTATGCTTGGTTTAACAAGAATGTGAAAGATGGCGAGAAGTGGTTTAACTTGTTGTCCGCTTCTGCGGCAACGGCAGAAAAAGAGATTGAAGCGGCTTACGCGTCAGACTTGAAGTAAGGGAAAAAAGGAGTTGCGGGGAGCGTTGTTATTATTATTGTGCTTCCCCGCATCATTCAAACCCCGAAGGGTTGAGAGCTTTGTGCTTGTTAGCACTTAGTTCTCATTTGTAACAAAATCAGCAACATTTGTTGTTATTTTTCTTCTTATTGTTTTATTTTGTTGTCGCTGTTAGCCCCTGGAAGCTGAGTACTATTCTACGGATTCGGACTGAATGATTTATTAACCTCAGCACTTAATTAACTTCTATTCATCAATAAAACCACAATCCAGAAAGCGTGTATTCAGATAAGCCAAAAGATTGTTGCTATCGCATCTATTGTCGTCGTTTGGCCGAAGAAATTAGTCGTAGGGATATAAGTGTGCCTTGTAGTCTGCGATCAGCAGTTGAGCATCGTGAACTTGTTCCTTAGTCATTTTCTTAATGACTTCCTCTTGGCTAATCGCAGCATCCGGATCGCCACCGATGGCGGAGAGCACATACCACATATATGCCCGTACTAAATCTTTGCCCACACCACGACCCACTTCGTAATACCAGCCAACGCCAGATTGTGCGCCGGGATGTGCTTTCATTGAGGCACGCAAATACCATTCAAATGCCCGACGATCATCTCTGGCCACGCCCAAGCCCATGGCATACATAACTCCAATCAGTTCCTCAGCATCGGCATTGCCAGCTTGCGCAGCGGGTAAAAACTCCTGCATGGCTTCGGTGAAGCGGCTTTGCTCCATCAACTGGCGACCTTTCTCAACATCTGCGAAACTGGTTTGCCACACACAACAGGTGAGTAGGGTAGTGAATATAAGCTTTAAATGCGGCATAGATTTCCTTCGTTTGAGTATCAGAGCCTTGGCGGCTAGCTGTGTGTTAGTCAGCGGTGTGAACGCTGCTGATATGACGGCTTCAGAGTTGGCGCTGCCCGAGGCATTAAGCGATGCAGATTTTCGTCCTATTAATCTTGAGAGTGCAGCGCTTGGGCGCTTGTTATTTTACGATAAAATCCTTAGTGGTAATAAAAATATTGCCTGCTCTACGTGCCATCATCATGACTTGGCTAGTGGCGATGGGCTGTCGTTGGGCATTGGCGAGGGTGGTATTGGTTTGGGGGCGAAGCGTACTGTGGGTATTGGCTCATCGAAAGTGAAGCGGCGGGTACCGCGCAATGCTTCAGCCTTGTTTAATCTGGGCGCTTATGAGTTTACCAGTCTGTTTCATGATGGTCGGGTGTCGGTTGATCCTATTTTCCCGAGTGGCTTTAACTCGCCAGCGGAAGAGTTTTTGCCAAAAGGGCTCAATAGCTTGCTGGCAGCGCAGGCGCTATTTCCGGTGACGTCGCCAGTTGAAATGGCGGGTGAGCGCAATGAAAATGAAATTGCCGGCGCGACACGGCGTCGACCAGATTATGTTTGGCCTATTTTAATAAGGCGAATTCAAGCGGTTGAGGGGTATGAGCCATTATTTAAAAAGGCTTTTAGCGAGGTGGAGCAAGCGAGTGATATTACCATTGTGCAGGTGGCGAATGCTTTGGCTGACTTTATCGCGCATGAGTGGCGAGCAGACCAAAGCCCATTTGATCGCTATTTGCAGGAGCGTAATCGCCTAAAGAGTGTTTCGCAAAGTGTAGAAGCGTCATCGGTAGCAAACGCTGTAGGTAGTTCTGTTTCGAGTGACGACAAGTCATCAATACTGACACCGGAGCAAATTGCCGGAATGAAGCTATTTTATGGCAAGGCACAATGCGTGAGTTGTCATAGTGGCAAACTGCAAACCGATCATCAGTTCCATGCCTTAATGCTGCCGCAGTTTGGTCCGGGCCGTACCCGTCGCTTTGAGCATATCGCTCGCGATCGTGGTCGTTTAAATGAATCTGATCGATTGGAAGATAGTTACCGCTTTCGAACGCCAAGTTTAAGGAATGTAGCCGCCACCGGGCCATATGGCCATAACGGCGCTTATGCCACGCTGGAAGGTATTATTCGGCATCATTTATCCCCCGAGGAGAGCTTCGATAGCTATCAGGCAGATCAGTTGGTGATGCCGCAGGATGAGTATCTACTTAAAACTGATTTTATATCCCAGCAAGATGCGCGTGAAATGAAGCGCTTGCGGCGTTATCGGGACATTAACTTGCCGATGCTTGATGAGAGTGAAATAAAGCAACTAGTGGCTTTCTTGCATGCATTAACGGATCAGGCAGCGCTGTATGGCAAGCTTGGCGCGCCGGAGTCAGTGCCCAGTGGTATTGCGCTGGATTAAGTCGGGCGAGGCATGAAATGCTCCGACATGCCTCGCCAGAATGTGGGCTAGCTTATTAGCAAGCGGGGGATTGCAGTTGTTTGTGGCGATACATCGACGAAGATAATACGTCGCGCATCAGGGCCTTGTTTATTGGTTGGAACGCGAACACACGCCTGTAACGATGGAATAATGAGCGCTACGAGTAAGAGCTTTATTATTTTGTCATTCACTGTACTGTCCCTGTAGTGGATGTTTTTGTTAGTCGTTATTTCATAGAGAAACGGTGCCTTCAGACTCCGCTAAAGGCACTTCAAAAATAACATTGATTGCAAGCCTGACCTAGTTAAAAACAACGCCTTGTTATGAAACTGTACAAATGGTCAAGGTTTGATGAAAAGCTCATCTGAAAAATTATGCCAGCTTTCGAAGCCATTTCCGTTCGCGGCACGGCTAATCATATAGCCACTGAGCTTGTTATCTTTCAGGAAGGTTTCGCCTTGTTTTTCGCCGAGTACCATCAATGCAGTCGCTAAGCCATCGGCCATCATGCTGCTTTCATGGAGTACCGTGACGGAAGCCAAGCGGTGTTTGATCGGCTTGCCGGTGGCTGGATCAATCGTGTGGGAGTAGCGCTCACCATCTCGTTCGAAGTAATTGCGGTAGTCACCAGAAGTTGCGACACCGACATTATCCAGCAAAATGCCTTCTTGGATAATGCGCTCAGTAGTGCTGGGCTTTTCGATAGCAATCCGCCACAAATCGCCATTCACCTTACGGCCATGCGCACGAATCTCACCACCCACTTCCACTAAATAGCTGGTGATGCCTTCTGCTTCTAGTTGCTCAGCCAGTGCATCAACTGCATAACCTTTAGCTATTGCGGATAAATCAATGCGTAACCCCGGAATTTGCTTACGAAGCGCCGGTGGGGATTGCTGAAGTTCTAAACGTTGGTAACCCATGGATTCACGAGCGGTAGCAATGGCAGCATCATCAGGGTTATTGTTTTTAAAGTTTGGACCAAAGCCCCACAAGTTCACTAGCGGGCCAACGGTGATATCAAAAGCACCATTGCTCATCTTGCTGATTGTTTGTGCAGCGGCGGTGACTTTTAAAAACTCCGGTGAAATTGGAAACCACTCGGTACTTTGCGAGTCATTAAAGCGGCTGATTTCAGAGTCTTTAATATAGGTCGACATTTGCTGGTTGATGCGTACTAGCGAAGCATCAATTTCCTGCTGAATCGTCTTGGCATCCAGCTCAATGTCTTCCGGTGGATACAAGGTGATATTGTATCGTGTCCCCATAGTGGGGCCGGTCAATTTAATCGGTTCTGCAGGTTGGCTACAGCTGCTTAATTGCGCCGCGATGACGACTAAGCATAAGGCTGTAACAATAAACTTAAAGCTGGGGATTGAGAATCTGCTCACTTCCGCCTCGTATGACTTTCAGTGTTAATGATGGAGAGTCTGCCACTTGTTGCATGATATTGGCGGCTTTATCCGGGCCGTCAATCAGCACGTCATTCACCTCGGTGATCACGTCGCCATTCCGTAGGCCTAAAGCACGGAACAACTCTCGGTTACGGCTTGGATATACCCGAATCCCTTTGATTTCGCCATTTTCACGTACGATAGATGGGGTAATCACTGACATTAGAATGTTTGGATTTTCGATGGCTTGCTCGCGAAGCTCAGTCAAGGTTTCGATTTTTCCATTGCCCGGCGTTGGCATAGCATCCGGAGCAGGCTCATTAGTCATCTCATCATCAGCCGCATCGGCTGCTGCTTGGCGACGGCTTCGGAAGTTCGATGCGGTTTGACTGCTGCTAGACCGGCTAGATGCTGTTTTCGCACTAGCAAAGTCTGGCAGCTTAATTTCTTGCTCTACGCCATTGTTATTAATAATGACATTGGTGGTATTGATTCTAACGACCGAAACTCCGGTATCCTGAGCTTCTTCGCCAGGTGCTGCCTTTGGAATCATATCGCCTTGGCGGTAAGCATCTTCAGGCTTGCCGTTATAAGACATCATCGCGTAGCCATTGCCATTCTTATAAGCCAGAATGGCAGAGACTTTAAGGTTTAGATTAGTCGGTTTTGGCGCGACTTTTTTAACCGGAGTTGGAGCACGAGCAATAACAGGAGCTGCCTTTGGGATAACGCCAAATAAGTGTTCATCCGCGATAAGCTTGCCATAATTTTCTTTAGTACCGCTGGCAAGGTTTACTCGGCTGCTGCTACGGCTGGCTGCTTCCGCCACTTGGGGGACGGGTGTAACGACCAGCCATAACAAGTTGGCCAGCGTAACGCCCAGCGCAATCACCATAAAAAATGTCAGCAAACCGGGAGCGCGTTGTAACCACTTTTTGGCATCACTCATACGCTAGACTCCGTTAAGCGACGTGCAACCTCACGGTATTTGTCTGCTGTTTTCTCAAGTATATCGGCTGGAATCACTGGGCCGGGAGGAGTTTTATCCCAATCCAGCGTCTCCAGATAATCCCGAACAAACTGCTTGTCGAATGAAGGAGGGCTTGTGCCTTCCTGATATTCATCGGCAGGCCAGAAGCGAGAGGAGTCAGGCGTGAGAATTTCATCAATCAGAATCAGATTGTCATCTTCATCCAAACCGAATTCGAATTTGGTATCGGCAATTATAATGCCACGTTCTAAAGCATAAGCCGCCGCTTCAGTGTAAAGCTGAATGCTGGTATCGCGAATCTTAGCTGCAAGCTCTGCGCCAATGCGTTGCTCCATCACAGAGAAAGCAATGTTCTCATCGTGATCGCCCACTTCCGCTTTGCTGGATGGCGTGAAAATAGGCTCTGGTAATTTGCTCGCCTGTTTCAACCCGCTTGGTAGCGTGATGCCGCAAACTGCGCCAGTCTTTTGATAATCTTTCCAGCCGGAACCAATCAGATAGCCGCGTACGATGGCTTCAATCGGCAGCGGCTTTAGGCGACGGACCACAATGGCACGGCCTTCCAGCCACTCGGCTTCTTCATCCGTTACCGACAGCTCATCGATATCAATGTCGGTCAGATGGTTTGGAATCACGTGGGATAATTTATCGAACCAGAAGTTGGATACCTGCAGCAGGACTTTACCTTTATCCGGAATTGGCTGTGGCATGACCACATCAAATGCAGATAAACGATCGGTGGTTACAATCAGCATGTACCCGTTGTCGAGTGCATAGATATCCCGAACCTTACCTTGGGCAATGAGTTCGAGGTTTTTTAGTTTTGGCTGGCTCATAAATCGTTTACGTAGAGATAATAGAAAACGGTGCTATAATATCAGGTTTTTTGCAGGATATTGGAGTGAATGTGATGTCACAACCTGTGGTTGGCGTTGTAATGGGTAGCAGTAGTGATTGGCCTGTTATGTCAAAAGCCGTTGAAATATTAGAAGCCTTTGATATTCCTCATGAATACCGGGTCGTTTCGGCGCACCGTACACCAGACTTGCTGTATGAGTATGCAGAAGCCGCTGGTCCAAATGGCTTAAAAGCGATTATCGCCGGAGCCGGTGGTGCTGCGCACTTGCCGGGCATGTTGGCGGCGAAGACGATTGTGCCTGTTTTAGGTGTTCCAGCGCCGTCGCGTTACCTGAAAGGTGTCGATTCTTTGCACTCGATTGTGCAGATGCCAAAAGGGATTCCGGTGGCTACGTTTGCAATTGGTGAAGCGGGTGCGGCAAATGCGGCCTTATTTGCAATTGCGATGTTGGCTGTAACCGATGAAGCATTGGCGACTAAGCTGACCGCTTATCGCGAAGAACAGCGCCAGCACGCGCTTAATATGACATTACCTCCAGAAGCATGAATACAGAAATGATTTTACCTGGCGCCACAATCGGTATGATTGGTGGCGGACAACTCGGCCGCATGTTTGTGATTGCTGCAAAGTACCTCGGCTACCGAGTGATTGTATTGGAGCCGGGCCCCGATAGCCCTGCAGGCCAAGTCGCCGATGAGCAAATTGTTGCGGAATATGACGATGCAACGGCGTTAGCTATTTTCGCTGAGCGCTGTGATGTCATCACCACCGAATTTGAAAATATTCCTGCGCATGTATTAGAAAGCTTAAGTGCGACTTGTCCGGTTCGCCCATCAGCCCAAGCGCTGGGTAAAACGCAGGACCGCATCGTTGAGAAAGATTTCATTCGCGAATGTGGTTTGTTGCCCGTGCCATACGGTGCCATCCGCACCCGCTCTGATGTCGCTACCGCGATTGATGCGATTGAGTTCCCAGCCATTTTGAAAACCGCGCGCTTTGGGTATGACGGCAAAGGCCAGATTACCGTGAACACGCCGGATGAAGTGGTTGAAGCCTATCATGCGCACAACTCAGCAGATTGTGTGCTAGAGCAGCGGATTGATTTAGCTTGCGAAGTCTCTGTAGTGCTAGCACGCAATGAGCGTGGCGAGACTCAGTGTTTTCCGGTTTCTGAAAACCTGCATCGCGATGGCATTTTGTATCAAAGTATTGTGCCAGCGCGTGTGGATGAGTCTATCGCTAAGGCGGCCCAAACGGCAGCTAAGCACATTGCTAATCAGTTGGATTATGTCGGTGTACTTGCGGTTGAGTTCTTTGTCACAAAGCAGGACGCTTTGTTAGTGAATGAAATTGCGCCGCGCACACATAACAGTGGCCATTTTACGATTGATGCGTGTGTGACTTCGCAGTTTGAGCAACAGGTTCGTACGGTATGTAATTTGCCATTTGGTGATACGCGTTTACTAAGCCCTGTTGTAATGACTAATTTGTTGGGTGATCTGTGGGGCGATAGCCAGCCAGATTGGCAGCACGTGTTTAACAGCCCAGCGACTAAGCTGCACTTATATGGCAAAGCCTCTGCACGGGCGGGTCGCAAGATGGGCCATTACTGCACCTTGGCTGATTCGGTGGAAGCTGCCCAAGCGGAAGCGAACACTATTTTTACTGCATTGAGTGAATAGGCATGACAAACGAAGATTATTTAAAGTCGCTACGCCAGGATATCGAGTTCAAAGCGACGCTGTGCGATAAGCTGATGGTGTTTCGCTCAACGTGGGGAATTTTCTCGCCACGTGAAATTGATGCAGGTACCGATCTGATATTGCGCTATATCAAGCCTGCTGAAGATGCGGATATCTTTGACTTGGGCTGTGGTTATGGTCCGATTGGTTTGACACTAGCCAAGCTTGCGCCAAAAGGCCAAACGCTGATGTGCGATAAAGATTTCATGGCGGTGGATTATGCCAACCGCAATGCAATCTTAAATGGCATCAAAAATGCTGAAGCGATCTTAAGTAACGGCTTTCAACACGTTGATAAGGATCGCCGCTTTGATATGGTGGTTTCCAATGTGCCGGCTAAAGTTGGCAACGAGATGATGACGCTGATGTTGCATGACGCTTACCGTCATATGAAGCCGGGCGGAGAAATCTACTTGGTGACTGTGAATGGCTTGCGCCAATACATGAAGCGTAATCTGAAAGAAGTCTTTGGTAACTACGATAAGTTAAAGCAGGGTAGTGCGTATACCGTTCAGATGGCGACTAAAGAAGGCTGATTTATCAGGGAGGCTGGTTGAGAGTTTGACAACCAGCCTTTATCGAATTGCTTAGCTAAAATCCCCACCCAGCAATGCGCCGGTAAAGTTCTCAGCATCAAACGTCTGCAAGTCATCAATACTCTCGCCCACGCCAACAAAGCGAACCGGAATGCCTGTCTGGTTAGCAATGGCAAATAAAATCCCACCCTTTGCCGTACCATCCAGTTTAGTCACGGTAATACCCGTTAAGCCAAGCGCGTTATGAAACTCTTTGGCTTGCGCTAAAGCGTTCTGACCGATACTCGCATCAACAATTAACATTATTTCATGCGGCGCGGTTGGGTCGACCTTTTGCATGACCCGCTTAACCTTTTTCAACTCTTCCATCAGGTTAGTTTGGGTGTGTAAGCGACCCGCTGTGTCGGCCAGCAATACGTCGATACCACGAGCTTTAGCAGCCTGCATGCCATCAAAAATAACCGATGCGCTATCTGAGCCTTGGCCTTGGGCAATGACTGGAACTTTGTTGCGCTCACCCCAGGTTTGCAGCTGTTCAACCGCCGCAGCACGGAAAGTATCACCCGCCGCTAACATTACCTTTTTGCCATCATTCTGGAATTTCTTCGCCAGTTTGCCTATCGTAGTAGTCTTACCAGCGCCGTTAATGCCGACCATCAAAATAACCATCGGCTTTTTGCTGCCATCAATTTCCAGAGGCTTAGCGACAGGCTTCAGGATATCGCTCATGCTGCGATACAAAGACTGCATCAGTGCTTCAGTATCATTTAGCTCGTTGCGGTCAACTTGCTGAGTCAGGTCTTTAATGATTTTTTGGGTAGCTTCAATGCCAACATCGGCCATTAACAAGCGAGTTTCCAGTTCTTCCAGAACTTCATCATCAATCTGTTTTTTGCCCATAAACAGATTGCCGAAGCCTTCTGTTAGTGAGGAGCCGGTTTTAGATAAGCCACTTTTTAACCGGGAGAACAGGCTAGGCTTTTCTTTGGTTTCAGTGCTTACCGGTGCGGGGGCTGGAGTCGGTGCAGGCTCAGTTGCTTTGGCAACGGGTGTCGGCGCAGGTACTGGCGCAGTTGGTGTTTCATCAGGTGTGCTTACGGGCGTGTTTTCTTGAGCGGCTGGCAACTCGGCAGCGGTCTCATTCCCTTGTTCAAGCTGTTTTTTCTTCTTGAAAAATTTGAACATCGTTTATACTTCAATTTTGGTTAATAAATGTGAATCATGTAATGCAGAGAATCTTATCACTTGGGAAGCCAATGCGTAACTGTCGCGTGCTGTTTGCGGCAGTCCTGATGTTGAGTATGCCGGTTCAGGCAGAGACGAGCGCGGTTGCAGCGCCCGATACGACCACTAATGCATCAAAGATTACAGAGAAAACCCTGAGCAACGGGCTGAAGGTCATCGTAAAAGAAGACCATCGCGCACCGATTGCTGTGCTACAAGTTTGGTATCGAATTGGTACTAGTTACGAACATGAAGGCATCACCGGCCTGTCGCATGCGCTTGAACATATGATGTTCAAAGGTACGACGACTCGTAAATCAGGTGAGTTTGAAGTGATTCTGGCGCGTAATGGCGCTCGCAATAATGCATTCACCTCACAAGACTACACCACTTATTACGAAGTGCTGGCAGCGGACCGCTTGGAAGTGGCGTTTGAGCTGGAAGGCGACCGGATGCGTAATCTGGTGCTGGACAAAGATGAGTTCGCTAAAGAGATCGAAGTGGTTAAAGAAGAGCGCCGTATGCGCACCGACGATAACCCGAATTCTAAAATGCGCGAGCAGTTCAACGCCGTTTCTTATCTGAATAATCCTTACCGTGCGCCAGTGATTGGTTGGATGGAAGATTTGGATACGATGAAACTGGCTGATCTGAAAGATTGGTACAACAAGTGGTATGCGCCAAACAATGCAACCGTGGTTGTGGCGGGCGATGTGAAGCCAGAAGCGGTATTCGCATTAGCAGAAAAGTATTTTGGTGATTACAAGTCGGTTGAGCTGCCGGAAGTAAAGCCACGTACTGAGATCCCACAGGTCGGTATTCGTGAGATTGTTGTTAAAGCGCCAGCGAAAGTGCCAAATATTATGATGGGCTTTAAAACGCCAAGCATGATCAGCGCGAAGCAAGGCAAAGTAGAAGCGTGGGAGCCGTATGCATTAGATGTGCTGTCAACGATTCTGGATGGCGGTAGTAGTGCGCGCTTCTCCAAAAATCTGGTGCGCGGTAAAGAAATTGCTGCCGGAGCCAGTGCCTATTATATGGCTTATGGCCGTATGCCAGAGCAGTTGATCGTTTCTGGTGTGCCAGCAGATGGTGTTGATATCAATGACCTGCGCAAAGCGTTACTGGCAGAAGTTGATGTATTCAAAACCGAGTTGGTTACCGAAGAAGAGTTGGAGCGCGTAAAAGCGCAAACCTTAGCCTCTGAGATTTTCCAGCGTGATTCAGTTGAGCACATGGCAACACTGATCGGTATGATGGAATCTGTTGGTTTGGGCTGGTCGATTTTGGATGAATATCAGGATCGCGTTATGGCAGTTACTGCTGAGCAAGTCCAAGCGGTTGCGAAAAAATACCTGAATGAAGATCAATTAACAGTGGCACGACTTGAGCCTCAGTCACTGGATAATCGAGGGGCTAAGTAATGCGTATCCTGAGAAGTTTCGTACTGCTGGTCGTCACCAGCGTTGCCAGTTCGGTGGCTTTTGCTGGTCCGAAAATTGAAAACTGGACTTTAGATAGTGGCTTGCGCGTGTTCTATGTCGGGATTGATGATCTGCCGATGTTAGATATCAATGTCACGTTTGACGCCGGTAGCGCTCGCGATGGCAAGCAGTCTGGCTTGGCGAATATGACCATGTCGATGCTGGATAAAGGCGCGGCAGGCATGAATGCTGATCAACTGGCGGAAGTGTTTGAGTCAGTTGGTGCTAATTTCTATTCTGATGCCTCACGTGATAACGCCAATATAGGTTTGCGTACGATTACACTGGAAAAGCCGTTCAAAACCGCCATTGATAACTGGTTGGCTGTTATGGCGAAACCAGAGTTTCCGGAAGCAGACTTTGAGCGTTTACAAAAGCAGATGATTGTGGGCTTTGAAGCGGCTAAGCAAAACCCAGGCAGTATTGCTGGCGAAGCGTTTTATAAGAACCTGTATGGCGACCATCCTTATGCTATGCCAGTTAGCGGCACTGAAGACAGTGTTGCCGCGCTGAAAACGGATGACCTGAAGGCGTTCTACCAGCGCTACATGGTTGAAGATAATGCCATGGTGACGATTGTTGGTGCAGTGACCCGTGAAGAAGCTGAGGTATTGGCTAAGCGTGTGGCTGAAGTACTGCCTAAGGGTGAGAAGCCAGAGCCCATTCCACCGGTTAAGCTGCTGACTGAGTCAAAAACGGTACACATTCCGTTCCCATCTAGTCAGGCTCACATTATGATTGGTCAGCCTGGTAATAAGCGTGGCGACCCTGATTACTTCAAGCTATACCTTGGTAACCATCCTTTTGGTGGTGGCGGATTTACGTCGCGCTTAATGAAGGAGATTCGGGTAAAGCGTGGCTTGAGCTACAGCGTTTACAGCTATTTCTCCGTTTCACGTGAGTTTGGACCGTTCCTAATGGGCTTGCAGACCAAGGTTGCACAGATTGATGAGGCAAAGCAAGCGCTTGAGGATTTGCTCAATCAGTACCTTGAAACTGGCCCGACTGAAGAAGAGATTGAAGAGGCTAAGCTGAATATTACTGGCGGCTTCCCAATGAATATCGCGGGTAACAGCAATATTGCTAACTATGTCGATATGATCGGTTTTTACGGTTTGCCATTGGATTATTTGGATAAGTTTACGGGTGAAATCAACAAGCTAACACGCGATGAAGTGGCTGATGCACTTAAGCGTCGAATTAACCCAAAAGCGATGTTGACGGTCATTGTAGGTGGCGAAAAGGCTGATGAGCAAAGCACGAAAGAGTAGTAGCAACCGGCTACGTATCATCGGCGGTCAGTGGCGCAGTCGGCAGCTTTCCTTTGTGGAAGCGCCGGGTCTGCGCCCGACTCCGGACCGGATTCGGGAAACACTGTTTAATTGGTTGCAGGGTGATATTGCGAGTGCACGCTGCTTAGATTTATTTGCGGGTAGCGGGGCGATCGCCTTTGAAGCCTTGTCTCGCTATGCCGCTGAAGTCGTACTGGTTGAAATGCACCCCAAAGCTGCGCAGCAACTGCGGGATAACCTGCAGATACTTGAAAATGGTGAGGTCTCGCGTGGCGAAGTGGTCAATGCCGATGCCTTGAGCTTTCTAACGCGTAACTCAAAGCCGTTTGATTTGATTTTCTTAGACCCGCCATACCGAAAAGGCTTACTGCCAAAGGTGTTGGATCTGATTATGGAGAAGCAATTACTGACGCCGCATGGGCTTATTTATCTGGAGCACGAAGCTGAAGAGTCATTTGATTGGTCAGTGTGGGGTTTAGATATCAAGAAGCAGAGTAAAGCGGGGCAGGTAATGGGGTATTTGTTGGAGCCGATTGCGGCCTCCTGAACAGTTGATGCAGGAGGCTTCGGCCCTTATTAGTTTAGTGTGCGCATGGTTTGGTACTGACCATTGCCAGTGGTCGTCAGCATGTCAGCAATCATTGGATTATTAACTTCCATATCTGACTGATCCGAACAAATGTTTTGCTGGGAGACATAAGCCATCACCGAGTCGTCATCAACCAGTACATGGTACCAAGGTTGGTTTTTAGGCGGCTCGTTCTTGGCATGCTGCTCATACCATTCATCGTCACCATCAAATTCGGGGTCTACATCCACAATCACGCCACGAAAATTATAGTGTCTGTGATAAATCACTTGTCCGATATTAAATTCAGCTCGATTAATTTTCATATTTCACCTGATGATAAATCTCAATTGTTTACAATGATGGGGGATCTGCGTCACATTTCAAGTAATGCCTAATATAAAGTCATTATAGCATCTGTTAGCTGAATCTACGGTTTAACCATTGTTTTCGTTTAGTGATAAACTGCGGTTTCAACCTACTACGAAGCACAATCTATGAGTCCCTTTGAATCCGTCGACAAGCCTATTTTCATTTCAATAGTCGGAGCCTCCTGCTCAGGAAAGACTGCGTTGGCTAATAATATTGCCAAACGATTTAATGAGCAGCAAGTCAGTGTCATCGCCGAAGACGCTTACTATAAACGCCAAGATCACCTGACTATTGAAGAGCGGATCACAACCAACTACGATCATCCGGATGCTTTTGACCACCAGCTTCTGCAGCAGCACATGAGTCAGCTCCGCAAAGGCTTCGCCATCGAAAGCCCTACTTATGATTACGTTAATCATAACCGTTCGGATATCACTCAGACTATTAACTCGACGCCGGTTGTGGTTGTTGAGGGGATTATGCTGTACCACTCCAAGGCAATGCGCGACCTGTTCTCCTTGAAGCTCTTTGTGGATACGCCCTTAGATATCTGCCTGGCGCGTCGTATTGAGCGTGATGTACATGAGCGTGGCCGTACGGTCGCTTCGGTGCTTACGCAGTACCAGAAGACGGTACGACCCATGTATCAGGAGTTTGTAGAGCCTTCTAAGTACTATGCCGACCTGATTGTTCCAATGGGTGGCCATAGCCAAATCGTGTTAGACGTCCTAAACACCAAAATCAATCAACTAATTACAGGCTGAAACTGAATAACTACGGTTTTGTTGCTGAGGGAGACCTCAGTAGGGCCTTTTATGACAGTTTTATGTAACTGGGTTACATTTTTTTGGGTTATTACGTAATATATCACTTGATATTCAATAATTATGAAATTAAACTACAGAAATTAGTTAAACGATGCCCGCAAAAGGTGAAACATTATGGCGATAAAAGTTGGTATAAACGGATTTGGACGAATTGGTCGCATGGTATTTCGTGCGGCGATCGCAAACTTTGATGATGTCGAAGTAGTCGGCATCAATGACTTGCTGGAGCCAGAGTACTTAGCCTATTTGCTAAAGCATGACTCGGTTCACGGGCACTTTAACGGTGATGTTGTCGTTGAGAACGGACACTTAGTGGTTAACGGTAAAGTAGTACGCCTAACGGCTGAACGCGATCCTGCAGCCCTGAAGTGGGATGAGATTGGCGTTGATGTAGTTGTGGAATGTACTGGTATCTTCCTGACTGAAGAAACCGCGATGGCTCACCTGACAGCCGGTGCTCGTAAAGTTGTACTGTCTGCACCGTCTAAAGATCACACGCCAATGTTTGTATACGGTGTGAACCATGAGTCTTACGCCGGTCAGAAAATTGTTTCTAACGCATCTTGCACCACGAACTGCTTGGCACCTGTAGCTAAAGTACTGAATGACAAGTTCGGTATTAAGCGCGGTTTGATGACAACTGTTCATGCGACAACTGCAAGCCAAAGCCCTGTTGACGGTCCTTCACGTAAAGACTGGCGCATGGGTCGCGGTATTCTAGAAAACATTATTCCTTCCTCAACGGGCGCAGCAAAAGCCGTTGGCAAGGTAATTCCAGAGCTGAGCGGTAAGTTGACGGGTATGGCATTCCGCGTGCCAACCTCTAACGTTTCGGTTGTCGACTTAACGGTTGAGCTGGATAAAGATACGTCATATGAAGAAATTTGTGCGGCAATGAAAGAAGCATCAGAAGGTTCGATGAAAGGCGTTTTGGCCTATACAGATGAAGCTGTTGTTTCCAGAGACTTCGTCGGCGAAGTTTGTACTTCAACATTTGATGCAACCGCTGGTTTGTCACTTGATGAGACTTTTGTAAAAGTCATCTCTTGGTACGACAACGAGTGGGGCTACTCCAACAAGATGCTGGATATGGTACGCGTAGTGTCTCAGGACATTTAAACGTCATTGGCTACCAGCGTTTTTTCGCCGGCACCCTTATTGGTTGCCGGCTTTTTTTTGTCTGGTGAAATTTGCTGAAACTGAGTCGATTAAAAGAAATTAATAGAATCTCAGAGAATGAGCGTTTAGACTGCATTCCGCGTTATCAATATGTTGTGTAACTAATTTGAATGAATTAACTCCGAAAGAGCCAATGAATACCTCAGAAAAATCCGATACAACTGTGGCAACACAAAAAAAACAGAACCCTTTTATCGACCTGATCGTGAGTATCGTGATTCCTTCGGTAATCCTCATGAAGCTCAGCGGACCCGATAATCTTGGACCGGTTTTTGCGCTGGTCTTGGCATTGGCTTTTCCAATTGGCTGGGGTCTTTACGAACTGATCGTTCACAAAAAGCGTAACTTTGTTGCCTTGCTGGGTATTGTGAGTGTACTGCTCACCGGTGGTATTGGTCTGTTCAAACTGGATACGCAATGGCTGGCAGTGAAAGAGGCTGCAATCCCTGCGATTATTGGAATTGGTGTATTGGTTTCCAGTTACACAAAATATCCGCTAGTAAGAACCATGTTATTTAATCCTGCGATTCTGCAAGTGGATAAAATCAACGGAATACTGGAAGAGAAAAACAATAAAGCTGAATTTGATCAGCGCCTGTTGAAAGCCAATTACTTTTTGGCGGGAACCTTCTTCTTTTCAGCCGTGATGAATTACATTTTGGCGAAATGGATTGTTGTTAGCCCATCCGGCACAGAAGAGTTTAATGCTGAGCTGGGTCAAATGACGTTAATGAGTTATCCAGTGATCGCTATTCCATCCATGATTATGATGATGGGCGTGTTTTATTATATCTGGCGAACCATTAACCGGCTTTCCGGACTTGAGCTGGAAGAGATTGTTGCAGCAAAAGATTAAAGCGCCTCAGTAAAACCCCGAATAATGCGAGAGCCTGATATACGCAGGCTTTCCCTCTGTTATACTCAAAAAATGAATAAGAAAGTACCTGAATTGCTCGAACAGTATGAGGATATTGTCATCCTTTGGTCCCTACGTGCCCTTTATAACCTCAAGGGTTATATGCGCATGGATACCGAATTTGGTTTGTATGGTCATGACCGTGCCTTAAGCGTGGTTGGGCTTGAGCACCTGATTGATAAACACGATGACGAAAACCCAATCTCTAAGAAAAAATTCCGTCGTATTTTGAAAACACAAAGCGAATTGTATGAGGCTAAGAATATTCCTCATGACGGCGTGTTGTTCAAAAATCTGGACGAGCTCGGTAAGTTAGTTGAACTCAGTGATATTGAGAAGAAGCTACTGGCCTTTGGTATTCTGATTCATGCGATTAAAGACTTAACGGAAGTCTGTGGTGTGTTAGGTGACTTAACGTCGCGCGGCGTGATTAATACGCTGAGTGTGATTTTGGATCTTGACCCTTCAAGCATTCGCCAAGCTTTATCATCTGATGGCTTGCTAAATCGAACTGGCCTAATGCGTCTTGAATGCAACTTTCCGGATGAGTTAGATGATCAGTTGGTATTGCTTGATGAAATCACCGATGTATTGCTGGACGACGAAGTGCTGGACATCATGCAATCGCTGCGTCGCTTTTTCAAAGTTGGCAGCGAAGCAACGCTGAAGCCAGAGGACTTTTCACATGTTGATAAAGACTATGACTTGGTGCATCACTATTTGCGTTCTGCGACCAAGAAGCGTTTAAAAGGCGTTAATATTCTCATTTATGGTCCACCGGGAACGGGTAAAACCGAAATGGTTCGGACTTTGGCAAAAGATTTAGGTTGTCCATTGTATGAAGTTAACAATACCGGCGAAGGTGTCGTTGATGAGTATGAAAAAGCACGGGTCGATTCCTATCAGTTGTGCCAGCAGGTATTAAAGCGCACGCCGGAAACCTTGATTTTATTTGATGAAATCGAAGATGTATTCCTGCGCGATGGCAGCATGGAGCGTTTTGGTATTCGTACCAGCTCAGATACCAAGAAAGGTTGGTTTAATCAGTTGTTGGAGGAAAACGAGGTGCCCGCAATTTGGGTATCCAACGTGATTTACCACATTGATGAAGCCATTCTGCGCCGCTTTGACTATGTGATGGAGTTGAAAACGCCGCCACGTCAAACCCGTATTCGCATGTTGCGCGAGTATGCAAAAGGCTTGAATGTCAGCGAAAAGTGGTTGGAGCAAATTTCGGGTAATGAATATCTGGCGCCGGGCTTAATTGCGCGTGGTGTTCGGGTAGTTTCAGAGCTGGGATTGGAAAAGCCTGCTGAAGTTGAAGCGCACTTGGAACGAATCATTGGAAATACCCTAAACGCGATGGGCTATGACAAGGATTTATCCAAAGGTGTGAAGTCGCCGATTACTTATCGTCTTGATGTGCTAAATCCGGATTATGATCTGGTGACCTTGCAGGCTGCGTTAACCAAAATGCCAAAAGGCCGTATTTGTTTATATGGCCAGCCGGGAACGGGTAAAAGTGAATTTGCTCGCCATGTTGCTGAAGTGTTGGATATTCCACTGATTACTAAGCGTGCTTCGGACTTGTTGGATCCGTATTTGGGAATGACTGAACGCCACTTGAGTGAAATGTTTGAACAAGCGATGGATGAAGGCGCAGTGTTGTTGCTGGATGAAGCCGATAGCTTTCTTCAGGATCGAGCACGAGCGCGTGAAAGCTGGCAGGTATCTCAGGTCAACGAACTGCTGACACAAATGGAGCAGTTTGATGGTTTGTTTTTCTGCTCAACCAATTTGATGGAGCAGTTAGATCAAGCATCGCTACGTCGCTTTGATTTAAAGATTAAATTCGATTTTTTGAAGCCAGAGCAGTTGTGGTCTTTGTTCCAGCAAGTGTTAGACGATTACGAAGCTGAAGTGCCTGATGAGGAAAACTGGAAGAAGCAGATTGTTGGAATGCAGGGCTTAACGCCAGGTGATTTTGCAACGGTTGCGCGTCAAAGTCGTTTTTCAGGAAAGCCGTTGGATGCTGAAGCATTGCTGGATGGTTTAAAGCGAGAATTGCAGTTTAAGGCTTATGGCGCTTACAAGAATATGGGCTTCATTAACAACAGTTAGTGGAAAGCTCGAAAGAATAAAAGCCGGCGATATTTAACGATATCGCCGGCTTTTTTGTTTTACGCCGGTACTTGTGGAATTTGCATGCCAACCATTTCACGCATTACGCGTAATACCTGAGTACTGTAGCCGTACTCGTTGTCATACCAAACATACAATACACAGCTATTATCCTGTGCAATCGTTGCAACCGAATCAAAAATCCCAGGCTCTGGTGTTCCAACGAAATCCGTTGATACCACTTCAGTCGATGAAGAGTAAGCAATTTGCTCATGCAGATCAGAGTTCAGTGCAATGTTACGAACGTGGTCGTTGATTTCATCACGGGTAGGGGAGCTGGATAAGTTCAGCTTGATTACTGCCATAGATACATTTGGCGTTGGAACACGGATAGCGTTACCAGTTAGCTTGCCTTGTAGTTCAGGCAATGCTTTGGAGACTGCTTTTGCCGCACCGGTTGAAGTCAGTACCATATTCAGTGGTGCACTACGGCCGCGACGCTCGGCACTGTGATAATTATCAATCAGGTTTTGGTCATTCGTGTAAGAGTGAATGGTTTCAACGTGACCATTTACAATACCGTACTTATCGTTCATTACTTTCAGAACGGGAGTAATTGCATTGGTGGTACAAGATGCCGCACAAATAATGGTGTCATCCAAGCTAACATCAGTGTGGTTTACACCATAAACGATGTTTTTAACATTGCCGCCAGCGGGTGCTGTAAGTAGTACCTTCGATGCACCTTTTGGTACTAAGTGACGACCAAGCGCCTCTTCAGTTTTGAATACACCCGTGTTATCAACAATGAGTGCGTTATCGATATCGTATTCTGTGTAATCAATTTCTTCAGGGCTGCCAGCATAGATAACTTTAATGTAGTTACCATTGGCAATGATTGCGCTGTTCTCGTGGTCGACCGTAATCGAACCATTGAATGGGCCGTGGATAGAGTCGCGACGTAGTAAGCTGGCACGTTTTTCCAAGTCGCCTTTACCTTTGCTGCGAACAACAATGGCGCGAAGGCGTAATTTATTACCGGCAGTGGTTCTTTCAATCAATAGGCGGGCCAGAATACGGCCGATACGTCCAAAACCGTAAAGTACAACATCTTGAGGTTGAGCGAGGAGGCTGATATTACCGTGATTAGCTTCGGCAACGGCGCCCAGAAGGTAGTCTTCCAGGGATTGATTAGTGTCAAGCTGTGCAAAATTGTGCGCCAGCTTACCAATATCAACGCGTGAAACGCCGAGATTCATTGTTTGGAGGACACCGAGAACTTCGGTGGTTGCCTCAAGACTAATATTTTCACCAACCATGCGACGACCAAGGCGGTGTGCTTTGATGATGTCGATCGTGGAGCTGTTCATTAGCTTGCGACCGAAAATGGTGAGAATCACACCCATTTCCCGGTACATTTGACCAACGGTCGGGATCATTTTTTCGGCTAATGTTTGTTCATTCAAGTAATCTGCCAAATAGGCATCGCTAGTAGATTTGCTCACAAATAACTCCTCTCATGGGTTGAAGACTGGTTAGTTGCAGGGCATCTTACTGGAAGAAATATCGATTAGGGAAGTGTTTAAGAGACGAACAAGCCCCTCAATAGTGCGTTTTGATTCGATTCCGATACTAAGGATTCGCTTTTTAAGAGGGTAAAATGAGGGGTAGAGAAGCGCTTGTGAAGGACTGATAAATGAATTTATCCCAGAACGCTCTCATTACATAAAGAGCGTTTTGGGTGATGAAAACAAGCTTAGAGTGCTTCCAAAATTGTTTCTGCTTTACTGGATTCGAATGTCTTAGGTGGTTCAATATTCAACAGGCTTACTACACCATTATCGATAATCATTGCGAATCGTTGTGCACGAACGCCACCAAAATCACCGGTATCCATTTCTAAGCCTAAGGATTTAGTAAAGGCTGCGCCACCATCAGCGATCATCGTGATATTTTCGGCATTTTGATCTTTAGCCCAAGCCTGCATAACAAACGCATCATTTACCGATAGGCAAGCAACCATATCGACACCCTTTTCAAGGAAGCTGTCAAAAAGTGTTACGTAGCCAGGTAAGTGAGCTTTTGAACAAGTCGGGGTAAATGCGCCTGGTAATGCAAACAGTACTACTTTTTTGCCGGAAAATAATTCCGTGCTAGTGGTGCTGGTTTGTTCTACGACGCCGGCAACTGTGATGTTTGCCGTTGGGACTGTATCTCCAACACTAATCATAAGAGGTTTCCTTGGTTGATCTTGGGTTGATAAAGAGTTTCAGGGCATAGTGCCATAGGCCTATTGCATCGGCAATAGAGTGTTTTGATGGGGAGAATGACTAGAGTTTTAGGTATTTTCTGGATGTGAGTGCCTTGGTTTGTGATTCCTATTATTGATAGATGGCATGTCCATTAGTCAATTTCTACTCCGCTTTTGAAAATCAATTTGTTAGAATTTTTACCTTAAGATCTTTTTATGATGCTAGATACATCATAGATATCGGTTTTTATCTTGATCTAATCACTCGTAAATAATAATAAAAAAGGAAAATATGAAAAATCTTAAATTGATTCAACTCTCTGTCGCTGCAATGTTGGCTTTTGGTAGCTCTTCGGTTTTCGCCGAGATGGTCAATATTAATAAAGCTTCGGCGCAAACCATCGCACATCACTTAAGTGGCATCGGTATCAAGAAAGCGGCAGCTATTGTGAAGTACAGAAATGACAACGGTGTCTTTAAGTCGGTTGATGACTTAACTGAGGTAAAGGGCATTGGTGATAAATTGCTAGCGAAGAACCTCGCTGATCTGTCTTTATCTAAGGGAGCTGTTGCTCTTGATGCTTCCACACCGAAAGTCGTCAAAATCAGTTCAACCAAAAAGACCACCAAGGCGAAAAAGACTGATAAGTCGGATGCTGTTGTGACGGCTTCTACTAAGAAGGCAAGTACGCCAGAAGCAGTCGTAGATAAGCAGAGTGCTAAAGA
>NZ_ATTE01000001.1:4715000-4875000 GCF_000419525.1 Leucothrix mucor DSM 2157
TCTTTAAAAAATCAAGTAATAATCTAGGTCAACGACTCAACATGATGAGTGTTTAGGCGTTGACATGAAAATGGAAACATTTTCTCAAGACAAATCGTTACAAAGTTATAGTCATCGCCCTGAGCGTTGTGGGAGTCAAAAGGCCACAGCAGACTGTTCAGGGTTATAGAATCAAGTGACTAAGCGTATGTGGTGGATGCCTAGGCGATAAGAGGCGATGAAGGACGTAGTAATCTGCGAAAAGCCCCGGTGAGCTGATAAACAAGCTGTGACCCGAGGATGTCCGAATGGGGAAACCCGGCACTATAAGGTGTCATCGTAATCTGAATACATAGGATTACGAAGCTAACCCGGAGAACTGAAACATCTAAGTACCCGGAGGAACAGAAATCAACCGAGATTCCCTTAGTAGCGGCGAGCGAACGGGGACCAGCCCTTAAGCGGCTTTAATGATAAGAGAACACGTTGGGAAGCGTGACCAGAGTGGGTGATAGTCCCGTATCTGAAATCATTTTAGTCGTGAAAACGAGTAGGTCGGGACACGTGATATCCTGATTGAACATGGGGGGACCATCCTCCAAGGCTAAATACTCCTTATCGACCGATAGTGAACCAGTACCGTGAGGGAAAGGCGAAAAGAACCCCGGAGAGGGGAGTGAAATAGAACCTGAAACCGCATACGTACAAGCAGTGGGAGCCTGAATTTATTCGGGTGACTGCGTACCTTTTGTATAATGGGTCAGCGACTTACTCATCGTGGCAAGCTTAAGCGTATAGCGTAGGCGTAGGGAAACCGAGTCTTAATAGGGCGACAAGTCGCGGTCAGTAGACCCGAAACCGAGCGATCTATCCATGGCCAGGTTGAAGGTGGGGTAACACCTACTGGAGGACCGAACCCACGTATGTTGAAAAATGCGGGGATGAGCTGTGGATCGGAGTGAAAGGCTAATCAAGCTCGGAGATAGCTGGTTCTCCTCGAAATCTATTTAGGTAGAGCCTCATGTATTACTCACGGGGGTAGAGCACTGTTATGGCTAGGGGGGCCTGACCGCCTTACCAACCCATTGCAAACTCCGAATACCGTGAAGTAGCAGCATGGGAGTCACACGGCGGGTGCTAACGTCCGTCGTGGAAAGGGAAACAACCCAGACCGCCAGCTAAGGTCCCAAAATTACAGCTCAGTGGGAAACGATGTGGGAAGGCACAGACAGCCAGGAGGTTGGCTTAGAAGCAGCCATCCTTTAAAGAAAGCGTAATAGCTCACTGGTCGAGTCGGCCTGCGCGGAAGATTTAACGGGGCTCAAGCTGTATACCGAAGCTGCGGAATCGGATTTATCCGATTGGTAGAGGAGCGTTCTGTAAGCCAATGAAGGTGAATCGTAAGGTTTGCTGGAGGTATCAGAAGTGCGAATGCTGACATAAGTAACGATAAGACGGGTGAAAAACCCGTCCGCCGAAAATCCAAGGTTTCCTGCGCAACGTTAATCGGCGCAGGGTTAGTCGGCCCCTAAGGCGAGGCAGAGATGCGTAGTCGATGGGAAACAGGTTAATATTCCTGTACCGCTAATAAGTGCGATGGGGTGACGGAGAAGGCTAGGCTAGAACACAGTTGGTGTGTATCTAAGCGTTTAGGCAGAGAACTTAGGCAAATCCGGGTTCTTAATGCTGAGGCGTGATGGCGACGGTTCTACGGAACTGGAGTAGTCGATGCCATGCTTCCAGGAAAAACCTCTAAGCTTCAGCTTATTAGTGACCGTACTCTAAACGGACACACGTGGATAGGATGAGAATTCCAAGGCGCTTGAGAGAACTCTGGTGAAGGAACTAGGCAAAATAGCACCGTAACTTCGGGAGAAGGTGCGCCCCTGACGGTTCATAGCTGTTGGGGGCCGCAGAGACCAGGTGGCTGCGACTGTTTATCAAAAACACAGCACTCTGCTAACGCGAAAGCGGACGTATAGGGTGTGACGCCTGCCCGGTGCCGGAAGGTTAATTGATGGGGTTAGCTTCGGCGAAGCTCTTGATCGAAGCCCCGGTAAACGGCGGCCGTAACTATAACGGTCCTAAGGTAGCGAAATTCCTTGTCGGGTAAGTTCCGACCTGCACGAATGGCGTAACGACGGCCACACTGTCTCCACCAGAGGCTCAGTGAAATTGAAATCGCAGTTAAGATGCTGCGTACCCGCGGCTAGACGGAAAGACCCCGTGCACCTTTACTACAGCTTTGCACTGAACATCGGGCCTACTTGTGTAGGATAGCTGGGAGGCTTTGAAACCGGGACGCTAGTTCCGGTGGAGCCAATCTTGAAATACCAGCCTGGTAGTTCTGATGTTCTAACCACGGCCCCTGATCGGGGTTTGGGACAGTGTATGGTGGGTAGTTTGACTGGGGCGGTCTCCTCCTAAAGCGTAACGGAGGAGCGCGAAGGTTCACTAATCATGGTCGGAAATCATGAGGTTTGTGCAAAGGCATAAGTGAGCTTGACTGCGAGACAGACACGTCGAGCAGGTACGAAAGTAGGTCTTAGTGATCCGGTGGTTCTGTATGGAAGGGCCATCGCTCAACGGATAAAAGGTACGCCGGGGATAACAGGCTGATACCGCCCAAGAGTTCATATCGACGGCGGTGTTTGGCACCTCGATGTCGGCTCATCACATCCTGGGGCTGAAGCGGGTCCCAAGGGTATGGCTGTTCGCCATTTAAAGTGGTACGCGAGCTGGGTTCAGAACGTCGTGAGACAGTTCGGTCCCTATCTGCCGTGGGCGTTAGAATATTGAGGAAAGCTGCTCCTAGTACGAGAGGACCGGAGTGGACGAACCTCTGGTGTACCGGTTGTCACGCCAGTGGCATAGCCGGGTAGCTAAGTTCGGACAGGATAACCGCTGAAAGCATCTAAGCGGGAAGCCCCTTCCAAGATGAGTATTCTCTGGAGACTAGATCTCCCTAAAGGGCCGTTGAAGACTACGACGTTGATAGGCACCATGTGGAAGCGCAGTAATGTGTGTAGCTAAGGTGTACTAATTGCCCGTGAGGCTTGATTCTATAACCCTGAATGGTTTGTTTGGACGAAAGTGTAGGACATTACCACTAGATTATTACTGATTTTACGTGCGATTGAGCGCGGGGCAGCTGAGGCTGTTGCCGCAAACCAGTTCAGTCACACACACCGGTTTTCCTGGTGACCATAGAGACATTGAACCACCTGATCCCATCCCGAACTCAGCAGTGAAAAGTGTCATCGCCGATGATAGTGTGGGGTTTCCCCATGTGAAAGTAGGACATTACCAGGATTGAACAGAAGGGCCTCGGACAGTACAACTGTCCGGGGCTTTTTTTATGCCTGAAATTTGATGAAATGAAGTGTTAGCAATAGCAGTAACTCATGATAGTTTGTGTCTTCAAGTTATGGTCTTAGATGCTGGGATTCATAAACAACTGTTCTGGTCAAGTCCAGCCGGACACTTTAATTTGAGACACTTCAAATTCGATTGGCGACAGATCATCATTAGCCGTGTGTAGCCTGTCACGATTGTAATAACGGATATACTCCTCAACATCCTGCTTCATGGTTTGTCGTGTTAAATGATAGACCTTTAATAGCCATTCATTTTTTAAACTGCCAAAGAAACGTTCAACCACTGCGTTATCCCAGCAAGCTCCCACACCACTCATTGATGCGTTGATGTGACGGCGTTTTAACAAGCACCTGAATGCCTTACTTGTATATTGAGAGCCCCGATCACTGTGAAAAATCAATCCTTTACCAGGGGCTCTGAGGTTGATCGCCATCTGCATTGCTCGACTGACCAAATCAACCGTCATCCGCTTGTCAATCGCCCAGCCAACAATTCGTTTGGAGTATAAATCCATTACGATAGCCAAATACATCCAGCCCTCATGGGTTCTCAAATAAGTGACATCACCCGGCCAAACCTGATTGGGTTTCTTGGGGTTGAAGTCCTGATTAATCAAGTTATCAGCCACTTGATCCGAGTGTTTTCTTCGCGTGGTTACTTTGTAAGCTTGACGCTGAACAACCACCAGACCCAGGCGCTTCATTAATGTACGTACCCGATATCGGCCAATGATAAAGCCTTCTTTGCGCAGTTTCTTGACCATCTCCCTCGATCCTAAGCTTTCCCTGCTTGCTTTAAATAGTTGCTTAATCCGGCGATACAGATGCAATTTATCAGCAGTGATTAGTTGAGCAGGCCGTACCAACCAATCGTAATAGGCTGAACGGCTTACCTGCATCACTCGGCAGGCCATTGTTGTTGGGAAGTAGTCAGGTAAACCTCTGATAAACTGAAACGTTACTTCATTTCTTTTGCAAAGAAGGCGCTGGCCTTCCTAAGAAACACATTCCAGCGTGTAGCCAAAATCAGCTGCTTTACGTCGTAAGTTCTTGAGCGCTCTCTCCTTATACTGTTGCTCATACTGATCAGCGCCCGGATCCCTATAATCCTGACCATAGCGCATCGAGTTATAAAATAGGACAGCTATTTTGCGCGCGGTGGCGGTCACCGCTTTGGCTTTGCCTATTCGGGCTGATAGACGTCGGTAAAAGGCACCTAATGCCGTATTCGTTCGTCCCAACGTCGTTGCGGCTAATCTTAAATGAGCCACGATGCGATTATTACTTTTGCGGCTATGAGAGGACAGAACTTTCCCGCCTGTAATCTTCGAACCGGGGCAGAGTGTTAGCCACGAGGTGAAGTGCTTGGCAGTTGGCCATTTACTAAGATCAGTGCCACATTCGGAGATCAGTCTCAGCGCAAGGTAAGGGCCAATGCCATGAATTTGCGTCAAGTCGACTCCCACTAAGCCATAGAGAGCTTGTCGGACATCAAAATTTAGTGCATTCGGTTGTTTGGTTTTGTGCCGTGCTTTCGGTATCGGCTGGTCTGGTTCTGGGCTATCCAATGAGAGCATCGTGAGTGACTGCTCAATTTCAACATCGCATTCTTTTACCTGTACTTGATAGGCATCGTATAAATTCAAGGCTTGTTTGGGAGCAAACAAATGTTCAGGTTGATAATTGCCAGTCAGCGCTTTGCAAATAGTGGCTTGGTCAGACTTACAGCGACCATCACGCATAACGGCAAGGGTTGTCGGGTCATACTGTCCACCCACAATCGCTCTGATAATTTTCATACCGGTGACGCCCGTTATGTCCGTAATCACATGATGAAGTAGAATATTCATGTGAGTGAGTGCTTTTTGCATATGCTGAATATGGGCTGCGGCATAATCCAACATACGCTCACGGGTACGCAAATAACAACGTAGTGCAACAATAGCTTGCTTGGGGCGAAAGCTGGCTTTTAACAAGCCACACGCATGGAGTTGTTGTATCCACTGGGCATCTTTTACATCCGTCTTACGGCCAGGTACAGAACGTGTTTCGCGGGCGTTAGCAAGTACAACGTCTAATCCTCGACTCTCCAATTCTTCATATAAAGGTATCCAGTAAACGCCTGTTGACTCCATGGCGACGGTGGTGATGCCGATTTTAACCAGCCAATCTGCCAAACGATGAATATCGCTGGTGAAGGCCTGAAAGGTTTGCACTGAGTCTTCACACAGGTCTGGAGAAACTGAGACCACATGAAAAGTAGCCCCAACATCAATCCCAGCTGCAAAAGGGTTGATGACCGGTAATGCCTGACTGTTAACTTTCCGCTTTTTCATAAAGTACCCTCGTTGAATTGAGAGCCTACCGGGAGGGGAGTACGAATAAATCCATCACTTTCCTAAACGGGGTCACTAAGTGCCGCCAATACTGGGTACGCCAACTCCCCGGATCAGGTTTTTTGACGGGATCAAATCTCCAAAAGGCGAACGATCACTATCCGGTGGGCTATTCAGAGTATAGCTAAAAGGGTGTTTCTAATGTTATGGGGCTGGGCTAAACAGTGGGCGGTTTTTTAATATTTCTTTCTCCATACGGAGCCGTTTGACTTCTTTGCGGAGGGCAACCAACTCACTTTTTTCGTCTGGATTCAGAAAGCTATCTTGCTTTGATTGCTCCAGTTTTTGTTTCCACTGGTAGAGTTGATTTGTCCGTATGCCTAAAGATTCAGCTGCTTGAGGCACGCTATACCCTTGCTCGGTTACCAAAGCGACTGCTTCTTCCTTAAACTCCTGCGTGTAGCTTTTGTAGGTTCGTTTCTTGCTCATAAACACCTCGATAGATAAATTAATTATCTCTTATCGAAGTGTCCGGTTCCATTGGACCAGAACAAATAGTCACAAAAAAGCGCCCGTAGGCGCTAATTTAGTTGATCTAAAAATGTATCTAACAAGTCTATCTGTTACACATATTGCCCCGCGCACCATCCTGACGCCCAAGCCCATTGAAAGTTGTAGCCACCAAGATGTCCTGTCACATCAATGCTTTCACCAATGAAATAAAGTCCATTGACGTGTTTTGCTTCAAGTGTTTTCGAAGATAGTTCATCACAATTCACTCCGCCAAGCGCAACTTCGGCGGTTCGCATTCCTTCAGTACCGCTAGGTTTTAGTCGCCAATCGCTTAATGTCATCGCGATAGCGCCAAGCTCTTTCGAGTTGTACTGTGCCATTGGTTTATTTTCAAAGAACAATTCACAAAGCTTAATCGCTAATCGCTTAGGTAGTACTTGGGATAAGAGTGTTTTAAGTTCTGCCTTTGGGCGTTCCGATTGTTGCTCTTTCAGCCACTCTTCAGTATCAATATCGGGAAGTAGGTTTACGCTAACCTCATCGCCTAACTGCCAATAAGATGAAATTTGTAACGCGGCTGGACCACTTAGTCCCCGGTGTGTAAACAAAATTGCCTCTTTAAAGCTAACATTGTTGCATTCCATTCTGACATCAACAGCTGTACCGGAGATCTCTCTGAAAAAACTCACCAGCTCAGCTTCCGGGAAAATAAAAGGTACTAGCCCAGGGGTAAAAGGAAAGGTTTTTAGTGAGAACTGTTCTGCAACTTGTTGTGAGAAATCGGTCGCACCCATTTTTGGAATAGAGGGACCACCTGTTGCAACAACTAAGCTTTCGCTAGAGAAGTCGCCAAGACTGCTTTTAACGGTGAATTCTTCTGCCTTTTCAATAGCGCTAATATCACAGTTAAGTTGTATTTTTACATTGGCCTCACGGCACTCATCCAGCAGTAGCTCAACAATAGCACCTGCTTTTTGATCACAGAATAATTGCCCGAGCGTCTTTTCAGTCCAGCTCAAGCCATGTTTTTCAAGTAGGGCAATAAAGTCCCACTGTGTGTAACGAGACAATGCAGATTTACAAAAATGGGTATTATGAGATAAATATGCGTCAGGTTCGGTGTAGAGGTTGGTGAAATTACAGCGTCCACCACCAGATATCAGAATTTTTTTTCCAGCCTTGTTGGCTTTTTCTAAAACCAGTACAGAGCGTCCGCGTTGACCTGCCTGAATGGCACACATAAGGCCGGCAGCTCCAGCTCCGATAATAATTACATCATAATTTATCAAGGATGATTTACTCTTGGTTGCCACGTTACTAGTAAGTTAACGGGATTACTAACAATGAGCGGCCATACTATCTACTATATTAGTTGGGTTCAACAGGGCGATGCCGAGGCAATTTAGTGGATCTGAGGAATAAAGAGTATTTCCTGTTAATCTCACGTTCCGGTAGCAGCCCTGATAATAAAATTATAATAATAATGCTAACGGGAGCTGGGGTATGGGTAAGTTTTATAAAGCATTGGTTGAGAGTTTCGATGAATCGGTCTCAACAGCGACAATGGGGGCAGTGTTCTCTGTTGCCGCAGTAATGGGGGTGATCTCAGTCTCAGGTATTCTGATGAAGCCTTATGAAGCACGAGATGTTGTAACTAGCATTCATCAGCGCATCTTGCTGGAAAAAGAAATGCGCGAGTTAAGTCGTGTCAACTACAGCCCTAAGGCAAATGTAGTCACCTATAATAATTTTGCAAGTGCTGATATCTTTTCAGATGTTTCCTACTTTTCGCCTAAGCCTCAGCTTGTCAAAAGCAATGAAAAAACGGATAGGGCTCAAAGCTTCGATGAGCAAGTGCGCTCTGAAAACTATTGGGCAAGTTTAGGTGAGAGTTTGAAGGAAGATCGTACTATCCCAAGCTCCGTACCGGTAGTGATACCACCGGTAATCGTCGGAATTGCTGATTAAAATCTTATAGCGGTCTGTTCGTTATTTCCAGAGTTGCTGCATTCGTTCCTGCAGTGACTCGCGGATCTGTTGCTGCTTTTGCTCGTCCGTTATTTGCTGGTTATCGAGAGTAGTTATATAGAATATATCCTCTACCTCTTCCCCTAGAGTAGAAATACGGGCGCTATGGATCAAAAGCTTCTCATTGTAAAACACTTGGCTTATTCGCGTTAGCAGGCCCGGAAAGTCAGACGTATATAGCGTTAATACGGTTTGTTTCTTTGTTTCGTTCTGCCCAAATGTTACCCGAGTTGGGGTATCAAAATACTTCAGCTTTCTTGGTACTCGATAATGAGACGGGTTTGTAGTAAAGGTCTCGCTGAGTAAATTCTTATTTATTGTACGAAGAATCGTTTGCTGATCACTTAACACGGTGACTGGCTTTCCTTCAGTATTAAGAAATGTCAGTGTATCTAAAGAGTACCCATCATCATTAGTCGCTAAATTCGCGGCAACGATATTCATGTGCATTTGCTCGAGGGATGAAGCAATACGGGTGAATAAGGTCTTTTTTGTTTTAGCAAAGATGAATACTTGTGTACTGCTGCGTTTCTCGTCTTGCTTTAAACGAATGATTGGCTTTGTCGTGTTGGCCTGATGGATTTCTGCAATATGCCACACGAGTAAGTCCACAGGATGCTGGAGTAAATATTCGGTACTCATCCCATTCCAGAAAGTCTGGCAATCTTCAGCGCTAATTTCTATCTCGGCTAATTGCTTAATTGCCGAATTCTTCTTTTCAATCAATAAGTCGTGAGCACTTGGGCTGGCGCTTTCTGATTGTTGCAAATAGTTGCGGGTTGATTGGTAAAGCTCACGAAGTAGGGCATTTTTCCAGTCGGTCAATAGCGTAGGGTTTGTACTGCGAATGTCGCAAATCGTGAGTAAATAGAGGTAATCCAAGCGAGATTGAAGCGCAACGGTATCCGCAAACTCCTGAATTACTTTTGGATCACTAATATCTTTTCGTTGTGCGGTGGTGCTCATCGTTAAGTGTTGTCTAACCAGCCAGCTCACTAAGTTAGAATCGTATTCGTTTAAGCCGTGAGACTTACAAAACTCTAAAGCATCAACCGCACCAAGCTCCGAGTGCGAACCGGGTCTCCCCTTGGCAATATCATGGAATAGTGCTGCAAGGTATAAAAGCTGTGGGCGATTTAGGGTTGTGAATATTTCACTTAGAAAGGGTGTTTTCTTTCGGCCTTTCTCAACGCCTAACTGCCGAATATGTTGTACAAGGTTCAATGTGTGGTCATCTACAGTGAACGCATGGAACAGGTCGTACTGCATTCGCCCGACAATGTTCGCAAAGGCTGGGATGTAAGCCGCCAAGACGCCATAGCGATTCATTCTGCGCATCACAAAGGTAATGCCTGATGACTCATTTAGAATATCCATGAAAATCTGTTTGTGCTTTGCTTTCGCTCTGAAGTTGTCGTCAATCAGGTGTAGGTTGTTACGCAACTCCCGAATAGTGTCAGGCGTTAGTCCTTTCAGTTCTGGAGTAACCTGAAGGGTATAAAACACACTAAGTAAGGTATGGGGGTGGTTCTTAAATACATACGGGTTGGCGATGGCTAGATAGTCGTCATCATTTAGATAAAGCGGCGTAATGTGAAATGGCTTTACATTGGTCGGAGGTAAAATCCGTTTGCGCAGTACGCCGAGCAACACCTCATTTAGGCGCTCCAGCTCAGTGATCGTCCGATAATAGCGCTGCATAAAACGCTCCACAGATTGGTTCTGTGTGTCATCGGTATAGCCAAAAATGTGAGCCAACGAGCGTTGGTAATCAAATAATAAACGGTCTTCTTTGCGCTCTGCCAGAATGTGTAAGGCGAAGCGAACGGTCCATAGAAAATGCTTACCTTCAACCAGCGTCTGTAGTTCTTTCGAGGTCAATAAGGTTTGGTCCGATGAGGCGTGCAGTAATCTAACGTTATAAGCACGCTCAGTTACCCAATCGATCGTCTGAATGTCGCGCAGTCCGCCAGGGCCTTCTTTGAGATTGGGCTCAACACGGTAAGCAGTGTCACCATACTGTTGATAGCGGTCATGCTTTTCTTGTATTTTTGCTTCAAAGAAACGCTCAGCAGGCCAAAGTTTATCTGGCGCTATTTGTGTTTCCAGCTCTGAGAATAAGGCTTCATTACCTGTGAGGTGGCGAGCCTCAATAAGGTTGGTGATAACCGTCAGGTCTTGCTCGGCCTCTTCAACGCATTGCGGGATGGTTCGAACGCTGTGGCCAACTTCAAGTCCTAAGTCCCAAAGATTGGTTAAAAAATCAGAGAGCTTCCCCTCGGTCGCAGAATCGGGCTCTTCTTGTAACAGAATGAGTAAATCAACATCTGAGGCAGGATGCATTTCTGCACGTCCGTATCCGCCGACGGCAATGAGCGCGAGAGTGTCTAGTTCGGTTAGCCCAGTCTGATCCCATAGCTCACTAACGACATAATCAATGGTGGCGCTACGGTCGCTAAGTAATTGCTTGATATGTACTTTATCATCAAAGTCTTGTTTCAGCTTAAGTGCAGATTCGCGCAGTACGTCCTTTAGCATTATAGATACTCCAAGGCTTCTTCTAATCGTTGGGCGGGGAAAATAGTCATTCCTTTAATGGCTTGTCGCGGCATATTTCCTTTGGGAATAATGGCTCGCTTAAAGCCATGCTTCAGTGCTTCTTTCAAACGCTCTTCACCATTGGGTACTGGGCGAATTTCTCCAGCCAGGCCAATTTCACCAAAGACAATCATATCTGATGGATGAGGGCGGTTTCGGAAACTGGATAGAGCGGCCAGCATCAAGGGTAAGTCTGCAGCGGTCTCAGTAATTTTCACGCCACCAACGACATTGGCAAATACATCCTGATCAAACATTGAGATGCCGCCGTGTCGATGCATAACGGCCAATAGCATAGCCATGCGATTCTGCTCTAATCCTAAGGCAACACGCTTGGGTTGTGAGCCGTGGCTTTCATCAACTAAAGCCTGCACCTCAACTAGTAGAGGGCGTGTACCTTCGCGCGTGACCATAATTACACTACCGGGCACATCTTCATCGTGGCGAGAGAGGAAAATAGCAGAGGGGTTGCTAATTCCCTTGAGGCCTTTTTCGGTCATCGCAAACACGCCTAGCTCGTTAACGGCACCGAAGCGATTTTTGACGGCACGCAATAAGCGGTATCGACTACCAGGATCGCCTTCGAAGTAGAGTACGGTATCAACCATGTGCTCCAATACTCTGGGGCCAGCGAGTGTGCCTTCTTTGGTCACGTGGCCCGCAATAAAGGTCGCGGTATTGGTTTGTTTGGCGTAGCGCGTTAATTTGGCGGTGGCTTCTCTGATCTGGCTTACTGAGCCCGGCGCAGAGGTTAGGTGTTCGGTATAGATCGTTTGAATCGAGTCGATCACCATCACTTCAGGCTTTTCAACGTTGGCTAGCTCGATGATGCGCTCAATACAAGTTTCTGTAAGTAACCGTAGATTTTCGGTAGGAAGCTCAAGTCGCTGCGCTCGCATTGAGACTTGCTGCAATGACTCCTCACCTGTGACGTAGAGTGTTTTGGTGTCTTTCAGGCTAGAGAGCGTCTGCAATAGAATAGTGGATTTTCCGATGCCGGGGTCACCACCAATCAAAATTACGGAGCCTTGAACCAGTCCACCGCCGAGCACGCGATCTAACTCAGACTGGCCAGTTGTAGTGCGAATATCTTCTTTAAAATCAATTTCGTTAATCGATTTTATTCGGCTATTTTCACCCGCATAACCGCCGGTACGATGGTTTGTTTTTGCGGCGGCCGGTGTTGCGATAACGGCTTCTTCTTGCAGGGTATTCCATTCATTGCAATCACTGCACTGCCCGCCCCATTTTAGGTGGACGCTACCACACGCGGTACAAACGTATTGCGTTTTACTTTTAGCCATTAGGTGTCGTTTCGATTCGTTGTAAGCGAGGATGCAGGATCAGTGTTTTAACCGCGTTATTACGGGTTTGACGAACTTCCAAAGGGTATTCGTTAATGAGTATTGTAACACCCGGAACTGGTAATGAGCCGAGATGCTCGGTCACCAGTCCGTTGATGGTCTTCGGGCCATTAGTTGGTAGGTCGATTGCCAGCTGACGATTTAGTTCACGAATATGCATGGCGCCATCAACCCAGACTGAGCCATCTTCTTGTTGCACGGCTTCATCATTGAACGAAGTGGGTGTGAAGGCCCCTACAATTTCTTCAAGAATATCTTCAAGCGTCACCATGCCTTGCACATCACCGTACTCATCAACCACAATCGCAACCCGCTTTTTCTCGGTTTGAAAGTTAATCAGCTGTTGGGTAAGTACTGTACCAGTCGGAGTGAAGTAAGGAGGCGTGACTGTCTCTAGTAATGATTCTCTGCTTAGTCTGTCTTCATAGAATAAAGGCAGTAAAGCGCGGATATTTGTAAAGCCGATGATGTTATCAACTTGTCCTTGATAGACTAATAATCGCGTAAAATTACTGCGAAGAATCTGCTCCTCAATATCATTCCAGTCTTCATCAATATCGATACCGCTGACTTCGGTGCGCACGATCATGATGTCTTCAACAGTGGTTGTCTCCATATCCAACACGCTGACGACCATGTCTTGATGGTTAGCGGGGATTAGGTCTCCAGCTTCATTGACGACGGCCTTTAAGTCTTCATGGCTGAGTGACTCTAAATCAACTTTTTCTGGGTCGACGCCGAATAGCTTTACGATGGAGTTCGCGACCAAGTTGATCATCCAAACTAGTGGATATGCCAGTTTCAGTAAGGGTGTGTAGATATACGCTGCAGGAAAAGCAATGGCTTCTGACTTAAGCGCTGCAATAGTTTTCGGTGTTACCTCGGCGAAAATCAGCAACATTAAGGTCAGTGCTCCGGTGGCAATTGCCACGCCGGCATTACCCGCCAGACGAAAACCAATCAAGGTGGCTAGCTGCGTGATCAGGATGTTCACCAGATTGTTACCCAGTAGAATCAAACCAATCAGCCGATCTGGCTTTTGCAGCAAATCATAGGCCAGTGCAGCGCCTCGATTTGATTGAGCAGTGTGTTTCAGCTTGTACCTGTTCAATGCCATTAAGGCCGTTTCAGAGCCGGAAAAGAACGCTGATAAAATAAACAGAACAAACAGTAATAAGAATAATAGTCCCAGCGGGATGTGGTCGATGTTCACGAGGTCAGTAGATACTCTTGTACGAATTTAGTGCCGAAAAAGGCTAGCATTAGTAAGCCGAAGCCGCTCAGTGTCCAGCGTGTTGCGCTAATGCCGCGCCAGCCATATTTCCAGCGGCCCAGTAGTAGGGCGGAAAACACGAGCCAAGCGACAATGGATAGCACTGTTTTATGGGCAACATGAGCGTCAAAAAAGTTCTCAAGGTAGACAAAGCCAGTAATCAGTGTGACTGACAGCAGGGCGACGCCCACCTTGATAAAACGAAACAGCAAACTGTCCATGTCCTGAAGAGCAGGCAATGTGCGCAAGAAGGCATTGGGCTTATGATTATGCAGATGAATGTGTTGGTACGCTAGAATGACGGCCTGAATCGCCGCGATCATCAGCATGCTATACGCCAATAGTGCCGAAAGAATGTGAACACCCAGTCCATTAATCGGTATGCGCTGTGAGTGTTCAGTCAGTGGCAGGAACACTTGTGCAAATAGCGCTATCGCTATGAATGGTAAGGTGAATAAGTTCAGACTTTCCAGTCGGTGTGTAATGGCGGTGATTAGCAATACCTGACCTGCTAGCCACATGACATGCGATGCAGCACTAATAAAGTCTAACGATAAATGCTGCTCTGATATAAGCGGAGAGTATAAATAGGCGGCATGTAAGCAGGCCGCAACTAACCATATCCAAAGGTAATGCCTGGATAATGCAGGTGCTTCAGTTTGTTTGAATCCTGCTCGCCAGCGCATTGCCAGTAATAGCCAGGCAATGGCATAGAGTATGATCGCAATGGTACCGATTGTTGTCATTATTTTAGTTCAGGTGAATATTCTCAGTGCTTAATGGTATAATGTAACCCACGTTGTGCATAGAGCGTAATTGATAAGAATATTCTTGTTCGGATGGCGGCGCTCGGTACGTTTCCCTATATGACTGCAACACTACACTAAGTGCTAATAATATGTTTGAAAATTTAAGTGAACGGCTCTCCCATACGGTCAAAAAGTTACGTGGTCAAGCGCGACTAACTGACGAAAATATTAAGGATACGCTGCGCGAAGTGCGGATGGCGCTACTGGAAGCGGATGTCGCGTTACCCGTTGTACGGGATTTCGTCGCCAGAGTTAAAGAGCGCGCAGTTGGGCAGGAAGTGCTTTCTAGTTTGTCTCCTGGTCAGGTCTTAATCAAGATCGTTAATGACGAACTGGTTGAGACAATGGGGCAGGCGAACGAGTCGCTTGATCTAAGAGCGCAGCCACCTGCCGTTATTTTGATGGCGGGTTTGCAGGGGGCGGGTAAAACGACAACGGCAGGTAAGCTGGCAAAGCTACTGAAAGTTCGAGAGAAAAAGACGGTTGCTGTGGTGAGTTGTGACGTTTACCGTCCTGCGGCAATCAAGCAGTTAGAAACATTGGCCACGCAAGTGGAAGCGGTGTTTATTCCTAGTGATGTTGGTCAGTCGCCGGTTGATATTGCGAATAACGCATTGGCTGAAGCAAAACGTCAGCACATTGATGTTCTGATTGTCGATACAGCTGGTCGTTTGCATATCGATGCAGAGATGATGCAAGAGATTCAAGCGATTCACCGTGCGGTAGCACCGGTTGAGACTTTGTTCGTTGTTGACAGTATGACCGGTCAGGATGCGGCGAATACCGCTAAAGCATTCGGTGATGCATTGCCGCTAACGGGTGTCGTTCTGACTAAAGCAGATGGTGATGCGCGCGGTGGTGCGGCATTGTCAGTACGCCAAATCACTGGCAAGCCGATTAAGTTTATCGGAATGGGCGAGAAGATTGATGCGCTTGAGCCTTTCCACCCTGATCGTATTGCATCACGAATTTTGGGTATGGGTGATGTGCTGTCGCTGGTTGAAGAGGCGCAGCGTAATGTTGACCATAAGCAAGCTCAACAATTGGCTCGCAAGCTCAATAAAGGCAAAGGTTTTGACCTTGAAGATCTGCGCAATCAAATGCTGCAAATGGAAAAAATGGGCGGCATGAGTGGTTTGATCGACAAGCTACCCGGGGTTAATGGAAAGATGGCGGCAGTCGTTAATGATGAAAAGACGACGAAGCAAGTTAAGCAAATGGTCGGCATTATTAACTCAATGACACCTCAGGAGCGTCGCTTTCCGGATTTGATTAAAGGCTCACGCAAGCGTCGTATCGCAGTGGGTTCTGGTTTGCAGATTCAGGACGTGAATCGTTTGCTGAAGCAGCATAAGCAGATGAGCAAGATGATGAAGAAATTCTCTGGCGGCGGTCTGAAGAAAATGATGCGTGGAATGCAGGGTCAGCTACCGCCAGGTATGGGTGGTGGCGGTGGCTTCCCCGGAATGTAAGCTTTAGAAGGTGCTAGTGTACTGCACTGAGTAGCTCGTGCGGCCGAAGTTAGCTTTCAGGCGTTGGCCTTTGCCATACTTGAAACTAACTAGGCTGCCGAGTATTTCTTTTGCTTGATTGAGTCGCTTGGTGACGTTATCCGTTTTTTTGGCTGGTGCGCTAAACGTTTCAGAAGGTAAGCCACTCTTTTTAGCAACCGTGCTACTTTCTAATGATAGTTGTAGTGGGGCGGCGGAGCTGGACTCATTTGCATTCGCATGTGCACTTAATATTGTGATTGTTAGTGCTGCAGCTGCAAGTATTTTAATTGTATGCATAAGATCCTCGGGGGTAATCTAGGTCGTACGTATTGTTATTATTATTTTTGCCTGATGACACTCTGGGGGAGAATACAGGTTTAAATATATTGATTAATGGTAATATTACGGTTTATTTAAGTTATGTGACAATGCTGTCACGATTGGTTCAAGGATTCTAGTTCAAATTGTATAAACGGTATCCTGAGTTATTCGTGGCGCTTTTCAAAAAAATATTTAAATTACTCTTTTATTCTGCGTGGATTGGAGTACAATTCCGCGTTTCCTTTTCTGACAGGATGCTTTGTGCTGTCCTGACATCTGACTGAAGATATAAAGTATGGTTACAATTCGCATGGCAAGAGGCGGTTCTAAGAAGCGCCCGTTTTATCACATCGTAGTAACAGATTCTCGCAAGCCACGTGACAGTGGTTACATTGAGCGTCTGGGTTATTTTAATCCTGTGGCTCGTGGTCAGGAAGTAAGACTGCACCTGGAACAAGAGCGTGTTGCGCATTGGATTGGTTTAGGCGCACAGCCTAGCGATCGTGTTGCTACACTGCTGAAAGACGCTGCTAAAGCTGCAGTTGCTGCATAATTGACGACTGAAAGACATTAACGAATGACAGTTGATAAAGAAGCTGAGCTTGTTGAGCTGGGGAGCATTAACGGCGTCTTTGGTGTTCAGGGTTGGGTAAAAGTGTTTTCACACACCTCGCCAAGGATCCAGATTACGGATTACCGTCGATGGGTACTCAAACATCATGGTCAGGAAACTGAATGTAAGGTGCTTCGTGGCCGGGTTCAGGGTAAATCAATTGTTGCACAATTAGATGTTATTGCTGATCGCAACCAGGCTGAGGCTATGGTTGGTGCAGTTATCTATGTGCATCGTGATCAGCTGGAAGTGCTGGCCGAAGGCGAGTATTACTGGTCCCAGTTAGTTGGCTTGAAGGTTTATACCGTTGATAATGTTGACTTGGGCGTAGTGGATTGGCTTTTCGAAACAGGTAATAACGATGTAATGGTTGTTGCTGGTGAGAGAGAACGCTTTATTCCTTATGTCAAAGGTGATTTTGTCAAAGAAGTAGACTTGGAAGCCGGAAAGATAGTTGTCGACTGGGATCCGGACTTTTAGCGCATGCATTTCTCTGTAATCACGCTGTTTCCCGAAATGGTGGAGTCAGTTGTGAACGGAGGCGTTGTCGGTAGGGCATCAAAACGAGGTCTGATGAATATGACCTGTATTAATCCCCGTGATTATGCAGAAGATGTTCACAGAACGGTAGATGATAGGCCCTATGGTGGCGGACCTGGTATGGTGATGCGGCCGGATTGTTTATTAAGAGCAATTCGTGATGAGAGAAATAAGTTTGGCGACTGTAAAGTGATTTACATGACCCCGCAAGGAAGGCCTTTGCAGCAGTCAATGCTGGAAGGGTTAGCAAAAGTAGATAATGTTATTCTGCTTTGTGGTCGTTATGAAGGGATTGATGAGCGTGTTATTACGCTTGAAGTGGATGAAGAGTGGTCAGTTGGTGATTACGTTCTGAGTGGTGGTGAATTAGCTGCGATGATCGTCATTGATGGCACGACTCGGTTGTTGCCTGAGGTGCTTGGGCATACCGAATCTGCAGTGCAGGACTCATTTAGCGATGGGATACTGGATCACCCTCATTACACTAGGCCCGAAAAAATTGAAGACCTCGAGGTGCCAGAGGTTTTGTTGAGTGGAAACCATAAGCTTATTGAGCAATGGAGACGCCAGCAGGCACTAGGCCGCACACAATTGCGACGACCTGCGTTATTGCAGGAAAAAGAATTGAGCGGGCAGGATAAACAACTGCTCGATGATTTTATGAAAGAAATAAAGACTTCAGAGGTTAAGTCATGAGTATCATTATTCAACAGCTCGAAACTGAGCAAATGAACAAAGAAATCCCACAGTTTGGCCCTGGAGATACTGTTGTCGTTCAGGTAAAAGTGCGTGAAGGCGATCGTGAGCGTCTGCAGGCATTTGAAGGTGTGGTTATTGCTAAGCGCAACCGTGGTTTGAATTCATCATTCACAGTTCGCAAGATCTCTTATGGTGAAGGTGTGGAGCGTGTATTCCAGACTTACAGCAGCCAGATCGGTGATATTTCAGTAAAGCGTAGCGGTGACGTTCGTCGTGCTAAGCTGTACTACCTGCGTGGACGTACCGGTAAGTCTGCCAGAATCAAAGAAAAAGTATAAGCAAATACCATTATTGGTTAGTTTGCCAAAAGCCAGCATCTTCGGATGCTGGCTTTTTTTTTGCCTGTAATTTGGGTAGGTCTTCAGTGCATAAAATCACGTACAGCAAAGATTAAGTTGGGGTGCTGTATAAGATAGATAAAATTATAATAATAAACAGGTTGCCAAGGTATTTTGACGTTCCTAGAAGACTATTCGCTGATATTGCTCGTTGCCGTCATTGTTGTGATAGCTGCTGCCTGTGCTGTGTATTGGTATAAGCGTCGGCTTGGTGACTCTAAAGGTTTGGTAATTCAGCCGGAATCATTGGGGGTTAAAGAGGAGATTCTGAAGATCGTCCCATTTCCCGTGGTGCTGTTGTCTGGTCAATATACCGTTATTTACCTTAACCCTGCTGCTGAAAGCTTGTTTGATACGCCATTAAGACGGAATCTTGGGCGGCAAGCGGGTGGTTTATTTCAGCTGCTTAATACGCAAACAAAAGTTGAGATAAAAAATTACCTTAATTATCGAAACACCAATGGTGCGGCAAATCATTCACAGATTGTAAGCTGTATTGTTCGTTATCAGTCGGCAATCAATGCTTGGATGAATGTAACGGTTTCGGTTGTCGAAGACAGTCGCGACCCGATGCAGTCTACCTACGCTTTATTTTTCGATGATATCTCCGCCACTCGTGCAGTTGAGTCTCAGTTAAGCTACATGGAGCGCCATGATGCGCAAACAGGTCTGCTGAATCGTCGTGCATTTGAGTCCATCCTGAAAGCATCGATTGATGATTCGAGAAAGCACGGCTCAAGTCATGTGTTTATGACGGTGAGTATCGATCAGTTTAAGACTATCAATGACACCGTTGGCTATGCTGCAGGTGATTCGCTAATTAATAAATTTGTCGGAGTACTTAAGCAGACTGTATCAGGCGAAGGTGAAACTATTGGTGGTCGGTTGGCTAGTAATGATTTCGGGATACTGTTCAGGGAAAGTACCTTGTTTTCTGCGGCAAATAGAATGAAAGCGATCCGTGATGAAATCGCTGACTTTCAGTTTACCTGGAACACCCGGGTCTTTCCGGTCACCTTGAGTGGTGGCTTCGTAGTCATTAAGAAAGAGACCAGTTCATCGGCCCGTGTGTTGACTGAGGCGGACATTGCCTGCCGTACGGCCAGAAATCACGGCGGAAACCGAGTCATTGCTTACCGTGCTGAAAGCGCTGAAATGCGCCAAGAGCAAAGCAATATGGAAGGTGTCTGGAATCTTAAGAAGGCCTTTAAAGAAAATAGTTTCCGTTTATTTGCTCAACCAATCCATCCATTACATGAAGATAAATTCGATCAGCCATTTCACCATTATGAGCTGCTGATTAGAATGACAGGTGAGGATGGTAAATTTATTCCACCTGATGAATTTATTCCGGTTGCTGAATACTACTCTATGATGCCTGAGTTAGATCGCTGGGTTGTTTCGGAGGCGCTGCGTCAGCTATCGCAGGTAGAGTTTAAGAATTCACGACCTGTATTTGCGATAAACCTCTCCGGTCAAAGTTTGGATGAGTCGAGCTTCCTCGACTACGTGCTGGAGGAGTTGGAAAAAACCGGCGTAGATCCTAGAATGGTCTGCTTTGAGATTACCGAAGCTGTTGCAGTTAGTGATATTACTTTGGCAACGCGCTTTATTAGTACGCTTAAAAATATGGGTGCTAGCTTCTCCTTGGATGATTTTGGAACGGGTGTGAGTTCCTATGGCTACCTAACATCATTGGATGTTGATTACCTGAAAATTGATGGGATTTTTGTTAAAGACTTGATGCGTGATTCAGTTGCCCGAAATATTGTTGAATCGGTTACTCAGGTAGGGCACTCCATGAATTTGAAGGTTATTGCAGAGTATGTTGAGGATGATAAAATCATCGCGCTGCTTCGTAAAATGGGTGTGGATTATGGGCAGGGCTATGGGATATCAAGGCCCAAGCCGCTTGAAGAAATGATTCTGCCGCATTTACCCAGTCAAAAAGTAGCCGCCAAATCAAGAGAGCTTGCTGAGGCCGTTTAGCCTAGCTAGTTTCTCTAACAACAATATCTCCCTGTGCTAGACTTATTCAAATTGTTATGAGTTCTATCACCTAGGGGGTACAAATGCGTTATCAGTATTGGCTGCATGCAGCGATTATTGTTTCATCACTTTTCACTCAAGCCGCTTGTACTTCTTTAGGGCAAGATGTCACTCGTTCGTCTACTGTTCCACCCAATGTCGAAACACCGGGTTGGGAGAGTGCTAATCGCGGGATATTTCTCGTTAATGCTGGCTTGGACTGGGCGATTGTTAAGCCGTTGGCGAGAGGTTATCAAGCCGTTACGCCTGAGGTAGTTGATGAAAGTGTCACTCATTTTTTCGGAAATTTAAGTGATGTCAAGACGTCGGTAAACGCTTTGCTTCAATTCAAGCCTCGTGCCGCAGTCACTAGCGCCGGACGCGTTGTTGTTAATAGCACGCTAGGTTTGGCTGGCTTTTTCGATGTTGCCTCCAAGATGAACCTCAAAAAATACAATGAAGACTTTGGGCAAACATTGGCGAGATGGGGTGTGCCTTCAGGGCCTTATGTGATGCTTCCTTTTCTTGGTCCGTCAACCTTGCGTGATGCCGTGGGTACTGTTGCCGATGGTTTTGTTGATCCACTCAATTATTCCAAATACCCAGCACAACTCACCGCCGTTAAGGTGATTGATAAACGCGCAGACTTGTTGAGTAGCGAAAAAGCCTTGCAAGACTTATCTGATGATCAATACAGTGCCTTGCGTGATCTCTGGCTACAGCGCCGTGCTTATGAATTACGTGATGGTGTTGAGGATAAAGCGAGCGCAGAAAAGAAAGATGATATGATCGATTTATTGGAATCCTTGGACGAATAAAAAAATGAAAATCCATATTTTGGGTATTTGCGGGACCTTTATGGGGGGGGTGGCTACGCTTGCTCGTGCAGAAGGGCATGAGGTCACCGGCTCAGATGAAAATGTATACCCTCCGATGAGTACGCTGCTGGAGTCTCAGGGTGTTGAGATTCAGCAAGGCTTTGCAATCGAAGATGTGCCGGCAGATGTTGATCAGGTTGTTGTCGGCAATGTAATGGCACGTGGTCGTCCCGTTGTTGAGGATATGCTGAATAAGCGATTGTCATACACTTCAGGCCCGCAGTGGCTGTTTGAAAATGTATTAAAAGACCGCTGGGTGCTGGCTGTTGCTGGAACTCATGGTAAAACTACGACTGCAAGTATGCTGGCGTGGGTGCTGGAATATGCCGGAATGTCTCCTGGTTTCTTAATTGGCGGCGTGCCTGAAAACTTCGGTGTCTCCGCGCGCTTAGGTGATACGCCATTTTTTGTAGTAGAAGCTGATGAATACGATACCGCTTTTTTTGATAAGCGCTCTAAGTTTGTTCATTACCACCCACGTACCGTTGTATTAAATAACCTTGAGTATGATCACGCCGATATTTTCCCAGACCTTGAGGCGATTAAAACTCAGTTTCACCATCTGCTAAGAATGGTTCCGGGTGATGGTTTGGTACTAACAAATGGTGAAGATGTGAATTTGCCGTCGGTATTGGAAAAAGGATGCTGGACTCCGGTGCAGGCTTTTTCTTCCACGCCTACAGCAGATGGCTGGTCGGCACGTCTACAGGATGAGGCTGGTCAAGTCTTTGATGTGCTATTAGATGGCGAGTTACAAGGCACGGTTTCATGGTCCCAAATGGGGCAGCATAATGTTAGTAATGCGTTAGCATCTATTGCCGCTGCGCGTCACGTTGGTGTACCGCCTGAGCATTCCATTGCGGCGTTGGCAGAGTTCAAAGGCGTTAAACGCCGCATGCAGTTACGTGGCGAAGTGCAGGGTGTGCGTGTTTATGATGACTTTGCTCATCACCCGACGGCAATTGCAACCACGCTACAAGGCTTGCGCCGCAGTGTAGGAAGTCAGCGAATTGTTGCTATTTTAGAGCCGCGTTCTAATACTATGCGCTTGGGTGTACACAAGGCTAAGCTAGCCGAATCACTTGCCGAGGCTGACGAGGTTTTGCTGTATCAACCAGAAGGTTTGGGTTGGGACTTGCATGATGTGAGTGAGAGTTTGGGTGGCAAAGCGAGTACTTATTCAGCAGTTTCTGATTTGGTTGAATATCTGGCTAAAACCGCCGCATCGGGTGACCAGCTGCTAGTAATGAGTAATGGCGGCTTTGGTGGTATCCACGATCAATTATTACAAGCGTTAGAGGCGAGAGTCTGATGTTTCCACCACCTAAGGTTGTGACGCTTATTATGACGGGTGCCTCTGGTGCGCAATACGGTTTGCGCTTGCTGGAAGTGCTGGTTGAAAAAGGTATTCAAATTAATTTATTGCTCTCTCGTCCGGGGCAGTTAGTGATTAATATGGAAACCGATCTGCAAGTTCCGGGGCGGGCTAAAGAGGCCGAGGTTTATTTCACTGAGCTCTATAAGGCGCAGCCTGGTCAAATTCGAGTATTTGAGCGCGAGCAATGGATGTCGCCGGTAGCGAGTGGTAGTGGCGTGGCAGATGCAACAGTGGTTTGCCCTTGCACTACGTCTACCTTATCAGCGATTGCAGTCGGCGCCAGTAAGAGCTTAATTGAGCGAGCGGCTGATGTGTGTTTAAAAGAGAGGAAGCAGCTAATTTTGGTGGTGCGCGAGACGCCATTTTCAGATATTCACCTTGAGAATATGTTGAAATTATCGCGTATGGGTGCGGTTATTATGCCGGCAAATCCGGGGTTTTATTTCAAGCCCACTACCATTGATGAGCTCATTGATTTCATTGTGGCGCGGGTTTTAGATCACTTGAGAATTCCGCATGAGCTGACGGCGCGCTGGGGTGATAAGGGCTGTTTTCCTTGATATTCGATAGGCAAGTCCCTATATTCTGTCGTTCACATAAAAGATAAGGAGACCGTCGTGTCGACCGTTGATATTACTGCAGAAACATTCGAAGCTACGATAGAAAAAAATGACATTGTAATTGTAGATTTCTGGGCTGAATGGTGTGGTCCTTGTAAGTCATTTGCGCCTATTTACGAAGAAGTTTCTACAAAGCACGACGACATTGTGTTCGGTAAAATTGACACTGAAGCAGAGCAAGAGCTAGCGGCTCACTTTCAGATTCGCTCAATTCCGACGCTAATGGTTTTCCGTGATCAGGTCGTACTGTATTCACAAGCGGGTATGCTTAACAATTCACAGCTCGAAGATTTGATCACTAAAATCAGAGAGTTGGATATGGCAACAGTACATGCTGAAATTGCCAAGCAGGCGGAAGCCTAAGCTAGTCGCTTAACAGTATTTGTTTGATGAAAGTTGGCCCGCTCACCGAGTGGGTCGATGTATTGGGGATAGCCCGGGAATAGTACATAGCATGAATCCAGATTTTCTAGATTTTGAGCAGCCCATTGCTAAGTTGCAGTCTCAGATTGAAGAGTTGCGCGAAGTAAGTGATAAGGATATTAATCTGGCCGACGATGTGTCGCGTCTGGAAAAAAAGGTTGAATCGCTAACCAAGTCTATCTTCTCCAAGCTAACGGCCAAGCAAGTTGGTCAGCTGGCACGTCATCCTAAGCGTCCTTATACCTTGGATATTGTTGCTGGTTTATGTACAGACTTTCAAGAGTTGCATGGTGATCGCGCATTTGCTGATGATCACGCCACTGTGGGTGGTATTGCACGATTTGAAGGGCGTCCGGTGATGATCATTGGTCATCAAAAAGGCCGTGATACAAAAGAAAACATTCGACGCAATTTCGGTATGCCTCGTCCAGAGGGTTATCGTAAAGCTTTGCGTCTACTGCGTTTAGCAGAAAAATTCCATTTGCCAGTGCTTACCTTTATCGATACTGCGGGTGCTTATCCCGGGATCGGTGCTGAAGAGCGTGGACAAAGTGAGGCCATTGCTCGCAACCTGTTTGAAATGTCTAAGCTTAAAACGCCAATCATTGTCACCGTAGTGGGTGAGGGTGGTTCTGGTGGTGCCTTGGCTATTGGTGTAGGTGATGTTGTGATGATGTTGCAGTACGCAACCTATTCGGTTATCTCGCCAGAAGGTTGTGCCTCCATTTTATGGAAAAGTGCTGATAAAGCGGCAGAGGCGGCAGAAGCCATGGGGATTACCTCAGAAAAGCTGCATGACTTAGGCTTGATTGATCGCATTATTCCAGAGCCTCTAGGTGGTGCGCATCGTAATTATCAGGAAACGATCGCCAACATGCGTGAAGCGATTGCGAGTAGTTTGCGTGAAGTGGGTGCGTTAAGTACTCAGCAATTATTGGATCGTCGCTACCAGCGGTTGATGAGTTACGGTCAGTTTGAAACATGATCTGCTAACCGTTGTTGATTCGCTGACTTCCGTTCTGGAGCAGCGTAAATTCCTACTGGCCTACAGTGGTGGCTTGGATTCGCATGTTTTATTGCATGTTATGAGTCGCCTGCCGGATATTGAGTTGCGAGCTGTGCATATTGATCACGGCTTGCAGGATGCTTCTCCTTGGTGGGGGCGTCATTGTCGCGATATCTGTAATGATCTTGGCGTTCCGCTGGAGCGTATTTCCCTGCATTTGGCGGTTCCTGAGGGGCAAAGTGTTGAAGCTTATGCCCGCGAAAAGCGCTATCAGGCGTTTAAAGACCAGTTGCAGCCGGGCGAAGTGCTGCTGACCGCTCACCATCAGAATGATCAGGCCGAAACTTTATTGATTCAGCTGCTGCGCGGTGCTGGCGGTGCAGGTTTGTCTGCCATGCCAATGATTGCGCCATTTGCGGCTGGGCATCATATGCGCCCATTGCTCAATTGTTCCAGAGTGCAGCTAGAAGCCTACGCAGATGAGTATCAGCTCAGCTTTGTAGAAGATAGTAGTAATGCCGATCTGCGTTACGACCGGAACTATCTGCGACATCAAATTTTACCGCAGCTGGCTGAGCGTTGGCCTGGTTGTTATGGCACCTTATCCCGCGCTGCGTTTATTCAAGGCGAAACTCAGCAATTACTCGATAGCTATGTGGCTCAAGATGCGCTGCAGCAGGTTGGTTCTGTTGCGGGTACGTTATCGGTCGCTGCGTTGCTGGATTGCGAGCCAGCCCGACGTCGGGCGATTCTGCGTTATTGGCTGATCAGTTCAGGATTTAAAGCGCCATCGGCTAAAAAGCTTCAGCATATTATCTCGGATGTGTTGTATGCGGCTGAGGATGCGTCGCCCTGCGTGCACTGGGCGGATGTTGAGGTTAGGCGTTATCGCGATGATTTGTATGTGATGAATGCGTTGTCTGAACACGACCCGATGCAAACGTTTAGCTGGGATCTAACCGAAGATCTATTTATTGCTTCGCTAGGTTTGTTGCTGCGAGCAGATCAGTTGGGTGCGTGGGGTGATAAGTTACGCGCTGATGAAGCCGTGCTTAGTTTGCGCTTCCGTCAAGGTGGTGAGGTGATGAGGCCGCCAGAAAAAGAGCATTCGATAAGCTTGAAGCATATTTTTCAGCAATTTGCCGTACCACCTTGGCTGCGTGAGCGAATTCCGCTGGTATTTTTAGGCGATCAGCTGATTATGGTCTACGGCGTTTGCCAGATTGATCCAGCCAGCTGAGAGTGCTAACAAAACGGTGTTAGTCTAAGAATTAACGCTTACTGAAAAGCAAGCAGCTGGCTCTCATCTAGCTCCTTGCTATCGACTTTCAGGTAGGCAACACCCTCATCAATGGCAATCGCCACCTCTTTAATTCCTGGTACTTCATACAATGCCAACGTTGTGGATTTACTGTCGTTCAACATGCTTGGGTTAAGTTTGAGTAGTCGGCTTTTATAAAACCGTGGCGTTGGTAATGATGCGATTAGTGTTAGCCAGACCAGTGCGGCAGCAGCTCCAAATAGTAGCACCATGCTTCGGCTGCCTTGCTCCAGTAATAATCCACCAATGATTCCGCCAGCAAAGATCCCCATAAACTGCGAGGTGCTAAAAATACCCATTGCCGTGCCCTTAGTGTTCACGCCAGAGTATTTGGCGACTAGGGATGGTTGTACGGCTTCCAAGAAGTTAAAGCTGACAAAGAAGGCTAAAAACCACAGTACCAAACTCCAATTAACCTGCATGCTTAGCGACATTAGCAGTTGTGCAAGTACTAGCAAGCCAACGCTACCGACGAGTAACGGTTTTATTTTCTGGTATTTCTCCGCAAAAATAATCAATGGAACCGCAGCAATAAAAGATAGAGCGAATACTGGAAGGTAGATTTTCCAGTGCTCGGCATTACTCATTCCCAGCTGGTCGCGGAAGATCAGTGGTAATACTGTAAAATTAGCCGTCATGATCATGTGTAGGATAAAGACGCCTGCATTCATGCGTAGCAATGTTGAGTTTTTTAAGGCGGGTAGGATGTAGTCGCCCATAACGCCTGCGTCGCGGTGGTGGAAAAGGCGTTTTGGTGTGGGAACGACAAAAGCGACTAGTAAAATGCCGACGATGGCCAGTATGGCGGTAATCCAGAAAATACCTGAAATGCCATACCATTGGTTAATTAGCGGGCCAACGACCATCGCGACCGCAAATGCCACGCCAATCGTCATTCCAATGCCAGCCATAACCTTGGCTCGGTTGTTTTCTTCAGTTAAATCAGCAGCCAACGCCATAGTAGCGGCGGCAATAGCTCCCATGCCTTGAATAGCCCTTCCGATAATAATGCTATAGATGCTGTCGGATAACGCGGCAATCACGCTACCTATCGCAAACACAACTAAGCCGCCAATGATGATCTGTTTGCGCCCGAAGCGGTCGGATAGAAGTCCTAAGGGGATCTGAAAGCTGGCCTGAGTCAGGCCGTAGATCCCAATGGCTAAGCCGATGAGGAAGGGGGTGGCATGTTCAAAATGCTCTGCGTACAGTGGTAGCACAGGCAGAATCATGAACAATCCCAGCATGCGAACCGCGTAGACTGCGGCCAGAGATAAAGCGGTGCGTTGTTCAAGTTTATTCATGAGGGGTACTAACAAGGTTGTCAGGAGTTTAGCAAGTCGGCATATTAGCAGATAATTTTTCGAAATCAGAATATCCCACAGTGAAAAAAATCAGTTTGCGCGGGGCTCGTACCCACAACCTTAAGAATATCGACCTCGATTTACCTCGGGATAAATTAATTGTGATTACTGGCTTGTCCGGTTCAGGTAAGTCATCACTGGCGTTTGATACCATTTTCGCCGAGGGTCAGCGGCGTTATGTAGAGTCCTTGTCATCGTATGCAAGGCAGTTTTTGTCGATGATGGAAAAGCCGGATTTGGATCATATCGAAGGCTTGTCGCCAGCGATATCCATTGAGCAGAAAACGACCTCGCACAACCCGCGGTCTACAGTGGGAACGGTTACCGAGATTTATGATTACTTGCGTCTGTTATATGCGCGAGCCGGTCAACCGCGTTGTCCGGAGCATGGCCAGGCGCTTGAGGCGCAAACGGTGACTCAGATGGTTGATGCAGTTATGGCATTGCCGGAAGGCTCCAAGATTATGCTGCTGGCACCAGTGGTGCGTAATCGTAAGGGTGAGTACGTCAAGCTGCTTGAAGAGATGCGAGCGCAGGGCTTTTTGCGGGCCAGAATTAATGGTGAGGTTTATGAATTAGATCAGACGCCAGAGCTTGAGTTGCGTAAGAAGCACACTATCGAAGTGGTGGTGGATCGTCTGAAAGTGCGCGAGGGATTACAGTTACGACTGTCTGAATCATTTGAGACGGCCTTGCGCCTAGCGGATGGTTTGGCGAGCGTGGTGCCGATGGAAGGTGAGTCCGGTACGCAGCTATTGTTCTCGGCTAATTATGCTTGTCCGCATTGTGGTTACACCCTGTCTGAGCTTGAACCGCGTCTATTTTCATTCAATAGCCCTAGTGGCGCCTGTCCGACCTGTGATGGCTTGGGTGTGCATCAGGCGTTTGATGAAACCCGTGTGGTGACCAAGCCGGATTTAAGTTTGGCGGATGGCGCGGTGCGTGGCTGGGATCGACGCAATGCTTATTATTTTCACCTAATTGATTCGCTGGCAGAAGCTTACGGCTTTGATGTCGAAACACCGTATCAGGATTTGCCGAAAAATGTGCGCAATGTGTTGATGCAGGGCAGTGGGCGTAAGCCGATTCAATTTACCTATGTGGGCCAAAAGGGTCAGGTTTATCAGAAGACGCATTCTTTTGAGGGGATTCTGAATAATCTGGAGCGTCGCTATCGGGATACGGATTCTAATAGCGTTCGTGAGGAGTTGATGAAGTACCTGTCGACACGTGCGTGCCCAAGTTGTCATGGTGCGCGCTTGAATGAGGCAGCGCGTAATGTCTTCGTGGATGATAAGAATCTATCGGAGATTACAGAGTGGGCGATTGGCGATACGCTGCAGTTTTTTACCGATCTAGATTTGCCGGGAAAGCAAGGGCAGATTGCCGATAAAATTCTGCGGGAAATTCGTTTGCGCTTAGAGTTTCTGGTGAATGTGGGGCTGGACTACCTATCAATCAGTCGGAGTGCGGACTCTCTGTCGGGTGGTGAGTCGCAGCGTATTCGTCTGGCGTCGCAAATTGGCGCGGGCTTGGTCGGCGTCATGTATGTGTTGGATGAGCCTTCAATCGGTCTGCATCAGAGGGATAATGATCGCCTGCTAAAAACACTGATTCATTTGCGTGACCTCGGAAATACCGTAATCGTCGTAGAGCATGATGAGGATGCCATTCGTTTGGCGGATTATGTGGTCGATATTGGTCCGGGGGCCGGTGAGCATGGTGGGCAAATTACCGCTCAAGGTACGCCAGAAGAGGTGATGGCTGTTGAGGAGTCCTGTACCGGGCAATTCTTGTCCGGCAAGCGATCAATTGCCGTGCCTGAAAAGCGGGTTAAGGTTGATCCCGAAAAAATGCTGCGACTGATTGGTGCTAACGGTAATAACTTGCAGAATGTAACTGCAGAGATTCCGGTTGGGTTAATGACCTGTATCACGGGGGTCTCCGGTTCTGGTAAGTCTACGCTGATTAATGCAACCCTGTATCCAAATATTGCTAAGTTTCTCCATGGCTCTGATGTGAATGCGTCGCCGGTGGATAAGATCGAGGGTTTGGAGTTTTTCGATAAGGTTGTGGATATCAATCAAAGTCCGATTGGCCGTACTCCTCGCTCTAACCCGGCAACGTATACGGGGGTGTTTACGCCGATCCGTGAATTGTTTGCTGCTACCCAAGAAGCACGTTCCCGAGGGTATACGCCTGGGCGCTTTAGTTTTAACGTGAAGGGTGGGCGCTGTGAGGCTTGTAGCGGCGATGGTGTGATCAAAGTGGAGATGCACTTCCTGCCGGATGTTTACGTGCCGTGTGATGTCTGTGAGAGCAAGCGATATAACCGCGAGACGCTCGATGTGCACTATAAAGGCAAAAGCATTAACGAAGTGCTGAATATGACGGTTGAAGAGGCGGTCGTGTTCTTCAGTGCAATTCCGGGGATTTACAATAAGCTGGCCACATTAATGGATGTTGGTTTGTCGTATATCACCTTGGGGCAGAATGCGACGACCTTGTCTGGTGGTGAGGCGCAGCGCGTTAAGCTAGCAAAAGAGTTATCTAAGCGCGGAACGGGTAAGACGATCTATATTCTGGATGAGCCAACGACGGGTTTGCATTTTCATGATGTGGATGTGCTGCTCAAAGTGTTGCATCGCTTACGAGATGAGGGTAATACCGTTGTGATTATCGAGCATAATCTGGATGTGATTAAAACGGCAGACTGGGTCATTGATTTGGGGCCGGAAGGTGGCAACCGTGGCGGTAAGGTGATTGCGACGGGTACGCCTGAGCAAGTAGCGAAGAAGAAAGGTTCGTATACGGGGCAATATCTGAAGCCGATGTTGGTCAAAGCGAAGTAGGTGACCGCGCCCTGTAACTAACAGGGTGTTTTGTTTGCAAGCGATGGCAGGATTTTTATTTTATAAGCTCAAAATAGGTAAAAATAGCTACTGGGTCGCGTAGTCTGTTGATGGTATTGATAATTTTAGTTGCTGACTAAGTCTTTATAGTTTGCAGTAGCTGTTTTATTTGAATTAAGTTTGAAGAAATTTAAAATAAAGTGTTGACAGATGTCGAGTGGTCAGACAAAATGCGGCGCTCATTTGGAGGGATTCCCGAGCGGCCAAAGGGGGCAGACTGTAAATCTGTTGCGAAAGCTTCGGAGGTTCGAATCCTCCTCCCTCCACCAAATGTTGATCGAAAAGATTTGTAGCTCAGTAGTTGCAGGTCTTTTTGTTTTTCAGGCTTGTGGTAGTTGCCATAGGTTAAGGCGGGTGTAGTTTAATGGTAAAACTTCAGCCTTCCAAGCTGACTACGTGGGTTCGATTCCCATCACCCGCTCCATTGCCTTAGGTTTGTGGTACGGCTGAGTTAAATTGTACGGTAGGCCCATATAGCTCAGCTCGGTAGAGCGCATCCTTGGTAAGGATGAGGTCACCGGTTCAAATCCGGTTATGGGCTCCATATTTATATCGTTTATTAAATCTCTACAAGGTGTTGCGAGATGTCTAAAGAAACTTTTGTACGTTCGAAGCCGCACGTTAACGTCGGCACAATTGGTCACGTTGACCATGGTAAAACCACGCTGACCGCAGCACTGACTAAGGTCATGGCAGAGAAGATGGGTGGTGCTGTTAAGGCATTCGACGAAATCGATAACGCGCCTGAAGAAAAGGCACGTGGTATCACTATTTCAACGTCTCACGTTGAATATGAGTCTGCGACTCGTCACTACGCACACGTAGATTGCCCGGGTCACGCCGATTATGTTAAGAACATGATCACTGGTGCGGCTCAAATGGATGGTGCTATCTTGGTAGTATCTGCTGCTGATGGCCCAATGCCACAAACTCGTGAGCACATTTTGTTGTCACGTCAGGTTGGTGTTCCATATATTTTGGTATTCCTGAATAAAGCCGATATGGTTGATGATGAGGAATTGCTGGAACTTGTTGAGATGGAAGTGCGTGAGCTTCTTGATATGTATGAGTTCCCAGGCGATGACACGCCAATCATTACGGGTTCAGCACTGAAAGCTCTTGAGGGTGACGCAGCCTACGCTGATAAAGTAGCTGAGTTGGTTCAGGCGATGGATGACTACATTCCTTTGCCAGAGCGAGCGGTTGATGGTGCATTCCTGATGCCAGTAGAAGATGTATTCTCGATCTCTGGTCGTGGTACGGTTGTTACTGGTCGTATTGAGCGCGGAATCGTTAACGTCGGTGATGAGTTGGAGATCGTTGGTATTCGCGATACTCAGAAGACAACTTGTACTGGTGTTGAGATGTTCCGTAAGTTATTGAACCGCGGTGAAGCGGGCGATAACGTCGGTGTGTTGTTGCGTGGTACTAAGCGTGACGATGTTGAGCGTGGTCAGGTGTTATGTAAGCCTAAATCAATCAACCCGCACACAAAATTTGAAGCAGAAGTTTATGTTCTGTCTAAAGAAGAGGGTGGTCGTCATACACCTTTCTTTAGTAACTACCGTCCACAGTTCTACTTCCGTACTACCGATGTAACGGGTGCGTGTGAATTGCCTGAAGGTGTTGAGATGGTTATGCCGGGTGATAACATTAAGATGGTTGTTACTCTGATTAATCCGATTGCGATGGACGATGGGTTGCGTTTTGCGATTCGTGAAGGTGGTCGTACCGTAGGTGCGGGTGTTGTTGCGAAAGTAATTGAATAATATTTTAAATTTGTTATAATCGCGTCCCGTTTGTTTGAAGCGAGGGGAGTGTTGCTTCCCTCGTTTTGTTGTGTGTTTCAGCTAGTTTTAACAGACTAGGCCAGTAGCTCAATTGGCAGAGCGACGGTCTCCAAAACCGTAGGTTGGGGGTTCGATTCCCTCCTGGCCTGCCATCTGAAACCAATACAAGTTAAACTAAAAATCAAGTGAGTAGATAGATGGCGACTAATGCTGAGTCACAGAGCTCAACAATTGATATAGCTAAGCTTTTAGTAGCGTTAGGCTTGTTGATTGCCTCGATAGTTGGTTTTTATCTGTTCGAAGATGTATCCCTCCTATATCGTGTTCTAGGTTTGTTAGTTGTTGCTGGGGTAGGTGTTGGTGTTGCGCTAACTACTGCTAAAGGCAAGGGCTTGATAACGTTTATGAGCGCTGCACGTACCGAAGTTCGCAAGGTTGTTTGGCCTTCGCGTCAGGAGACAATGCAGACCACGCTGATGGTCTTTATTATTGTCGTAATTCTGTCAATCTTTCTCTGGTTTGTAGATATGCTCCTTGGTTGGGGTGTTAAGGTTCTCTTGGCCACTGGAGGTTGATGATATGGCAATGCGTTGGTATGTAGTTCATGCATATTCGAATTTTGAAGCGAAAGTAAAGGCTTCGATCGAAGAGCGGGTAGAGCGTTTTGGTTTGCAAGACTCCTTTGGTAGCATTTTAGTGCCTACTGAAGATGTTGTCGAAATGCGTGATGGCCAAAAGCGTAAAAGCTCTCGTAAATTTTTTCCGGGTTATGTGTTGGTCGAAATGGATATGAATGATGATTCATGGCATTTGATCAAAGACACGCCTAAAGTTTTAGGTTTTATCGGCGGTACTAGCGATAAGCCAGCGGCTATTTCTGAAAAAGAAGCCAATGCAATAATGAACAGAATTGAACAGGGTGTTGATGCCCCTCGTCCAAAGGTTCTGTTTGAAGTTGGTGAAGTCGTAAGAGTTAAAGAAGGTCCGTTTAATGACTTTAATGGAGTTGTTGAAGAGGCTAATTACGAAAAGAGCAAGTTGCTCGTTTCTGTGCAAATTTTTGGACGCTCGACTCCGGTTGAGCTAGAGTTCTTTCAGGTCGAAAAGGTCTGAATCTGAAAACTACTGGGGAGTCGAAAGACGTTATCACCCATTGGAGATAGTTAATGGCTAAGAAAGTACAAGCATATATCAAGCTGCAAGTTGCAGCGGGTAAAGCGAATCCAAGTCCACCAGTTGGTCCAGCATTGGGTCAGCACGGTGTTCAGATTATGGAATTCTGTAAGGCATTCAATGCTGCAACTCAGCAGATGGAAGCTGGTTTACCGATTCCAGTTGTAATTACTGTTTATAGTGACCGTAGCTTTACGTTCATCACTAAGACACCTCCAGCGGCAGTACTGATTCTGAAGGCTTTGGGCCTGAAGAGCGGTAGTGCAACTCCTAATAGCAAGAAGGTTGGTACGATGACTCGTGCACAGCTGGAAGATATTGCGAAAATGAAAGAGCCAGATTTGACAGCCGCTGATTTAGACGCAGCTGTAAGAACAATCGCTGGTACCGCCCGTAGTATGGGTGTTGATGTGGAGGGTGTGTAAATGGCTAAGTTAACTAAGCGTCAAAAGGCTGTTGCAGAACTTGTCAAGCCAGGTGCTGTTTATGGTATCGTTGAGGGTTTTGATCTGTTAAAGAGCTTGCCACAGGGTAAGTTCACAGAAAGTATCGATGTTAGTGTTAACTTGGGTGTTGATCCTCGTAAATCTGACCAAGTTGTGCGTGGTGCAACAGTACTACCAAACGGAACAGGTAAAACTGTACGTGTTGCTGTGTTTACACAGGGTGACAATGCTGAAGCTGCAAAAGCAGCTGGTGCTGATATCGTAGGTTTCGAAGATCTTGCCGAAGAAGTTAAAAAAGGCAATATGGATTTTGACGTAGTAATTGCCAGCCCAGATGCTATGCGCATCGTTGGCCAATTAGGTCAGATTCTAGGTCCTCGCGGTCTGATGCCAAACCCTAAGGTTGGAACAGTTACTCCAAACGTTGCGGAAGCGGTTAAAAATGCTAAGTCTGGTCAGGTGCGTTACCGTACAGACCGTGCTGGTATCATTCACTGCCGCATTGGTAATGTTGATTTTGATTCAGCGAAACTAGAAGAGAACTTAGTTTCTCTGCTTGTAGCACTAAATAAGGGTAAGCCTTCAAGTGCAAAGGGTGTTTACCTGAAGAAAGTTTCAGTTTCTACCACAATGGGGCCTGGTCTAGTTGTAGATCACTCTTCCGTTAAGGTTTAAAAAGAATTCCAAGAATCATCTGTTTGATATTTCAAACAGGTGATTTAGCGGATGCCCTTCGGGGTGCCAGAAATGGCAACAGATATACTTTTTAGTATGTCGTCCAAGACCGTAGGTGTCTCTGTTTTGACAGGGGCTTAAAGGTTTAGGCCATGCCTGCGCAGATGACGTAAGCCAAGTCAGTTATGGTTTGGGGCACGTCTCTACAAGACCACTTTAAGTGATTAAGGTGTTTGATTAACGGCGGAACGTTCGCCGAACAAGAGAGGTAAGTGCTGTGGCATTAACTTTGGAAGACAAAAAGAAGATTGTCTCTGAGGTCGCTGCGGTGGCTGCAGAAGCTCATTCCGCGGTTGCGGCTGAATACCGTGGTTTGACCGTTGGTCAAATGACAGAGCTACGTGTTAAAGCACGTGAATCTGGCGTTTATTTGCGAGTTGTGAAAAATAACCTGGCCCGTCTGGCTGTTGCTGATACTGATTTTGCATGTATGAGCGATACCTTTACTGGTCCATTGGTTCTGGCTTTTTCTCAGGAAGATCCAGGTTCCGCAGCTCGTGTGATCGAAGCTTTTGCAAAAAGTAATGACAAGTTGATTGTCAGGTCTTTAGCTGTTGGTGGGGAAGTTTATCCTGCCTCCGAGCTGGCACGTTTGTCTAAGTTGCCTACGCGCGATCAGGCTCTAGCTATCTTGGCTGGAACATTGAGAGCTCCGCTAGACAAGTTGGCTCGTACTATCAACGAAGTGCCTGGTAAGCTTGTGCGTACTATTGCCGCTGTTCGTGATCAGAAAGAAGAGAACGCTGCTTAATTTTGAGCATCTGTTCTTACATAACTGTTTTAACTGACTAAAAGTTTTAGGAGAAATACAATGGCTGTTTCTAAAGAAGATATCTTAGAAGGCATTGCTAATTTAAGTGTTATGGAGGTCGTTGATCTGATCTCTGCAATGGAAGAGAAGTTCGGCGTATCAGCAGCTGCTGCTGTTTCCGCTGCTCCAGCTGCTGCAGGCGCTGCAGAAGCTGTTGAAGAAAAAGACGAGTTCAACGTTGTGATGACTAGTTTCGGCGATAACAAAATCGGCGTAATCAAAATCGTACGTGGAATCACTGGTCTTGGTCTGAAAGAAGCTAAAGAAATGGTTGAAGGCGTTCCTGCTACAGTTAAGGAAGGCGTATCTAAATCTGAAGCTGAAGATACTAAAAAGCAACTGGAAGAAGCCGGCGCTGCTGTCGAGCTGAAGTAAGTTGTTACAAAGTTGAGAGTAGTTTTCTGCTTTCAAAAACGATGGGCTGGTAGCTAAAATAGCTGCCGGCCTTTTGTCGCTTTAAAGTGCTCCCGCCCGTTACCAGATGAGGAAACACGATGGCTCTGACCTTCACTGAGAAGAAACGTATCCGCAAGGATTTTGGTAAACGTCCACAGGTAATGGACATTCCGTCCCTGCTCGCAATTCAACTTGAGTCCTTCCGGCAGTTTTTACAGCCAGGAATCACTCCCGAAAAACGTAGATCAATTGGTCTGCATGGCGCGTTCAGTTCGGTTTTTCCTATTATAAGCTACTCTGGGTTCGTACACCTTGAGTATGTGGACTACCGTCTCAGCGAGCCGGTGTTTGATGTTCGTGAATGTCAGTTGCGTGGTTTGACCTACGCTGCGTCATTGCGCGTACTATTACGCCTGGTGATATATGATAAAGAAGCTCCAAAAAACACTCGTGTCGTTAAAGACATAAAAGAACAAGAAGTATATCTGGGCGAAATGCCGTTAATGACTGATAAGGGAACTTTCATCATCAACGGAACTGAGCGCGTTATCGTGTCTCAGCTACATCGCTCTCCTGGTGTATTCTTTGATCATGATAAAGGGAAGACTAATACTTCAGGTAAGTTGCTGCATAATGCACGCGTAATTCCTTACCGTGGTTCATGGTTGGACTTCGAGTTTGACCCAAAAGATTCTGTATTCGTTCGTATCGATCGTCGTCGCAAATTACCTGCGACTGTATTGCTGCGCGCGTTAGGAATGGAAACAGAGGAGATTCTAAGCTTCTTCTTTGATACCGTTTCCGTAGCACTGACAAAGTCAAAAATTCAGATTGCGTTGGATCCTCAGCGTTTACGTGGTGAGTTATCCACGTTTGATATCGTAATTGATGGTGAGACGATCGTTGAAAAAGGGCGTCGTATCACTGCTAAGCATATTCGTATGCTGGAAAAGACAGAAGTTAAAACGCTAGACGTTCCTGATGAATATATGGTGTCCAAGGTATTGGCTCATAACATCATCGATAAGTCGACTGGCGAGTTGATTGTTGCGGCTAATACTGAAATCACCGATGTGGTGCTTGAATTATTGCGCGATAACGGCATCAAGAAATTCGACATCATTTATACTAATGAGTTGGATTGTGGTGCGTTTATTTCGAACACCTTGAATGTGGATCATACGCAGTCGCAACTTGAAGCTCAGGTTGAGATTTACCGCATGATGCGCCCAGGTGAGCCGCCAACCAAAGAGTCTGCGGAAAACCTGTTCCACAACTTGTTCTTTACTGAAGAGCGTTATGACTTGTCCGATGTAGGTCGGATGAAGTTTAACCGTCGTCTTGAGTACATTGAAGAAGTTGGACCAGCGATTCTGTTCGACAAGGGTTACCTAAGCGATAAAACCGATGCTCTGTCAAAAGAGATGATCGAGCGTTACGGCGAGCAGTACGATGCGTTGAAGGCAACTGGTAAGGCTGATTCAGATATTCTGAACGTGCTGAAGTGCCTGATCGATATTCGTAATGGTCATGGTGTTATCGATGATATCGATCACCTTGGTAACCGTCGTGTTCGTAGTGTTGGTGAGATGGCTGAGAATGCCTTTCGCATCGGCTTGGTTCGTGTTGAGCGTGCAGTTAAAGAGCGTTTGACCGTTGCTGAAAGTGAAGGCTTAATGCCTCAGGATATGGTTAATGCCAAGCCTGTTTCAGCTGCAGTTAAAGAGTTCTTTGGTTCAAGCCAATTATCTCAGTTCATGGATCAAAATAATCCATTGTCTGAGGTAACTCATAAGCGTCGTATTTCTGCTTTAGGTCCTGGTGGTCTGACGCGTGAGCGTGCGGGCTTTGAGGTTCGTGACGTACATCCGACTCACTACGGTCGTGTTTGTCCTATCGAGACTCCAGAGGGGCCAAACATCGGTTTGATCAACTCTTTGGCGGTATTCGCAAAGACAAATGATTATGGTTTCCTTGAGACGCCGTACCGTAAAGTGATTGATGGCGTTGCAACGGATAAAATTGATTACCTGTCTGCAATCGAAGAGTCTCGCTTCGTTATCGCTCAGGCAAATGCTGAGTTAGACGATAGCAGTCGTTTCATTAAAGATATGATTTCGACGCGTTACCAAAATGAATTCACACTGTCTTCACCGGCAGATATTGAATACATGGATGTTTCGCCAAAGCAGATCGTATCAGTTGCTGCTTCATTGATTCCATTCCTTGAGCACGATGATGCTAACCGTGCCTTGATGGGGTCGAACATGCAACGTCAGGCTGTACCTTGTTTGCGGGCTGAAACGCCGGTTTCTGGTACAGGTATGGAGCGTGTTGTCGCGGTTGACTCCGGTTCGACTGTATCTGCCCGTCGTGGTGGTGTGGTTGATGCTGTAGATGCTGCGCGTATTGTGGTTCGTGTTAATGATGACGAAGCGCAGGGCGGTGGTGTTGATATTTACAACCTGATCAAATACACCCGTTCTAACCAGAACACGTGTTTGAATCAGCGCCCGATCGTTCAGGTCGGTGATGTGATTGCTCGCGGTGATGTATTAGCCGATGGTTCTTCGACAGATTTAGGTGAGTTAGCGCTAGGCCAGAACATGAAGATCGCCTTCATGCCATGGAATGGTTATAACTTTGAGGATTCTATCCTTATCTCTGAGCGTGTGGTTGAAGAAGATCGCTTTACTTCGATTCACATCGAAGAAATCACTTGTTTGGCACGTGATACAAAGTTAGGTCCTGAAGAGATTACTTCGGATATTCCGAATGTCAGCGAAAGCCTGTTATCCAAGTTGGATGAGTCGGGTATCGTTCACGTTGGAGCAGAAGTTAAGCCGGGCGATATTCTGGTTGGTAAGGTAACGCCAAAAGGTGAGACCCAGCTAACGCCAGAGGAAAAGCTACTAAGGGCTATCTTCGGTGAGAAGGCGTCGGATGTTAAAGATACATCATCTCGCGTTTCTTCAAGCATGTACGGTACCGTTATAGACGTTCGTGTATTTACACGTGATGGCGTTGAGAAGGATGAGCGCGCGAAGTCAATCTGTGATTCTGAGCTGGCGAAAGTCCGCAATGACCTACGTGATGAGCTACGTGTGTTCGAAGAAGATTTATTCGACCGTGTTGCTAAACTGGTTCTGAATAAAGTTGCTGATGGTGGTGTTGGTGATATCAAGGCGGGCGGTAAGGTAACTCGCACTTATCTTGATGAGCTGGACCGCAAAGACTGGTTTGCGCTGCGCATGCGCAACGAAGAAGTCAATGAGCAGCTTGAAGTCATGCATCAGTTGTTGCGTGATCAGAAGAAGTACTATGAAGATCGCTTGCAAAAGCAGAAAGAAAAGCTGACTGCTGGTGATGATCTGGCACCTGGCGTACTGAAGATGATCAAGGTTTATGTGGCGGTTAAGCGTCGTATTCAGCCTGGTGATAAGATGGCGGGACGTCACGGAAACAAGGGTGTGGTTTCACGCATTGTTCCTGTGGAAGATATGCCATACATGGCGACAGGTGAACCGATCGATATCGTACTGAACCCACTGGGTGTACCATCCCGGATGAATGTTGGTCAGGTATTGGAGACGCATCTTGGTTGGGCTGCTAAAGGCTTGGGCGAGAAGATCGGCCGTATGGTTGAGGCGAAAGCTCAGGTTGATGAGCTGCGCGAATTCTTGACGGAAATCTACAGTACTGGTGGTAATCCACAGCAGGGCGCTGGTGATATCGCTGAGATGACAGATATTGAAGTGCTGGAAATGGCTAAAAATCTGCGTCGCGGTGTGCCAATGGCAACTCAGGTATTCGATGGTGCTTCAGAAGATGAAATCCATGCGATGCTGCGCCTTGCAGGTTTGCCAGAAAGTGGTCAGATTGCACTGCACGATGGTCGTACCGGTGAGCGCTTCGAACGTGAAGTAACGGTTGGTTACATGCACATGCTGAAGCTGAATCACTTGGTTGATGATAAGATGCACGCACGTTCAACAGGTCCATACAGCTTGGTTACACAGCAACCACTTGGTGGTAAAGCCATGTTCGGTGGTCAGCGCTTCGGAGAGATGGAAGTGTGGGCACTGGAAGCTTATGGTGCTGCGTATACTCTGCAAGAGATGCTGACTGTTAAGTCTGATGATGTTCAGGGGCGTAACCGCATGTACAAGAACATTGTTGATGGCAATCTGCAGATGGAACCAGGCATGCCGGAATCCTTCAATGTATTGATGAAGGAGATTCGCTCGCTCGGTATTCATATTGAGCTTGAGAGTGACTAAGAGTGATAATTGCGGCGAAGCTAAATGCTTCGCCGCAGATAGTTGCGTAGCAGCAGTGTAGAAGCAGAATATAAGGCGATTAATATGAAAGATTTATTAAATATCTTTAAACAAGAGAAAGAAGCAGAAGAGTTCGACAGAATTCGTATTGGTCTGGCTTCTCCTCAAATTATCCGCTCTTGGTCATACGGTGAAGTAAAAAAGCCAGAAACAATTAACTACCGTACGTTCAAGCCTGAGCGTGATGGTTTGTTCTGTGCCAAAATCTTTGGTCCGGTTAAAGATTATGAGTGCCTTTGTGGTAAGTACAAACGCCTGAAGCATCGTGGTGTAGTTTGTGAGAAGTGTGGCGTTGAAGTCACGCAGACTAAAGTCCGTCGTGACCGTATGGGTCATATCGAACTGGCATGTCCGGTTGCGCATATTTGGTTCTTGAAGTCTCTACCATCACGTATCGGTTTATTCCTTGATATGACGCTGCGTGATATTGAGCGCGTGTTATATTTTGAAGCATTTGTCGTCGTAGATCCAGGTATGACGACGCTTGAGCGTGGTCAGCTTTTAAGTGATGAAGCGTATCTGGAAGCTGTAGAAGAGTTCGGTGAAGAGTTTGATGCTGGCATGGGTGCAGAAGCTGTTCTGCAAATGCTGAAGTCACTTGATCTGAAAGAGTCTATCGCGCAAATGCGTGAAGAGGCTGCCTCAACCAATTCAGAGACTAAGCTGAAGCGTTTAGGTAAGCGTCTAAAATTAATGGAGTCCTTCCTTGAGTCAGAGAACAGTCCTGAGTGGATGATTCTGACAATCCTTCCAGTATTGCCGCCTGATTTGCGTCCGTTGGTACCACTGGATGGTGGTCGTTTTGCGACCTCTGATTTGAATGACTTGTATCGCCGTGTTATCAACCGTAATAACCGTCTGCGTCGTCTTCTAGACTTGAATGCGCCGGATATTATCGTACGTAACGAAAAGCGTATGTTGCAAGAGTCGGTGGATGCGTTATTGGATAACGGTCGTCGCGGTCGTGCTATTACCGGATCTAACCGTCGCCCATTGAAGTCCTTGGCTGACATGATCAAAGGTAAGCAAGGTCGTTTCCGTCAAAACTTGCTAGGTAAGCGTGTTGATTACTCTGGACGTTCTGTAATCGTAGTTGGTCCTACCCTGCGTTTGCACCAGTGTGGTTTGCCGAAGAAGATGGCGCTTGAATTATTTAAGCCATTCATTTTTGGTAAGTTGCAGCGTTTAGGTTTGGCAACAACAGTTAAAGCGGCTAAGAAATTAGTTGAGCGTGAGACGGCGGAAGTTTGGGATATTCTTGCGGATATCATTCGTGAGCATCCGGTTATGCTTAACCGTGCACCAACGTTGCACCGTTTGGGTATTCAGGCATTTGAGCCAGTTCTGATCGAGGGTAAGGCAATTCAGTTGCACCCATTGGTTTGTACTGCATTCAACGCTGACTTTGATGGTGACCAAATGGCGGTACACGTACCGTTGTCACTAGAAGCTCAGATGGAAGCCCGTGTACTGATGATGGCAACGAATAACGTGTTGTCACCAGCAAACGGTGAGCCGATCATTGTGCCTTCTCAGGATATCGTACTGGGTCTGTACTACATGAGTCGTGAAAGCATTAATGCCAAAGGTGAAGGTATGGTGTTTGCGTCGACTGAAGAAGCGCAGCGCGCATACGAAACTGGTCAGGCATCACTTCACGCAAAGGTGAAGGTGCGCATTAATGATTCATTTATTGATGAGAATGGCGAGATCGTTTACAAGACGCACATTGTTGATACAACGGTTGGTCGTGCGATTCTGAAGGTTGTATTGCCTAAAGGTATGCCTTTTGAATTGTTGAATCGCGTACTTAAGAAAAAGTCTATTTCAAATCTGGTTAACGAAGCATATCGTTCGGTTGGTTTGAAAGAGACGGTAATTTTTGCCGATCAGTTGATGTATACCGGTTATCGCTATGCGACCCGTGCAGGTATGTCTTTCTGTGCAAATGACATGGAAATTCCAGCAGCAAAAGCGACTATTTTGGCGCGTGCTGAGGAAGATGTTAAAGAGATTCAGGATCAATACGCATCTGGTCTGGTAACACAGGGTGAGCGATACAACAAAGTTGTTGATATCTGGGCTCGTACCAATGAACAAGTCGCTAAGGCGATGATGGACGGTCTTGGTAAAGAGACTGTAATCAATGCGAAGGGTGAAGAAGAAGAGCAGGACTCTTTCAACTCCGTTTACATGATGGCCGACTCAGGAGCTCGTGGTTCTGCTGCGCAGATTCGTCAGCTTGCTGGTATGCGTGGTTTGATGGCTAAGCCGGATGGCTCAATCATCGAGACGCCGATCACCTCGAACTTCCGTGAAGGTCTGAACGTATTACAGTACTTTATCTCGACTCACGGAGCTCGTAAAGGTCTGGCAGATACGGCACTGAAGACGGCTAACTCGGGTTACCTGACGCGTCGTTTGGTTGACGTTGCTCAGGATATGGTTGTAACAAGTGTTGATTGTCAAACGTCTAACGGTTTGATGATGAAGCCAATCATCGACGGTGGTGATGTTGTTGAGCCTTTAGGTCAGCGTGTGTTGGGTCGTGTAACGGCTATCGACGTGCTGAACTCAAAAGAAGAACTGGTTATTCCTGCAGGCACATTGCTTGATGAGGACTGGACGAGTCGTCTTGATGATTTAGGTGTGGATGAGGTTATCGTTCGCTCTGCAATCACTTGTGAGGCTGATCATGGTGTGTGTGCCATGTGTTACGGTCGTGACCTTGGTCGCGGTCACTTGGTTAATCAAGGTGAGGCAGTCGGTGTTGTAGCTGCTCAGTCTATCGGTGAGCCAGGTACTCAGTTGACAATGCGTACGTTCCACATCGGTGGTGCGGCAAGTCGTTCGGCAGCAGAGAGTAATATCACGGTTAAGTCGACCGGTAAGATTCGTTTGACTAACGTTAAAACGGTTATCAATAAAGACGGCAACTTGGTGGCGGTATCCCGTTCAGGCGAGTTGAGTGTCGAAGATGATAACGGTCGTGAGAGAGAGCGTTATAAGGTGGTTTACGGTGCGGTAATTACCGTGGCTGAGGGTGATGATGTTACCCGTGGTCAGGTTGTTGCTAACTGGGATCCCCATACACACCCAATCGTATCTGAAGTAGCGGGTCAGTTGGACTTCGTTGACTTTGTCGACGGCGCCACAATCAATACTCAGATCGATGAGATGACTGGTTTGAGCTCGACGGTTGTAACCGACCCAGGTAGTCGTGGTGCCGGTGCTAAAGATCTTAACCCAATGGTTCGTTTGTTGGATTCGAATGGCGAAAGCATGTTCTTCGAAAACTCACGAATTCCGGTTCAGTATCCAATGGCTGGTGGTGCGATCATCGGTTTGTCAAATCATGCGATGGTACAGGTTGGTGACGTTATTGCTCGTCTGCCACAGGAGTCGTCAAAGACTCGTGATATCACCGGTGGTTTGCCTCGGGTAGCTGACTTATTTGAAGCGCGTAAGCCGAAGAATGCAGCGATCCTTGCTGAAATCTCGGGTACAGTAGCTTGGGGTAAGGAGACTAAGGGTAAGAAGCGTTTGATGCTGACAGCTGATGATGGTGAAGGCTACGAGGTGTTGATTCCAAAGTGGCGTAACCTTGACGTGTTTGAGGGTGCTAAGGTAGAGAAGGGGGAGATGATCGCGTCTGGCGAACCAAGCTCCCACGATATTCTCCGTCTGTTGGGTCCTGCGCGTCTGGCTGAATACTTGGTTAAAGAAATCCAAGAAGTTTACCGTCTGCAGGGTGTACGGATCAATGATAAGCACATTGAGATTATTGCACGCCAGATGATGCGTAAAGTGCTGGTCACCGGGTCCGGAGATAGCCCGTTCCTTAAGGGTGAACAGTTGGATTATACGGCTGTTAAAGAAGAGAACGAGCGATTAGAAGCTGATGGGCGTTTGGTATCTACATTTGATCGTTTGTTGCTGGGTATTACTAAGGCGTCTTTGGTTACTGATTCCTTTATCTCGGCAGCGTCGTTCCAGGAAACAACCCGTGTTCTTACTGAGGCCTCGGTGCGTGGTGCGGCTGATGATTTACGTGGACTGAAAGAAAACGTAATCGTGGGTCGTCTGATTCCTGCGGGAACAGGTTTGGCGCATCACATTGCTCGTCGTAAAAGAAAAGGGCAGGGTGGTTACTCTATGGATAGCTTGAGTCGTGCAGCAACGCCTGCAGTGAGCTTTGGTGTAGAGTCTTCGTCGGATGCGATAGAGATTGATGTTCCTTCAATCGAGATTGATGAGTAAAGATCGGTAAGTCGATAATTTACCGGTCATTGTAATTTAACCGGCGCAGGAGTGAAAAACTCCAATTTTCTATGCTTCTTACTTGACACTGTCAAGGATGAAGCATAGAATTTCGCGCCTTCAACGGGCTTATTAAAAGTCGGTTGTACTTGTAGGGGCTTTGCTATTGAGACAAAGTTCCTTGGATATTAGGAGAAGTTTTTTCAATGGCAACGATTAACCAGTTGGTTCGTAAACCACGTGCACGTAAGCTGGAAAAAAGCAACGTTCCTGCGCTAGAGGCATGTCCTCAAAAGCGCGGTGTATGTACACGTGTTTATACCACAACACCTAAAAAGCCTAACTCAGCACTGCGTAAAGTTGCGCGTGTTCGTTTGACTAATGGGTTTGAAGTTAGTAGCTACATCGGTGGTGAAGGGCACAATCTTCAGGAGCACTCAGTTGTTCTGATTCGTGGCGGTCGTGTTAAGGATTTACCAGGTGTACGTTATCACGTCGTCCGCGGTAGTCTGGATACACAGGGTGTGCAAAAGCGTAAGCAAGCACGTTCCAAGTATGGTACTAAGCGTCCTAAGAGCTAATTGAACCAATTAATCGCAAGTGAGATAGATCATGCCTAGAAGAAGAGAAGTCCCCAAACGTATTATTTTGCCAGATCCGAAATTCGGAAGTGAATTGCTGGCGAAATTCGTAAATACCATTATGAAAGATGGTAAAAAGTCTATTGCTGAAAGTGTTGTATACGGTGCATTAAGCGCTATCTCTGCTAAGAAAGGCGGAGAGGGTGTTGAGGTTCTGGAAACTGCACTAGATAACGTTCGCCCATCGGTTGAGGTTAAATCTCGTCGTGTTGGTGGTGCTACGTATCAAGTTCCTGTTGAAGTTCGTTCATCACGTCAAAACGCTCTGGCTATGCGCTGGTTGGTTGATGCTGCGCGTCGTCGTGGCGAGAAGTCAATGGCTCTTAAGTTAGCTGGCGAGTTGATGGATGCATCTGAGAAGCGCGGTAGTGCTGTTAAGAAGCGTGAAGATACGCATCGCATGGCTGAAGCTAACAAAGCGTTCGCTCACTTCCGCTGGTAAGCGGAATAGTAATCACAGGAATCTGCAAGCTTTGTCCAGAGAGACTCCAATAGCACGATACCGTAATGTCGGTATCATGGCTCATATCGATGCCGGTAAAACGACAACGACTGAACGTATTCTGTTTTATACAGGGGTTTCTCACAAGATTGGTGAGGTGCACGATGGTGCGGCCACCATGGATTGGATGGAGCAAGAGCAGGAGCGTGGGATAACTATAACCTCTGCAGCAACTACATGTTTCTGGAGTGGTGTAGACAAGCAGCTTGAGCAGCACCGTATTAATATTATTGATACGCCTGGTCACGTTGACTTTACAATTGAAGTTGAGCGCTCCTTGCGGGTGCTCGACGGTGCAGTTGCCGTATTCTGTGCAGTCGGTGGTGTTGAGCCGCAGTCTGAAACAGTGTGGCGTCAAGCTGACAAGTATAAAGTGCCGAGAATAGCATTCGTCAATAAGATGGATCGTTCTGGCGCTGATTTCTTGCGTGTGGTTGCTCAGCTTCGCAAACGTTTGGGCGCAAATCCAGTGCCGCTGCAAATTCCGGTTGGAGCTGAAGATAATTTTAGTGGTGTTGTAGATCTGATCCGAATGAAAGCTATCTACTGGAGTGAGTCCGATATGGGACTTACTTATCAGGAAGAGTCAATTCCGGAAGATCTGCTGTCTACTGCTGCCGAATGGCGTGAAAAGCTAGTTGAGTCTGCCGCTGAATCTAGTGATGAGTTGATGGAGGCTTACCTCGAAGAGGGAGAGCTTACTGAAAAGCAAGTTCATGCCGGTTTGAGAGTGCGTACTATTGCTGGAGAAATTGTCCCAGTGTTGTGTGGTTCTGCATTCAAGAATAAGGGTGTTCAGCTCGTACTGGATAGCGTAGTTCATTATCTGCCTTCGCCTGAGGATGTTCCTGCTATTGAGGGCTTTGATGAGTCTGGCGAGTCTAGTGGCGTACAGCGCCACGCTAATGATGATGAGCCGTTTGCTGCTCTAGCGTTCAAGATCGCCACTGACCCATTTGTGGGATCCTTATGCTTCTTCCGTGTTTATTCGGGTGTGTTAAAGGCTGGCGATGTTATTTTTAATCCTCGCAAAGGTAAGCGCGAAAGAATCGGCAGAATTCTTCAGATGCACTCTAATTCTCGTGAAGAGATTAAAGAAGTGCGTGCTGGAGATATTGCCGCGGCTGTTGGTTTGAAAGATGTTATTACCGGGGATACTTTAAGTGATCTCAATGATGTAGTAACTCTGGAGTTAATGGAGTTTCCCGAGCCGGTTATATCAGTAGCTGTTGAGGCGCGCACACAAGGCGATCAAGATAAGATGGCCGTTGCGCTAAGTAAGCTTGCACAAGAAGACCCATCATTCCGTGTTAGAACTGACCCTGAAACGGCTCAGGTGATAATCTCAGGAATGGGTGAGCTTCACCTTGATATTATCGTAGATCGTATGAAGCGTGAGTTCGGCGTGAGTGCGAAAGTCGGTGAGCCTCAGGTGTCGTACCGTGAATGTATTCGCGATACCGTTAAAGCTGAGGGTAAGTTCATTCGCCAAAGCGGTGGTAAAGGGCAGTACGGTCACGTATGGCTAAAGCTTGAGCCGCTTGCTGAGGGCGCAGGTTATGAATTTGTAAATGCAATTGAAGGTGGTGTAATTCCTAAGGAATTCATTCCAGCAGTTGATAAAGGTGTAAAAGAACAGCTTGAAAATGGAGTGTTAGCTGGTTATCCCTGTGTGGATATTAAGGTAACCCTGTATGATGGTTCTTTTCACGATGTGGATTCCAATGAGTTGGCCTTTAAGGTGGCTGGTTCAATTGGTGTCAGAGAGGGTGTGATGCAGGCAAGTCCTGTATTGCTAGAGCCGTTGATGAAAGTTGAAATTGTAACCCCGGAAGAGCACTTAGGTGATGTGATGGGAGATCTCAATCGACGTCGTGGTATTGTTCAGGGTATGGATGATTCGCCATCTGGTCGGATTGTTCGTGCTGAAGTACCCTTGAGTGAGATGTTCGGATACGCTACGGCGTTACGTTCGGCGACTCAGGGGCGCGCTAGCTACTCTATGGAGTTTGCAAAATACGCTGAGGCATCAAAGAGTGTTGCTAATGCGGTCATGAGAATAGGTGTTTAGTCATGTCTAAAGAAACTTTTGTACGTTCGAAGCCGCACGTTAACGTCGGCACAATTGGTCACGTTGACCATGGTAAAACCACGCTGACCGCAGCACTGACTAAGGTCATGGCAGAGAAGATGGGTGGTGCTGTTAAGGCATTCGACGAAATCGATAACGCGCCTGAAGAAAAGGCACGTGGTATCACTATTTCAACGTCTCACGTTGAATATGAGTCTGCGACTCGTCACTACGCACACGTAGATTGCCCGGGTCACGCCGATTATGTTAAGAACATGATCACTGGTGCGGCTCAAATGGATGGTGCTATCTTGGTAGTATCTGCTGCTGATGGCCCAATGCCACAAACTCGTGAGCACATTTTGTTGTCACGTCAGGTTGGTGTTCCATATATTTTGGTATTCCTGAATAAAGCCGATATGGTTGATGATGAGGAATTGCTGGAACTTGTTGAGATGGAAGTGCGTGAGCTTCTTGATATGTATGAGTTCCCAGGCGATGACACGCCAATCATTACGGGTTCAGCACTGAAAGCTCTTGAGGGTGACGCAGCCTACGCTGATAAAGTAGCTGAGTTGGTTCAGGCGATGGATGACTACATTCCTTTGCCAGAGCGAGCGGTTGATGGTGCATTCCTGATGCCAGTAGAAGATGTATTCTCGATCTCTGGTCGTGGTACGGTTGTTACTGGTCGTATTGAGCGCGGAATCGTTAACGTCGGTGATGAGTTGGAGATCGTTGGTATTCGCGATACTCAGAAGACAACTTGTACTGGTGTTGAGATGTTCCGTAAGTTATTGAACCGCGGTGAAGCGGGCGATAACGTCGGTGTGTTGTTGCGTGGTACTAAGCGTGACGATGTTGAGCGTGGTCAGGTGTTATGTAAGCCTAAATCAATCAACCCGCACACAAAATTTGAAGCAGAAGTTTATGTTCTGTCTAAAGAAGAGGGTGGTCGTCATACACCTTTCTTTAGTAACTACCGTCCACAGTTCTACTTCCGTACTACCGATGTAACGGGTGCGTGTGAATTGCCGGAAGGTGTTGAAATGGTTATGCCGGGCGACAACATTAAGATGGTTGTTACCCTGATTAATCCGATTGCGATGGATGACGGATTGCGTTTCGCGATTCGTGAGGGTGGCCGTACAGTTGGTGCGGGCGTTGTAGCTAAGGTTATTGAGTAAGAATTATGTCTAATCAAAGAATCCGTATTCGTTTAAAAGCATTTGATCACAAGTTGATCGACCGTTCTGCAAGCGAAATTGTTGAAACAGCAAAGCGGACAGGTGCTCGTGTAAAAGGCCCTATCCCTCTGCCAACTCGTAAAGAACGTTTTACTATTTTGACTTCGCCGCACGTTAATAAAGATGCACGTGATCAATACGAGATTCGCACGCACAAGCGTTTGATGGATATTGTTGATCCAACTGAAAGAACAGTTGACGCGTTGATGAAGCTTGATCTTGCAGCTGGTGTAGACGTTCAAATTAAGTTGAATTGATCAATGTAAGAATCGGCGTTTTGTAAGTAATAAATCATTAGTAGCACTGGAAGTTTTCATTGTTACAAAAAGATGAATTTTATTGTTTATTAATGGGCGCTGTTCTGGCATAATTCACCGCTTTCTTGGCTCGACCTTTGGTCGGGCCAATTTTTTCCGACAAAAATTAGTTTAGAAAATAGCTCTTTTGAGCTTTTTTTTAAGAGAGGTGCCACATGGCAATCAGTCTGCTGGGTCAGAAAGTTGGGATGACTCGCATATTTAATGAAGATGGTACAGCTACTCCGGTAACGGTACTTGAAGTTACGCCAAACCGCGTATCCCAGGTTAAGACAGTAGAAACTGATGGTTATAGTGCTGTTCAGTTAGTAGCTGGTACGAAAAAAGCGTCACGCGTAAACAAAGCACTGGCTGGTCACTTGGCGAAAGCTAATGTGGAAGCTGGTTCGGTTTGTCGCGAGATCCGCACTGACAGTGCTGACTTTGAAGTTGGTTCAAGCATTACATTAGAAGTGTTTGAAGCAGGTCAAATGGTTGATGTTAGTGGTGTGTCTAAAGGTAAGGGTTTTGCTGGTGTTTTAAAGCGCTGGAACTTTGCTGGTAAAGATGCAACACACGGTAACTCAATCAACCATCGTACACCAGGTTCGATCGGTCAAAACCAAACACCAGGTCGTGTATTTAAGGGCAAGAAAATGTCCGGACATATGGGATCTGTTAACCATACTACGCAAAACCTTCAGGTTGTGCGTGTAGATGCAGAAAGAAACTTGCTGCTTGTTAAGGGCGCAGTGCCAGGTGCACGCGGCTCTAATATCGTCATTAAGCCAGCAATTAAGGGTTAATTAAGATGGAATTACAAATCACCAATGGTGGGACGTTGCAAGTCGATGAGGCAGTTTTTGCCAAAGACTTCAATGAAACACTGGTTCACCAAGCGGTAGTCACCTATATGGCTGGCGGTCGCTCTGGGACTAAGGCACAAAAAACCCGTTCAGAAGTGAGCGGTGGTGGCATAAAGCCATGGCGTCAAAAAGGTACTGGTCGCGCTCGTGCAGGTACTACTCGTAGCCCAATCTGGCGTGCGGGTGGTGTTACATTTGCCGCAAAACCTCGTGACTTCTCTAAAAAACTCAATAAGAAAATGTACCGCGCAGCAATGCGTTCTATTTTCTCTGAGTTGGTTCGTCAGGATCGTTTGATCGTAGTGGATGAGTTCACTATGGATGCTCCTAAGACGCAAGCGATGATTAGTCGTTTGAATGACTTAGGTTGTAATGACGTATTAGTTGTTACAGATACTGATGATATGAATGTATACCTGTCCATTCGCAACATTCCACATTGTGAAGCGTTGAGTGTGACGGCGGTTAACCCAGTTAGCTTGGTTGCTCACGAGAAAGTCGTGATGACTGCTGCAGCGGTTAGCAAAGTTCAGGAGTGGTTAGCGTGAACCAGGAAAGAATTTATCAGGTGGTCTTCGGGCCGCACGTTACTGAAAAAACAGTAAATATTTCTGAAGTATCGAACATGCAAGCTTTTAAAGTTGCAGTAGATGCGAATAAGTTAGAAATCAAAAAAGCTATCGAGCAGTTGTTCGAAGTTCAGGTTTCAGAAGTTCGCACCGTATCGGTGAAAGGAAAGAAAAAGAATTTTGGCAAGCGCACTGGTAAACGTAAGGATTGGAAAAAAGCCTACGTTAAGCTAGCTGATGGCCAAAGTATCGATCTGGCTGCTGAGTAAGGAGTTAAGTTATGGCATTGGTAAAGATGAATCCAACTTCTCCTGGTCGCCGTCATCAGGTACGAGTTGTAAATAATGAGTTACATAAGGGTAAGCCTTTTAAAGGTTTGCTCGAAAGTCAGAGCCGTAATGGTGGTCGTAATAATAACGGTCGTATTACTGTTCGTCATGTTGGTGGTGGTCATAAACAACACTATCGCATCATTGACTTTAAGCGTAATAAAGATGGTGTTTCTGCGGTAGTAGAGCGTTTGGAATATGATCCAAATCGTACTGCTAACATCGCTTTGTTGAAATATGCGGACGGTGAGCGTCGTTACATTATTGCTCCTAAAGGTATTTCAGCAGGTGCTACTGTAGTGTCTGGTGATTCAGCGGTTATTTCTGCAGGAAACGCAATGCAGTTGGCTTCTATGCCAGTTGGTACTGTTGTTCACTGTATCGAAATGAAGCCTGGTAAAGGTGCTCAGATTGCTCGCAGTGCCGGTACTTCAGCACAGTTAGTTGCTCGCGATGGTCGTTATGCGACTATTCGTCTTCGTTCAGGTGAGATGCGTAAAGTGTTAGCTGCTTGTCGCGCAACAATTGGCGAAGTTGGTAATCAAGAGCACGGTCTGAAGAAGCTTGGTAAGGCTGGCGCAAAGCGTCACATGGGTGTTCGCCCGACTGTACGTGGTGTTGCCATGAACCCGATCGACCATCCACATGGTGGTGGTGAAGGTAAAACATCAGGTGGTCGTCATCCTGTATCGCCTTGGGGAACTCCTACTAAGGGCTTCAAGACTCGCAAGAACAAAAGTACGGATAAGTTAATCGTACGTCGCAGAAATAAGAGGTAATTGACGTGCCACGTTCTTTAAAAAAAGGTCCATTTGTTGATCATCATTTGATGAACAAAGTGCTTACAGCGGTTAAGAATAACGACCGTAAGCCAGTTAAGACATGGTCTAGACGCTCTATGATTTTGCCTGAAATGGTCGGTTTGACTATTGCAGTGCATAATGGTCGTCAGCATGTGCCAGTCTTGATTAACGAGAATATGGTCGGGCATAAATTGGGTGAGTTCTCCCCAACGCGCCTATTCCGTGGTCATGTTGCCGATAAAAAGGCAAGGTAATTGATGGGTATTATGTGATGGAAGTATCAGCAAGTTTACGATTCGCACGGATCTCACCTCAAAAATGTCGACTGGTGGCCGACCAGGTTCGCGGAATGCCCGTTGAGCAAGCGCTAGAGTTATTAGCGTTTAGCCCAAAAAAAGGCGCTGCGATACTTAAGAAAATTTTGAATTCTGCAATTGCCAATGCCGAGCACAATGAAGGCGCAGATATCGATGAGTTGTCAATTACTAAGGTTTATGTTGACCAAGGTCCGACAATGAAGCGCATCATGCCACGTGCTAAAGGCCGTGCTGACAGAATTCTTAAACGTACTAGTCATATTACGCTAGTCGTTGGCGATACAGGGGTTTAATGTAATGGGTCAAAAAGTTAATCCAACAGGTATTCGTCTTGGTATTTCTACTGACTGGCGTTCTAAGTGGTACGCAGAAGGTAAAGAATATTCACGTTTCCTGCACAAGGATCTTGAAGTTCGCAGCTTCCTCGAGAAGAAGTTGTCAAATGCATCTGTAAGTCGCATCCAAATTGAGCGTCCTGCAAAGTCTGCATTCATTACAATTCACACGGCTCGTCCTGGTGTTGTAATTGGACAGAAAGGTGCAGATATTGAACGTTTACGTCAGGAAGCTGCTAAATTGATGCAGATCCATCCAAATAACGTAAAGTTAAATATCGAAGAGATTCGCAAGCCAGAGCTTGATGCAAAATTAGTTGCAGAAAGTATTGCAAATCAGCTGGAACGTCGTATTATGTTCCGCCGTGCTATGAAGCGAGCAGTTAGTAATGCTATGCGTCTTGGCGCACTTGGAATCAAGATAATGGTTTCAGGTCGTCTTAACGGTGCAGAAATTGCTCGTACTGAATGGTACAGAGAGGGACGTGTTCCACTTCATACCTTGCGTGCAGATATCGATTACGCCATTTCCAGAGCCAACACTACCTATGGTGTGATTGGTATTAAGGTTTGGATTTATAAAGGCGAGGTTTTTGATCTCGAGCAGAAGCAAGCCAGTTCTAGCCAGAAAAACGGCAAGAAAAAGTAGAATAGAGGTTCGAGATGTTACAGCCTAAAAGAACGAAATTTCGTAAGCAGTTTAAAGGACGTAACCGTGGCTTGGCCGTTACTGGTAGTAGCGTAAGCTTCGGTGAGTTTGGTTTGAAATCTGTTGATCGTGGTAGATTAACGGCTCGCCAGATTGAGTCTGCACGTCGTGCAATGACTCGTCACATTAAACGTGGTGGTAAAATTTGGATACGTGTTTTCCCTGATAAGCCAATTACTAGTAAGCCTCTTGAAGTGCGTATGGGTAAAGGTAAGGGTAACGTTGAATACTGGGTTTGCCAGATTCAGCCAGGCCGTATGTTATATGAGATGGAAGGTGTTTCCGAAGAGTTAGCCAGAGAAGCTTTCGCTTTGGCTGCCGCTAAACTTCCGGTAAAAACTGTATTTGTTACACGGCAGGTGATGTGATGAAAGCTAGTGAACTTCGTAGTAAAAGTGCTGAAGAGCTGAATGAAGAGCTTCTTGGTACATTGAAAGAGCAGTTTGCTTTACGTATGCAGCGTGCAACAGGTCAGCTGGCTCGTCCATCAGATATGAAAAATGCACGGCGTAAAATTGCAAGAATTAAAACAATTCTTGCAGAAATGCAGTCTACAGGTAAGTAAAAATGAGCGAAGAGACACAGGCAGCTAGCGTTAAAGTTGCACACTCAATGCAAGGTGTGGTCATTAGTGACAAGATGGACAAAACCATCACTGTCATGACTGAGCGTAAAGTACGTCACCCAATTTACGGTAAGTACATTCGTCGCTCAACAAAGTACCATGTGCATGACGAGAATAACGAATGCAAAGTAGGCGACAACGTTACATTTAGAGAATGTCGCCCATTTTCAAAGACCAAATGCTGGTCTTTGGTAAAGGTTGTTGGCAGCGCTGACTAAGCGCTAGTCAATTTTGAATTAAAGCTGAAGTCGGAATTTAATCATGATTCAGATGCAAACTGTTCTACAAGTGGCAGACAATAGTGGAGCCAGAAGAGTCAAGTGCATTAAAGTACTTGGTGGTTCTCACCGTCGTTACGCCGCGATTGGGGACATCATCAAAGTAAGTATTCAGGAAGCAATTCCGCGTGGAAAAGTGAAGAAAGGTGATGTCTATAACGCTGTTGTTGTTCGTACTGCGAGCGGTGTCAGACGTGGCGATGGCTCCTTAATCCGTTTTGATAATAACTCTGCGGTTTTACTTAACTCTAAGAATGAACCAATGGGGACTCGTATTTTCGGCCCTGTGACACGTGAGCTTAGAGCTAAGAACTTCATGAAGATTATTTCTCTCGCTCCTGAAGTTTTGTAAGGTTATTGGTCATGAATAAGTTAAGAAAAGGTGACGAGATTGTTGTAATCAGCGGTAAAGACAAAGGTCGCCGCAGCACAATTACACAGATCCTCGAAAACGGAAAAGTTTTGGTTCAAGGCGTGAATACTGCCAAGAAGCATCAAAAAGGTAACCCTAATGCAGGTGTTGCCGGTGGTATCGTAAGTAAAGATATGCCTGTTGATATTTCTAATGTGATGCTGGTTAATCCAGCCACTGGTAAGGGCGACCGTGTTGGTTTTAAAGTTCTGGAAGACGGCAAAAAAGTACGCTTTTTTAAGTCTAACGGCGAAGTAGTAGGCGCGTAAGGTATTCATAATGGCAAGATTAGAAGATTATTACAAAGAGACTATGGTTAAGCAATTAGCAGAGACTCTCGCTTGTAAAAATGTCATGGAAGTTCCTAGACTTTCGCACATTACTTTGAACATGGGTTTAGGTGAGGCCGTTGGCGATAAGAAGATTATCGAACGTGCCGTTGAAGACATGGCTCTTATTTCTGGCCAAAAGCCAGTAGTAACTATGTCTCGTAAGTCTATCGCTGGATTTAAGATTCGTGACAACTGGCCGATCGGTTGCATGGTTACTCTACGTAGAGAAAAAATGTACGAGTTCCTGGATCGCCTGATCACAGTTTCCATCCCACGTGTGCGTGACTTCCGTGGTTTGAATCCTCGTTCCTTTGATGGTCGTGGTAACTACAATATGGGTTTCAGTGAGCAAATCATTTTCCCGGAGATCGATTATGATAAAATCGATGCGATCCGTGGATTAGATATTGCGATTGTAACTACGGCTAAGACGAATGCTGAAGGTAAAGCTTTACTAGACGCTTTCAAATTTCCGTTCAAGAAATAGAGGTTATTCAGGAATGGCAAAGAAATCGATGGTTGCACGTGAAGCTAAACGCACTCGTTTAGTTGAAAAGTACGCAGCTAAGCGCGCACAACTTAAAGCAATAATCAGTAAGCCAAGCAGCAGCTTTGAAGAAGTGATGGCGGCAGTTGATAGTTTGCAGAAGCTACCAAGAAACAGCAGTCCAGCACGTCAACGTAATCGTTGTGCACTGACTGGCCGTCCACATGGTGTTTATCGTAAGTTTGGTTTATCTCGCATTATGCTTAGAGAAGCAGCAATGCGCGGTGATGTTCCAGGCTTATCAAAAGCTAGCTGGTAAGGAATACGAATTATGAGTATGAGTGATCCAATTGCAGATATGTTGACTCGTATCCGTAACGGACAACGGGCAAACAAAAGCACAGTATCTTTTCCAACTTCTAAGTTGAAGAGCTCAGTGCTGAATGTCTTAGTTAGTGAAGGTTATGTTGGTGAATATAAGTTTGGCGAAGTAAACGGTAAGCCGGTTACTACAGTTGACCTTAAGTACTACCAGGATAAGCCAGTAATTAGCAAGATCCAACGTGTAAGTCGTCCGGGTCTTCGTATCTTTAAAGGTAAGAATGATATTCCTCAGGTCCTTGGTGGACTTGGTGTTGCTATCGTTTCAACTTCTAAAGGTGTGATGAGCGATAGCGCGGCTAGAGCAGCTGGCTTCGGTGGCGAAGTGATCTGTACAGTTGAATAAATAGGCTACGAATCATGTCAAGAATTGCAAAAAATCCAGTCGTTCTTCCAGCCGGTGTTCAATTGAGTATTGATGGCCAGAACGTTGGTATTAAAGGAGCTAAAGGCTCCTTTGATTATAAAATTCACAACACTGTGAAGATCTCTGAAAGCGAAGGCAAAGTAAGTTTCGAGCCGAATGATGGCTGTAATGATTCTGCTTGGTCTATGTGCGGAACAATGCGTTCTTTAGTTAATAACATGGTACAAGGTGTTAGCCAGGGTTTTGAGCGTAAGCTTGAGCTGGTTGGTGTTGGTTACCGTGCACAGCTAAAAGGCAATGCAATCAGTCTTTCACTAGGTTTCTCACATCCAGTGTTACACGAGCTTCCTGAAGGCGTATCAGCTGAACTGCCAAGTCAGACAGAAATCATCCTTCGTGGTGTTGACAAGCAAATGCTTGGTCAGGTTGCTGCTAACATCCGCGCTTACCGCCCACCAGAGCCTTACAAAGGTAAAGGTGTTAAGTATGCCGGTGAACGAATTCTTCGCAAAGAAGCGAAAAAGAAGTAAGGTAGGTTAGTGATGAATAAGAAAATCGCTCGTATCCGTCGCGGTAAACGTAGTCGTAGTAAGATGCGTGAGTTGCGTGTAGACCGTCTCACTGTGCACCGTTCTTCTCAGCATATTTATGCTCAGGTTATTTCAGCTGAAACAAATGAAGTGCTTGCTAGCGCTTCAACTGTTGAAAGCAGCCTGCGTACTGAATTGTCATATACCGGTAACTCGGAAGCAGCAATGGCTGTTGGCAAATTAGTAGCTGAGCGTGCTAAAGAGAAAGGCGTTGAATCTGTTGCATTCGATCGCTCAGGTTTTAAATATCATGGCCGTATTAAGGCGTTAGCTGATGCTGCGCGTGAAGCGGGACTTCAGTTCTAAGGGTGACCTGAATGGCGAAGACAGAAAATACAGATGTAGCTGCAGATGGTTTGCAGGAAAAGTTAATTCACGTAAACCGTGTTGCCAAGGTGGTAAAGGGTGGTCGTGTATTTGGTTTTACAGCGTTGACAGTTGTTGGTGATGGTAACGGTCGTATTGGTTTTGGATATGGTAAAGCACGTGAAGTGCCTGTCGCTATCCAAAAAGCAATGGAAAAGGCTCGCAAGAGCATGGTTACTGTTCCGTTAACTGATGGAACTCTGCAGTACTCAATGGAAGCTAAGCACGGTGCAGCACACGTCTTCATGAAGCCTGCTTCTGAAGGTACCGGTATCATTGCTGGTGGTGCTATGCGTGCAGTATTTGAAGTTGTTGGTGTTAAAAACGTATTGGCTAAGTGTATTGGCTCACGTAACCCAATCAACGTCGTGCGTGCAACTATCAAGGGCCTGGGTGATATGAACTCTCCTGAGATGATTGCTGCTAAGCGCGGTAAAACCGTAGAAGAGATTAGAGGTTAAGGTCATGTCAGCTGAAAAATCTTTGAAGGTGACTCTGGTTAAAAGTTTGATTGGCCGCCTGAAGTCACACCAGAGCTGTGCGTACGGATTGGGTATTCGCAAGATACACAATTCAGTTATCGTCACTGATACTCGTGAAAACCGTGGAATGATCAATAAGATCTCCTACATGGTTAAAGTTGAGGAAGTTTAATAATGAGACTTAATACGCTGAAGCCAGCAGATGGAAGTACTACCGATCGCAAGCGCGTTGGTCGTGGTATTGGTTCTGGTCTGGGTAAAACAGCTGGCCGTGGTCATAAAGGTCAGAAGTCACGTTCAGGTGGTTTCCATAAGTCAGGTTTCGAAGGTGGTCAGATGCCTTTGCAACGCAGACTTCCGAAGCTTGGCTTTACATCACGTAAATCTCGCGTAACCGCAGAGATTCGTTTAAGTGAACTTGCATTGCTTGATTCTGAAGTAATCGATTTAGATGCACTTAAAGCCGCTAATATTATTAGTAAAAATATTCGTTTTGCCAAAGTCATTTTGTCTGGAGAGTTATCCAAATCTGTGACATTGAAAGGCATCGGTGCTACCAAGGGCGCTCAGTCTGCCATTGAAGCCGCCGGAGGCAAAGTCGAAGCATAACCGGAGATAAACTCTGTGGCACGTCAGAATCCTACAAGTATGCTCGGTGGCATGGGTAAATCAGCTGAAATAAAACAAAGATTACTCTTTGTTTTTTTCGCTCTAATAGTTTACAGAATTGGTACTTTTATTCCAATTCCAGGGGTTAACCCAGCTGCTCTGCAACAATTTTTTGATCAAAACACCGGAACCATTTTAGGTGTTTTCAACATGTTTTCTGGTGGTGCGTTACAGCGTTTGAGTATCTTTGCATTGGGTATTATGCCGTACATTTCGGCCTCTATTATCGTGCAATTGATGACAACAGTTGTGCCGTCGCTAGAGCAATTAAAGAAAGAGGGTGAAGCAGGTAAGCGTAAGATTACCCAATACACTCGTTACGGTACTGTTGGTCTAGCATTATTTCAAAGCTTTGGTATTGCCATCGCCTTGGGTGGTCAAGATCTAGGTGGCGGACAAACCATTGCCCTGTACCCTGGTACAGGCTTTGTTATCACCACAGTGATCTCTCTCGTTACAGGAACTTTGTTTCTAATGTGGCTTGGTGAGCAAATTACTGAACGTGGTATCGGTAATGGTATCTCTTTGATCATATTTGCTGGTATAGTTGCCGGCTTGCCAACTGCGATCGGTGGAACGTTGGAATTAGCTCGTAATGGTGAGCTTCGTCCAGAGTTCGTTATAATCTTGCTCGCAATGGCAGTACTGGTGACAGCTTTTGTGGTTTTTGTTGAACGAGCGCAGCGTCGTATTACGGTCAACTATGCGAATCGTCAACAAGGTAGGAAGATGGCAATGGGTCAATCCAGCCATTTACCACTAAAGCTGAATATGGCAGGTGTAATACCTCCAATTTTCGCATCAAGCATTATCCTGTTCCCATCAACTTTGGGATCGTGGTTTGCTAGCGGCGAAGGAATGGAGTGGTTGCAGTCAGCGGTTAATAAGTTACAACCTGGTCAGCCTTTGTATATTTTGTTTTATGCATTAGCGATCATATTCTTTACTTTCTTCTATACAGCACTGGTCTTTAACTCACGTGAGACAGCAGACAATTTGAAGAAAGCAGGCGCGTTTATTCCAGGTATTAGACCTGGGCGCGAAACAGCTAAATATATTGATGGTGTGATGACGCGACTAACAGCGGTTGGTGCGATTTACATTACCTTAGTATGTTTGTTGCCTGAGTTTTTGATCTACGGTTGGAAAGTGCCATTTTACTTTGGTGGTACATCGCTGTTGATTATTGTAGTTGTTGTAATGGATTTCTTGGCTCAAGTGCAGGGACATATGATGTCTCAGCAGTATGAAGGCCTGATGAAAAAAGCAAACTTTAAAGCTGGTGGCAAGAATAAGCCGCGGACCAGTTGATAGTATTCTGTTAGAGGATTAAGTAATGAAGGTACGTGCTTCGGTGAAAAAAATGTGTCGCAACTGCAGCGTTGTAAAGCGCAAAGGTGTTGTGAGAATCATTTGTACAGATCCAAGACATAAGCAACGTCAAGGGTAATATCCCGTAAGACGATTTTTTGGGAAAACTTTTGGATATGAATAATATTCAAAATGTTTTCCCAAGTTGTATTGATTAACGTCAGTGAATAGGGTATATTTGCCCGCCTTTCACGACTGCCTGGAGATAGGTTCATGGCTCGAATAGCGGGTATTAATATCCCTGTTAACAAACACGTTGTGATCGCTTTGACCGCAATATATGGGATTGGTCGTTCGCGTTCGCAGGACATCTGTGCAGCAGCTAATGTTGCTACTACTACCAAAATTCGCGACCTGACTGAAGAAGAAGTTGAAAGTCTTCGTACAGAGATCGCTAAATACACGGTAGAGGGTGATCTGCGTCGTGAAGTATCCATGAGCATTAAGCGTTTAATGGATCTTGGTTGTTATCGCGGTATACGCCATCGTCGTGGTTTACCACTACGTGGACAGCGGACCAAAACGAATGCACGTACGCGTAAAGGCCCTCGCAAGCCGATTCGCAAGTAACAGACGATAGGAATTGAAACATGGCTAAAGCCACTAAAGCGCGTAAAAAAGTCAAAAAGTCAGTGAGCGATGGTATCGCTCACGTGCATGCGTCTTTTAATAACACGATTATTACAATTACGGATCGCCAAGGTAATACATTATCATGGGCTACTGCCGGTGGCTCTGGTTTCCGTGGTTCACGTAAAAGCACACCGTTCGCTGCGCAGGTTGCTGCAGAGCGTGCTGGTGAAGCAGCTAAAGAATACGGTTTGAAAAATCTTGACGTAATGGTTAAAGGTCCTGGTCCTGGTCGTGAATCAGCTGTCCGCGCCTTGAATAACATTGGTTACAAGATTACTCAAATTATGGATGTGACGCCGATTCCACACAATGGTTGCCGTCCGCCAAAGAAACGTCGCGTTTAGCCGCAATATACAGGAGATAGGTCATGGCTAGATATATTGGAGCTAAGTGTAAGTTAATGCGTCGTGAAGGAACAGATTTGTTCCTGAAGGGACGTGGTCGTTCTTTGGATAACAAATGTAAACTGGATAAGATCCCAGGTGTACATGCTGAGCGTCGTAGTCGTTTATCTGACTATGGACTGCAGCTTCGTGAGAAGCAAAAAGTCAGACGTACATATGGAATTCTTGAAAAGCAATTCCGTAGCTACTTTAAAGAAGCTGCTCGTAGAAAAGGTTCTACCGGCGAAAACCTTCTTAAGTTGCTTGAGTGTCGCTTAGATAACGTTGTATACCGTATGGGTTATGCTTCTACTCGTGCAGAAGCACGTCAGTTAGTAAGTCATAAGTCTGTAATGGTTAACGGTTCTTTGGTTAACATTCCATCTTTCCAAGTTAAAGCAGGTGATGTTGTTTCTGTTCGTGAAAAAGCGAAGAAGCAAACTCGTATTGTTGATGCTATGTCTGTAGCTGATCAGTTAGGTCTTGCTGCTTGGGTTGAAGTTGACTCAAAGAAACTGGAAGGTACTTTTAAGTCTGTTCCAGAACGTGATGAATTATCACAAGAGATTAATGAGTCTCTCATCGTTGAACTTTACTCTAAGTAATCTTCTGATTCGTTCAGTTATATTATTTAGTTAATTTTAGAGGGATTGTTATAGTGTCTACTGCAACAGATTTGCTAAAACCTCGTAATATACAGGTTAGCGAAGTCAATGGCCGGACATCCAAGATCGTATTGGAGCCACTTGAGCGAGGCTTCGGTCACACGCTTGGAAATGCTCTACGTAGAATACTTCTCTCATCAATTTCGGGTTGTGCCGTAACTGACGTTAGAATTAATGGCGTCGATCATGAGTACACGGCAATTGAAGGCGTTAAGGAAGATGTTGTTGAGATTCTGTTGAATCTTAAAGGCCTTGCTGTTCGTCTGAATGAAAAAGACAGTGTAACTCTGGATCTGCGTAAGCAGGGTCCAGGGTTAGTAACTGCCGCAGATATTCGTTTGGATCATGACGTTGAATTGATTGATCCTGATCACGTGATTGCAACACTGACATCTGATGTTGAACTCGATATGAGCATTACTATTGCTCGTGGTCGTGGTTATCAGCCTGCCAGTGTTAGACGTGGTCCTGATGCTGAAGAATTGCCGTTAGGAACATTGCTGCTTGATGCAAGTTTTAGCCCAGTTGTTCGCGTAGCTTATACCGTGGATAGTGCACGTGTTGAGCAGCGTACTGATATGGATAAGCTGATCATTGAGTTGGAAACTGATGGTTCTGTTGGTCCTCAGGAAGCGATTAGTCGTGCAGCGACGATCCTACATGAGCAGCTAGCTGTATTCTTCGATCTGACTATTGTTGAGCCAGAGCCAATTTCAGAGCCAGAGCCTGAAGTTGATCCTGTTTTGTTGAGACCTGTTGATGATTTAGAGTTAACAGTACGCTCCGCAAACTGCTTGAAGGCAGAACAGGTTTACTATATCGGTGATCTGGTACAGAAAACTGAAAATGAGCTGTTGAAGACACCGAACCTTGGTAAGAAGTCTTTGACTGAGATTAAAGATGTATTGGCGTCACACGGTCTTACACTTGGTGCAAGATTGGAAAGCTGGCCGCCATCAGCCATCGATAAGTAATTTTGCCATCTGGCGAAGATTAGAATTTAGGTAAGGATGTAGAAAATGCGTCATCGTAAAATTGGTCGTCAATTAAGCCGTAACAGCAGTCATCGTAAAGCGACACTGCAGAGTTTGTCTAACGCTGTGATTCTTCACGGTGGTATCAAGACTACTGTTGCTAAAGCTAAAGAATTGCGTCGTGTTGTTGAGCCTCTAGTTACTCGCTCTAAGAGTGACAGTGTTCATAACCGTCGTATCGCTTTTGCTCGTCTACGTGATGATGTGACTGTAGGTATGTTGTTCAATGACCTAGGTCCTCGTTACAAAGAAAGAGCGGGTGGTTACATGCGTATCATCAAGTGTGGCTACCGTGCTGGTGACAACGCTCCAATGGCTTACATTGAGTTTGTTGATCGCCCACAAGACACAGCATCTGCCTGATTCTTGTTACAAGTTATAAAAAAAGCTGAGTTTATCTCGGCTTTTTTTATGCCCATTATTAAGTCGTTTGTATTTTAACTGTGTCATACTTTGTGAATTATTAGTGTTAACAATTTGCAGGATAAAGGTCATGGATACCGATCTGGTTAAGGTAGAACCCGCTGAAAGCTCCAGAAAATCGGCTCGCGCTTTTAGTTACGGAAACATCATCGCAGCGTTGTTTCCACCCTTGTTTGTGCTGTGGTTTGGCGCATCAATTATTGTCTATGCGATACTACGGCACCATCCCAATCCTCGTGTCGGTTTCTATACGCAAAGAGCGGCTTATTATTACTATGCTATAGCCGGATCACTAGTTCCTATTCTTACATTCGCTCCGAGTGGATTTTTAAAGAATTATTGGCTCTATCTATGGGCTATTTGTGGCGTAGTTCTGATAACATTGTCCGTCCTGTTGATTCGTCAGATCAATCGGGAGTCCTGGGAAGATATTGAATACAAAGGTAAATCATGAACGAATTGCGCAATAATTGGACCGTCGAAGAAGTTGAAGAATTATTTGATCTGCCGTTTAACGATCTGATATTTCGTGCACATCAGTTGCATCGTGAAAACTTCCAACCAAATGAAGTACAAATTAGTACCTTGTTGAGTATCAAAACCGGTGCTTGTCCGGAAGATTGTTCGTATTGCTCACAGAGCGCGATTAACGACACTGGTCTTGAGAAGGAGCGCTTGCTTGAGCTTGAAGCTGTTAAGTCAGCGGCTGCTGAAGCTAAAGCCAATGGCGCAACCCGTTTTTGTATGGGTGCTGCATGGCGTAACCCGACGGATAAAAGTCTGGATAAAGTAATCGATATGGTTACTGAAGTGCGTGGTATGGGTCTTGAGACGTGTGTAACGCTAGGTATGCTTAAGCAAGAGCAGGCTAAGCGCCTTAAAGATGCTGGCCTTGACTACTACAATCACAATCTTGATACCTCTCCAGAGTTCTACGGCAGTGTTATCACTACCCGTACTTATCAGGATCGTATCGATACCTTACAGTTTGTTCGTGATGCAGGTATTAACGTGTGTTCTGGTGGTATCTTAGGAATGGGTGAAACCCGTCGTGACCGCGCGCGTTTACTGCAGCAGTTATCTAACTTGCCACAGCACCCTGAATCAGTGCCTATCAATGACTTAGTTCAAGTTAAAGGTACGCCTTTAGATGGTATTGATAAGCTGGATGCTTTCGAGTTTATTCGCACAGTGGCGGTTGCTCGTATCATGATGCCAAAGTCCTATGTACGCTTGTCAGCGGGTCGTACTGAGATGAATGAGCAGACTCAGGCTCTATGTTTCTTCGCTGGTGCCAATTCAATGTTCTATGGCGACCGTTTATTGACGACTGATAATCCAGATGAGAATCACGATCAGGTTCTATTTGGCAAGTTGGGAATTGAGCCTGAGAAGGCTAGAGTTTCTGCTTAAGCTAAATCGTAAGGGCAAATAAAAAAGGGAATCGTAATGATTCCCTTTTTTGTGCCCAACACTCCTAAAAACCTAGCTTATAAACCTCGAAAGTAGCAGTGACAACTCCGCGAGCAGTGGTTTTCAGTAATGGTGAGCCTTTGCTTATAAGAAAGTTATAAACAAATTTTAAGTGAACTGCTTAACTAAATCTGGAATCATCTGCGATAACTCGCCAGTCATTAGCGTAAACTCAATGTCCATTCGCTCTTCATGAGACTGTGGATCTTGCTCGTTCATTTTCTCATCTAGCACATCAAGAAACTTCAGCTTTTTAACGACCATATCTTCGCCAACCACAAAGCTCACTTTGTTGTCCCAAATCAGTGCTAGCTTGGAAACATATTTGCCGCTTTCCAAGTTAGTCTTAACGTCATCCGTTCCAAGCTCATGTTTCTTAAATGCTGCTACGCCAGTATTATCACCGCTGCCTTTTAGCTCGCACTCATCGCCGATCACAAATGGCTCAGGTGCTTTGTAATCTGATAACCATTGAGTCAGGCATGGGCTAACTGCTTCAGTCTTAGGCGGAACAACAGGCAGGCTACCAATCGTCTTACGCAGTAGCGTACTAAAGGTCTCAGCGCGAGATGGCGAAGACGTATTAATTACCAACCAGCCACCAGCAGGATCAATCCAGGCATCCATTTTTTGAGTGCGGGTAAATGCTCTTGGCAGTAATTCATCTTCGATACGCTCACGAAGCTCTTTCTTTTCTTTCGAGCCGACTTTGCGACTCTCGCGATCCTGAATCTCGATCACTCGCTCATCAAGCTCTTCACGAACGACAGACGCTGGTAACAAACGCTCTTGGCGTGCCATCGTTAGCAGAATGAAGCCATTAGCCGAATGTGTATATGACTCTGAGTTTTTGCCCAGTGGCGGTACCCAGCCCATACTTTCGCGCTGCATGGCGGAGCACTCTGTAAATGGTTTTCCGCTTAGTTCCTCGTGGAGTGCTTCTGCATCGAGGGTGAAGTCCTTTTCGAACTGATAGAGATATAGATTTTTAAACCACATATAATTTTTATCACTTAGCTGGGAAATCGAGGCGCGATTATGCACCAAATACTAATGTTGTACAAAGTTAAGCCACAATCTTAATTGCTTTTGCCGCCACCAAGGCACTCTGGAGAGTCTGGGACTTTACCTGATTTTGCAAAATATTCTTCAGGTGTCATTGTGTGAATGGCTAGAGCGTGGATGCTGTTTAATTCCTCACTCAATGTCTTGTTAATTAAGCGATGACGAGCCAGTAGCATCTTGCCAGCAAAGGCCTCAGATACCACGGTAACTTTGAAGTGAGACTCGGAGCCCGCAGGCACATTATGCATATAGCTTTCATTGATAACATCGAGAAACTCGGGCTGGAAAGTCTCTTCGAGTTTTTGCTCAATAATTGATTGAATGGTCATGAATTAAGAATCCTTAACGATGTGAAAGTACCTTGAAATCAGTAAGATCTGCTACCATGCTAAGCAGGCAACCTAATGACAATAAATAACGAAATCGGAAAGTCAGAATGCAGCAGAAACAACAATTTGACAAGCTTCAGCAATATATCAGTGGAAAAATAATCGGGCAAAGTGAGTTGGTTAACCGACTGCTGATTGCAATGTTGGCGGATGGCCATTTATTGGTTGAGGGTGCGCCGGGCTTGGCTAAAACACGAGCCATCCAAGTGTTGAGTCAGGCGGTTGAAGGTGACTTCCATCGTGTTCAATTTACACCCGATTTACTACCTGCCGATATTACCGGTACTGAAATATTCCAGCCGCAAACTGGCGAGTTTCAATTTCGCAAAGGGCCGTTATTTCATAACTTAGTTTTAGCCGATGAGATTAACCGTGCACCCGCTAAAGTTCAGTCAGCGTTGTTAGAGGCTATGGCCGAACGTCAGATCACTGTTGCAGGTACTACGTATCCTTTGTCTGAACCGTTTATGGTAATGGCGACGCAAAACCCAATCGAGCAAGAGGGTACCTATCATCTGCCAGAAGCACAGCTCGACCGCTTCTTAATGCATGTGAAAGTGGGATATCCAAGCCTCGAAGCTGAGCAGCAGATTCTCCATCTAAACCGTGCTGAAGCCTTGCAGCAGATCAAGCACGAAGTGACTGAGCCCGCAATTCAGCTCAGTAAAGATGATATTTTGGCTGCACGCCAGCAAGTTATGCAGATGTATATGGCTGACAGTGTTGAACAGTATTTGCTACAACTGGTTATGGCGACGCGTCAACCAGAAGCTTATGGCGATGCATTGACGGGTGTGATTGCCTTTGGTGCAAGCCCACGCGCCACGATGGCTCTGGATCGTTGTGCCAGAGCGCATGCATGGCTCCAAGGCCGTGATTACGTCGGGCCGGATGATGTGCAAGCAATCGCACACGATGTATTGCGTCACCGTATTTTGCTAACTTTTGAAGGCGAAGCTGCCGGACAAACCAGCGATCAGGTAATCGACACGCTGCTAAGTTTGGTTGCAGTGCCCTGATTATGAGCAACACTGAACAGGCTATGGGTGAAAACCTAATCTTCAGTTCGTTGGATGCTTTAATTCAACAGCAGCAATCGGCTCGTTTGTTGCAACAAAGCGGGCGTCGTCGTAAAGCCGCTCGTCAAATCGGAAATCACCATGTGCGTCAGCTTGGGCGGGGAATGGAGTTTGCAGAGTCCCGTCCTTACAGCCCCGGCGATGATATTCGCAGTATGGATTGGAAAGTGACTGCTCGTACTGGCGAGCCACACACTAAATTATTCGAAGAAGAGCGCGAACGTCCTGTTTTACTCTGGTGCGACTTTCGTCCCGGCATGTTTTTCGCAACCCGCGGCCAGTTTAAATCAGTCGTTATGACTGAGCTTGCTAGTCTCGTTGCCTGGAAAAGCTGGATTGACGGGGATAGGGTTGGTGGCATGTTTGTAGCGGCTAATAACCACGACGAGCTTCGTCCCGCTCGCAGTAAAAGTGCCGTCCTACATCTACTGCAGCAGCTATCGCTGGAATCTAAACAGATGCCAGACTTTAGTGCCCAAGCGCCTTCCTTGGCGGAGTCTTGGAGGCGATTACACCGAGTATTGTCTCCTGGTTGTCAAGTGACGTTACTGAGTGACTTTCGTGGTTTAGATGAAGCTGCTGAGCAACAGCTAAAACGCATTGCCCGACGTGCCACCGTCACGTTGATTGTGATTAGTGATCCTTTTGAGCACCAACTACCCGAACGTACCCGCCTCAGCCTCAGTGATGGCCTACGATTTTTAAAGTTGAATACCGCTAAAGATAAAGTACGTGATGAATATCAGCAACGCGACCTTAGTCATTCAGAGCGTTTGCAACAACTGGCGGTGCAATGTTATGCCAGCCTGATTAATATCTCCACGCAGGATGATATGCAGCAGCGATTGGCAAAACTGAGGGGAGTGCTCTAATGAATCCCTTGGACGAATTAAAAGATATTCACCTACCGACATCTGTTGATTGGTGGCCTCTAGCCCCCGGTTGGTGGGTGCTGGCTGCCTTAATCTTGGTTGTTCTGGCATTGCTTATTCTAAAACGCTCACGTAATCGCAAGCATCGCCAATTAACTCAAGCCGCCATTGGCTCGCTGGATCAGCTGGCGCAAGATACAACGCTGGATAAAGCTGAGTGGCTAAAAGCACTATCAAGCTTACTACGTCAAATCGTGATTAATTTTCATGGGCGCCAAGCCGGTGCCGGACTTGTTGGCAAAGATTGGCTTGCATACCTTGATCGACAGGGCGGCGGCCAAGAGTTCAGTCAAGGCGTGGGTCAAGTCATTGCATCTCAGCCTTATCAGCAAAGTGGTGATTATGATCGCGAAGCCTTGCTGAAACTGGTGCGTCATTGGGTTAAGCGCCAGCGCTGTGGAGGATCATCCGATGCTTGAGTGGGAATGGATCTGGGCGTTTTATTTATTGCCAATACCACTACTGGTTTGGTTGATTTTCAAGCCTCAAACAGAACGCAATGGGGCAAGCTTACGAGTCCCTTTTTTACAGGACTTACCTGAGCAAGTGGATGCTGAAACCTCACGTAGTTGGCGCTGGTTAGCAAAGCTATTAGTCGTGTTGGCCTGGTGCTCATTGGTTACTGGTTTAGCCCGTCCTGTAATGGTTGGTGAGTTAGTGCAGTTACCAATGAGTGGACGCAACTTGATGCTAGCTGTCGATTTATCCCTCAGTATGCAAGAGCGGGATTATCAACTGGGTAACACCTATGTTGACCGGTTAACGGCGACTAAATACGTTGCCGGAGACTTCATTGAGCGTCGCGAAGGCGACCGGATTGGTTTGATCCTATTTGGTGATCAGGCGTATCTGCAAGCTCCGCTAACCTTCGACCGTAAAACAGTACGCCGCTTACTTGAAGAATCCGCGTTGGGCTTGGCAGGGCGAAATACAGCCATCGGTGATGCCATTGGTTTAGCCCTCAAGCGACTAAACGAAGAGCCAGATACTGAGCATATTTTAGTGCTAATGACCGATGGCGAGAATACCGCCGGTGTGGTCTCTGTCGAAGATGCTGCCGAGATGGCCGCTAAAAATGGTCTGAAAATCTACACAGTCGGAATTGGCTCTGAGCAAAATAACGCATTGGACTTTTTCAGTCGGCAAAGTGCCTCCGGTTTGGATGAAGAGACCCTGAAGAAAATAGCTGATATGACAGGCGGACGTTACTTCCGTGCCCGCGACACCGACAGTTTTAGAGATATTTACGAAGAGCTAGATCGCTTGGAGCCCATTGAGCGTAACCAGCAACAATGGCGGCCGCGTACTGATTTATTCTTCTGGCCTTTAGCGCTAGCACTGTTATTGGCATTGTCCGCCGTGATTATGCGGGAGAAGGCACTGTGAGTAATTTCCAAGACTTTCACTTTTTATATCCTCATTGGTTTTTTCTGTTGCCGCTAATCCTGTTGGTTTGGTGGTGGCTGGCAAAGCAAGTTGGCAACAGTCAGGCATGGCAGCATTTTATCGATGAGCGTCTGCGGCCATTTGTGATTAGTGGTCAGGATGGCGTAGCCGGTGCATCCGTGCGTCATTTGCTATTAATTGCCGGATTGATTGCCATTATTGCGTTGGCGGGTCCTAGTTGGCAAAAGCGCTCTGCGCCAGCATTTCAGGCACAGCAGGGCCTAGTGCTGGTATTGGATTTATCTAGCTCGATGTTGGTGGCGGATGTCACGCCCAATCGCTTAGAGCGTGCGCGCTTCAAGCTCATGGATTTACTGAAAAACCGCAAAGAAGGCCAAACAGGCTTGGTGGTATTTGCTGGAGATGCATTCGCCGTTTCGCCACTCACCGATGATGTTGAAAACATCATTGAGCAAGCTAAAAACCTGTCACCGGATATCATGCCAATACAAGGTAGTCGCTTGTTTCGCGGGATTGATGAAGCGGTTGAGTTATTACAGCAGGCTGGTTACCCCAAGGGCGACATCTTATTAATTACAGACGGCAGCTTTGACCAAAACAGAACCTTAAGTCGTGCAGAAGCGGCTAACGAGTCTGGCTATCGCGTCTCTGTAGCCGCCATTGGTACGGCAGATGGCGGGCCGATTGTATTGTCAAATGGTGAAATATTACGTAACGCTCAAGGTCAGGTGGTTATTGCTCAATTGGATGCCGACTCCTTGCAACAGATTGCTGCACAAGGTGGAGGCCTCTTTCAACAGTTGAGCCTTACCGATCAGGAAGTTAATCGTTTCGCACAATTTTTTGAAACAGAGAATAGTGGCGTGTTGGATGATCGTCAGCAAGCGGTTGAGCATTGGCAAAATGAAGGTATTTGGCTGTTGTTTCTGCTGATACCTTTCGCATTGCTGATGTTCCGTAAAGGGTACCTGTTTTCACTGGCCGCCGTATGTGTGGTCAGTAGTGCTTTATTGCCACAGCCTGTTCAAGCTTTCAGCTGGGATGAGCTATGGTTAAATGCAGATCAACGTGCTCACAAAGCCTTGTTGGAAGAGAAGCCAGAAGAGGCTAAAAACTTATTTGAATCGCCAGAGTGGAAAGCATCAGCAGCTTATCGCAATGGTGATTTTGAGGAGTCGGCCAGTATTTTTGCACAGAATCAGCGTGCTGATGATTGGTACAACCAAGGCAATGCGCTGGCTAAAGCTGAAAAGCTGGATGAGGCAATCGCGGCTTATGGCAAAGCGCTGGAGTTACAAGCTGATCATGCGGATGCCAAGTTTAATCAGGATTTACTGAAAAAAATGAAGGAACAACAAGAGCAACAGAATCAGGATCAAAAGCAGAAGGATAAGCAGGACGATAAAGACCAGGAAGACTCAGAAGATAAGCAAAAGAGCGACACTAAGCAGCAACAAAAAGAAGATCAGCAGGGCTCATCTGATAAGCCCGATTCTCAAAAAAGTGAGTCGTCTGATGATCAGGATGCTGATAGCAAGCAAGGCGAGAAAAGTCAGCAAGAGAAAGACGCTGACGAAAAGGATACCCAGCAAGCTCAGGATCAGCAAAAGTCCAAGCAAGAGCAGGCTGACCAAGCTCGAAAAGAAGCCGAGGAAGCCAGAGACAAACAAGCGGAGGAGCAGGGTGAGCAAGAGGCTGATGAAAAAGCTGAACAGCAAGCCGCGAAGCCAGCTGTGAGCGAACAACCAATGACTGAAGAAGAAAAGCAACAGGCGCAGCGTACCAAGCAATGGCTACGCAAAATACCAGATGATAGTGCTGGCTTATGGCGTCGTAAATTTCAGTATCAATATCGTCAGCGCCAGCCGGTGAATAATGGTGGAGAGCAGTTATGGTAAAGCGTTTTATTGCGATGATCGCTTTGTTGCTAGTCGCGTTAGTTAGTCATGCTGCGCCTGTGTTGCAAGCAATGGTTGATCGGCAAACGATTGGAATTGATGAAACAGTACAGCTAGTGATCAAGCTCTCCGGTGCAGGTGCAGGGCGGCCCGACCTATCAGAGATCTACCAAGACTTTAGTATAGATAGTCACTCGCAAAGCTCCAGCGCGCGTATCATTAATGGCATTCTGAGTCAGGATGTGAGCTGGACCTTTGTGTTGTCGCCGAATCACACCGGTGAGCTAACGATTCCAGCTTTAACCGTTGGCGGTGCTCAATCACAGGCCATTACCATTACAGTCACCGATACGCCCACGCAACAAGTGACTAATGACGATGCCTTGATGGAGGTTGAGGTTTCGCCGTTACACCCTTATGTGCAAGGGCAGGTAATTTATGTGCAGCGTTTGTATTATTCGCGGCCATTGGTTGATAACGCTTCGATTTCCAGCCCGAGAATTGCCAAAGGTAAGGCTGATATTGAGTTTTTAGGCTCATCTAATCCAATTCGCACCACTCTAAACGGTAGGCCTTATCAGCGCCTGAGTCGTTATTATGCAGTGTATCCACAAGAAGTGGGTACGCTGGAATTTGCGCCCTCCGTATTTCGTGGCAGCTTGGCTCGCAGTACGCAGCGAGATCCTTTTCAGTATTTCCCGAATAGTGGGACTCGAATTAGTGCTTCCTCTGCCGCAGCTTCAGTAGAGATTGAGGCGAAGCCCGCAAGTTTTACGGGTAGCGAATGGCTTGCTGCTTCTCAAGTTAGCTTAAGCATTAATTGGTCGATGCCACCAGAATCATTACAAGCAGGCGAGCCGGTTACCGTGACTATTGCTTTGATTGCTGAAGGTAAGCGTGCCGAGACGCTGCCTGAAATTCAATTACCCGTGCCGGACGACATTAAAATCTATCCTGAAAAGCCGGTATTCCAGAATCAGAAAAGTGCTAGCGGTATTGGTGGAATGCGTCAGGAAACGATCGTATTGGTGGCTAATAAAAATGGGGAATACACGATTCCTGCGGTTGAAATTCCTTGGTGGGATACGAAAGCGGATAAGCAAAAGATTGCCCGCCTAGACCCGGTCACGATAAAAGTGAGTGGGGCAGCTATTACTGCTAATACCCCGCCGGTAAGTGCTGAACCTGCAGAGCCGAAAGTAAATGAGCCTGAGCCTATCAATCAAGCGGATGATAAGACGTTATCAAAAGTAGGTACGACTGAGTTGATGTCAGGTATCAATACTTTAATGGATGATTGGATGGCTAAAGCCCAACTACATCGCAAAGAACTCGCAGCGGGCTTGGGCGCATCAGCACTATTGATTTTGGGGTTAGTTTTCATTACGCGTCGTAATCGTAAAAAGCGCCAATCTCCAGAGTTTCAGCAGCAACAAATTCAGCAGGAAGCGACGCGTAAAGTCATCGCGGCTTGTAATGCGAATGATTCAGCGGCTGCTATTTCAGCATTGCCAGCATGGGCCGCTAGTGTTGGTATTTATCCGACAACTTTAGCCGGTTTTGAAACCTGTGGAGATGAGGCAATGGTGTCCGCGGTTCGTGAGCTATCGGCATCCCGCTATGCTAAGCAGGATGCCCAATGGAATGGCCGCACACTAAAGCAGGCTGTTCAGGCCTATGGTGCTAAGGCCTCCGCAACTCCGGTGGTTGCACTAAGGCCATTGCACCCAATCTCACAATAGCTCCTCTGGTTCAAATGAATCCACCCGAATGGCATTCAACATTGCGATTCGGGCATTTTTCAGCAGCGTTGCCTCATCCTCAGTGATCAGTTGATAACGCAGCGCCTCCTCAATTCGCTCCTCTTCGGTATGTGTCGATAACCTGCCATCTTTGCGTAGTCGGCGTAGACGTGTTTCTGCCGCTTTGGCTTCCGTGGCTAATTGAAAAGCATGCTCAATGCGTCCGGTACGATCGGTTGGGTCGTTGCTCATATAGATTCCACTACATAAGCGAGCACGAGTAGCACTTGGCTTAAGGCCGAGCTGAGCTACCTGATGAATCAATTTGTCACTGGGTGGCGAGTAGGGCTTGCCAAAGGGAAACATAAACTGCCGCAGCACTTTGCCGAAGAGTGGCGCGGGTAGATTGTAAAACACTGCTAACATCGCTTGCTGTGCATCATGAATCAGACTTTGGCAGCTGTAGTCCAGTAAGGGCAGGTCAGCAATTGGCTCACCCTGATCTTCAAAGTGTTTTAGCACTGCGGAGCAAAGGTAGAGGTTTGCCAGAATATCGGCAAAGCGTCCAGATAGGCGCTCGCGGCGCTTCAAAGTGCCACCTAAAGTCAGCAAAGCATAGTCAGTTAGTAGGGCAAAGCTGGCACTCAGGCGCGTCAAGCGCCGATAGTACTTGCGCGTCATCGGTGTGCCGGGTGATTCAAAGTAGGCATTGCTCATACCAAACCAAACACTGCGGGCTAAGTTGCTCATCACAAAGCCAACATGCGCCATGAGTGTTTTATCCAGCAGCTTTAAATCATCCGATTGTGCTGCTTTGATTTCGGTCAGCAAATAGGGGTGACAACGAATCGCACCCTGACCAAATACAATCAAGCTACGGGTTAAGATATTCGCGCCTTCCACGGTAATTCCGATGGGTACTGCCTGATACATGCGGGCAATGAAATTATCCGGCCCCATGCAAATTCCCGAGCCTCCGTGAATGTCCATGGCATGATTGACAATCTGACGCATCCGCTCGGTTAGTTGGTATTTTAGCAGTGCCGTAATGACCGCTGGTTTCTGCTCCTGATCGATCGCAGTGGCAGTCAGGCGACGTCCGGCGTCCATGATATAGGTCTGCACTAAAATCTCTGCCAGCGGCTCTTCAATGCCTTCAAAACGACCAATAATGCTGCCAAACTGTTTTCGTACACCGGCATAAGCGCCAGTAACGTGGGAAAGCTGCTTTCCGGCTCCCGTGGCGAGTGCGGGAAGCGAAATTCCGCGTCCTTCGCCTAAGCACTCCACCAACATTTGCCAGCCTTTACCGGCATGCTCCGGCCCGCCGATTAACCAGTCCATGGGGATAAATACGTTTTCACCCCATACCGGACCATTCTGGAAAGGGATATTCAGTGGGAAGTGCCGCTTGCCGATACTGATCCCCGCAGTTGTCGTTGGAATGAGTGCCAGACTAATCCCGACTTCCGTTTCATCACCCAGCAAATGATCAGGGTCTTTAAGTTGGAAGGCTAAGCCAAGTAGTGTGGCAACGGGGGCTAGTGTGATATAGCGCTTTTCCCAGTTAAGGCAAATACCTAAAACATCATCTTTGCCTTCAAAGCGTTGTCTGCACACCACGCCAATATCTGGAATGGCGCTGGCATCGCTACCAGCTTCAGGTCCGGTTAGCGCGAAGCAGGGGATTTCCTCGCCACGAGCTAAACGTGGTAGAAAATAACTTTTTTGTGCAGCCGTTCCATAGCGATGCAGTAGCTCACCAGGGCCGAGAGAGTTAGGCACCATCACGGTGACTGCCGCCGTAATACTGCGTGAAGCGATTTTCATGACCACTTCTGAATGCGCCAGTGCAGAGAAACCAAGCCCGCCATATTCCACTGGGATAATCATCCCGAAAAAGCCTTCACGCTTCAGGGTTTGCCAGATTTCGGGAGGGAGATCTAGCAATTCGTGAGTAATCTTCCAGTCATCCAGATTTTTACAGAGCACCTCAACCGGCCCATTCAGGAAGTCGGTTTCCTCGGGCGTTAAGCTGCTACTGGCGAGATCGCGTAAGTGGGGCCATTTTGGTTTGCCGGAAAACAGTTCAGCATCCCACCAAGTATTGCCTGCCTCCAGTGCTTGCTGTTCGGTATCGGAAATTCTGGGAAGGTTCTGTTTGAGTAAGCGAAGCGCGGGACGACTGATTAACTTTAGGCGCAAGGGCTCGTAGTAGATAATTACCAAGCTCAAAACGCAAAGGATGGCAATGAACCAGATGCCGTTATGCCATGCATCAAAGATAAATATACCGGCTAACCAAGTCAGTATAAATGGGGCTGTTTTCACCAAAGATAGTCGCAAATAGCCGCTTATTAGTAAAATGACTAATAGGCTGATGAGTGCGAGAAGTGATGAGATCATGATGAGCCTCCTTCAAGGATGGTTCGCGAGGGTTTTGATGTTTCGGAGCGTTCGGCGATTAATGGCAGTTCGTCACCTTCACCAGTTTCCCAAGGTAGATAGCGATGGGAGTGGCCGTGTGACAGATCTAGGTCTGGAAACTTGACGATCTCAAAGTAAGGTGAGTAGTCAAAATCAGCGGGTACAAATAATCGGAAATTACGTTTATAGATTTTTTTGTATTCGTTATTGTCCGTTACCACAACCGGCAAAATGGGGTAATCAACACTTTGAAAGCATCTTGCTATCATTCCTGAGCATACCACATGCGTCGGTTTACCTGCGTTGTGTTGAAATAACGTGGAGCGCCAGTGCCTAGGTAGTAAGCCGTAAGGGAAAAAGAAGCGGGCCAAATCTAGCAGTTGCCTGACATCGTAAGAGAGTCCCAAATGCTCAGCAGCAAAGCAGACGACTTTTTGTTGGTCTTTGGGTCGTAGATGAGTGGGGCGGCAGACTCGAAGGTTATCATCCATGTAGTCACTCATGGGCCTCACCACGGTGCCATAACCCAGTAAGGATTCGATCACCAGTTGTTCATTTGGATCGCCATCGTAAAACTTCAGAATGCGGGCACGAATGGCCGGATCTTTGACTTCGCTCAGGCGACCAATGTACAGGGCAGAGTGAATCCATGGCGAGAGCGTGATTAGCTTGATGATATCGCCAACCCGAGTGCGGCCTTCAAATAAAATCACATCAGCTGGCTTGAGTGACTCCAATAATCGCTTGGGGTTATTGATTGCGGACAGGTTCCTGTTTGCCTCCGGAATGGCGATTAGCCAACCGACAACTTTATTCCATATCAGGTTACGCAGTTTGCTCAACATGAACCGTTCCTCCATTGGTATGATTATGACACGATCATGACCCTTGTTATCTTAAACGCTGTGATTACGGGTTTAGATTCACTTGAGGCTCTATGGTTGCAAATTTCTGTTTAAGGGAAGTTTCAAAAAAAGCGTAAAAAGCGCTTGAGTAAGTTCGATGATTAACCTAGAATGCTGCGTTCTTTGAATTTGATTAGATATTCGTTCTATTCAAGTAATCAATACCGAACAGATTTAGCTTCATTTCCTGGAGAATTGACATGGGAACATTCAGTGCAAAGCCGGCAGAGGTTAAGCGCGACTGGTTTGTCGTAAATGCTGAGGGCAAAGCACTTGGTCGACTGGCCAGCGAGATTGCATCACGTTTGCGCGGTAAGCATAAGCCGATTTACACACCACACGTTGATACTGGCGATTACATCGTTGTTATTAATGCAGATAAAGTGGCAGTAACTGGTAACAAGTTTACTGACAAAATGTACTACAGAAACACCGGCTACGTTGGTAATCTGAAGTCCATAAGTTTTGACAAGCTACAGGCCAAGGCGCCTGAGCGTATCATCGAATTAGCGGTTAAAGGCATGTTGCCTAAAGGTCCGCTGGGTCGTGACATGTATCGTAAACTCAAAGTGTATGCGGGGCCAGAGCACAATCATCATGCTCAGCAACCACAGCCTTTAGAAGTTTAAGATTTAACAGCATTAGAGAATACAGAGCAATGGCTGATACACAGTACTACGGAACAGGTCGCCGGAAATCGTCTTCTGCGCGCGTCTTCATGAAGAATGGCTCGGGCAATATTACGGTTAACAAGCTGAGCATCGACGAATATTTTGGTCGTGAAACGTCTCGCATGGTTGTTCGTCAGCCATTAGATGCGACGGATTCAGTTGAGACTTTTGATATTAACGTCACAGTTGCCGGTGGTGGTGACAGTGGTCAGGCAGGCGCAATCCGTTTAGGTATTGCCAGAGCTCTGCTTGAATTCAACGAAGGTCATCGTGATGTCCTGAAGCGTAGTGGCTTCCTGACACGTGATGCACGTAAAGTTGAGCGTAAGAAAGTTGGTTTGCACAAAGCACGTAAGGCGACTCAGTTCTCCAAGCGTTAATCGCAAACAGATTTTCGGCTACACGTTTTACAAAAAGCGGCAATGTTTACATTGCCGCTTTTTTGCGTTTCCCATTCAGACGAGCTGTGTTGCATTTTTGCCACACCGAAGATAGACTTGAATTAGTCTTTAGTGAACTCAGTCGAGTTCATGTGGCGACAGACTCTGGGAAATATAATGAAAATAACAAATACCCTCATTTTGATGGCTCCGGTTTTGGCATTCTCGTCGAATGTTTTAGCTTATGCGGCCTCATCTGTTTCATCTCCAGAGTCCGAACCTCTAGGTCTTTATGACCTGTCTTATGCGGCAGATGCGCATTATTCCTCAAGAAACCTTGAACGATCCGATGTCGGTCTTGGGTTGCTGACTGCCTACGATTTAGTGATTCGGGGTGACGACGCAGCATCATCAGTGACTTACCTGAATCAGTCTGGGCCATTTGAAGTGGGTGCGCAATATGCTCCAGCTGATATTGACACGGATAGTGATACTGTGGGTTTTTTGGTCAATACGCAACAAGGTCCCTATGAAGCGGCAATGGCTTATCACCAGTCTGGACAGGAAAGCGGGGCGCTTAAAGGTAGGCTTACTTATAAAAGTCGCAATAATAGTCAGGTGCGTCTTGATCTGGTGGCTGAAAAGTATGTTGCGAACATTAGTCGACCAGAAGCAGATTCAACGCTATCAAAGTCCGGCGACTCGCTATCCTTTTTAGTTGGTGCTAAGTATCAGGTGACGCCGAAGGCTTATGTGTCTGGTCAATATGGTGCGGTTGGTTTTGCGGAGTCTTCTAAAGTTGAGGGTGCAGAGCTTGATTCAGAGCGTGACTATTGGGCGCTGTCACTAGAAGCTGGTTACAAGTTAAATGACTCTAGTGTTATCTATGTGAGTCATGCGCAGAAAAAATTCAATAACGTCGCCGAGTCTGATGACCCATCCACCGACTTGCTGGCATCTCAGCTGAATTCAATTGGTGTAAAGCTCAACTGGTAGCACTACCACGCCTCTGGTTGCTGGATAATTTTACTTAAGCTCGCTATAGTGAGTCTACATTAACAATAACATGTAGATAGCTTGCCATGCAGAAGAGACTGACCGCCCGCGATGTGATCCTTTACGTGCTACTCACTTTGATAGTGCTTCTGTTAATTCTGGTCATGTATCAGGTTGACCGGCAATGGAATAAACTGACAGAAATGCAAGTGGCTGTCACAGAGCAGGCCAAAGATGTTCACGATGTGCGCAATACTGTCAGCAAGTTGCAGCAATCTTGGAACGAAGGGCTGGTGGTTCAGCAGGTAGCTGCATCAGATGCGAATGGTAAAGTAGTTGCTAGCGGTGGTTCAAAAGCAAGTGGCACCATTCCAGAGTCCTTTCGGCGCGCTTATCAAGCATCACAACAAGAGAGTTACGCCGAAGGCGACTGGAAAGTTGATACTTTCGGCAACACACTCAAAACCATTACTCCCTATGTCTCCAGCGATGTCTATGCCAGCGAGGTGCAGGCCTATGTGTTGGAGTCCTTGTTGACTCGTGACCCTGATACGCTGGAGTGGACCGGGCTAATTGCCAAGTCTTGGACGGTTAGTGATGGTGGCCTGGTCATTAACTTTAAGCTTAACTCGAATGTAACCTTCTCTGATGGCAAACCGTTAACTGCCGAAGATGTCGCCTTTACCTATGACTTCATGATGAATGAAGGAATCAATGCGCCGGGTGAGCGTGCCTATTATGAGAAGGTAAAAAGCGTCACGGCTAAAGGGCCGTACGAAGTTGAGTTCGTATTTAAAGACCCGTACTTTGAGGCACTTGGCGCAGCGGGTGGTATTCCGATTCTGGCTAAGCACTTTTATGAAGAGTACATGACTAAGACGGAAGCCTTTAATAATTCAAAAGGTTTGCTGATTGGCTCTGGCCCTTATCGCTTGGCCGACCCTAAATCCTGGAGTTCAGAGCAAGGCACTGTCGAATTGGTTCGCAACCCACGCTATTGGGGATCAGTACAGCCAAGTTTCGATAAAATGGTTTGGCGGATTATTCAAAATGACAGTGCGCGGTTAACCACTTACCGCAATGGCGATATTGATGTGTATTCGGCACGTCCTATTGAATACGACCGCCTGCTGCAAGATGAACAAATTAAAGAGAAAAGTCACAACTTTGAATACATGTCTCCAACGGCAGGTTACAGCTATATTGGTTGGAATCAGCAGTCTGGGGAGCAGGCGACCCGCTTTGCCGATAAGCGCGTGCGCCAGGCAATGACCTATTTGACCGATCGTGACACCATTATTCGTGATATTTACCGTGGCTATGCCGAGGCAGCAATTAGCCCGTTTAGTCCGCGCAGTAAGCAGCATGATCCAGCTTTATTACCCCGAAAAGCGGATGTGGATAAGGCCAAGGCTTTGTTAAAAGAAGCTGGTTATGAAGACCGAGATAATGACGGCCTGCTGGAAGACGCTGCCGGTGAGCCATTTAGCTTTAAGCTCATGTACTCCCAAGGTAGCGATGACACTAAGAGTCTGGTGCTGCTGCTCAAAGATATGTACGCAAAAGCGGGTGTTCAATTAGTGCCTGAGCCAACTGAATGGTCAGTCATGCTGGAGCGTCTCGATACTAAAAACTTCGATGCCACAATATTGGGTTGGAGCAGTGGCTTTGAAACCGATATTTACCAAATGTTTCATAGCTCACAGGCTAAAACCGGCGGTAATAACTTCATCAGTTACCGTAGCAAAGAGCTGGATAGTTTGATTGATGAGGCTCGGGTCATTGTTGATGAGTCTAAGCGCATGCCCGTTTGGCAAAAGGCTGAGGCGGTTTTTTATGAGGACCAGCCGTACACCTTCCTAATGCGTCGTAAGTCTTTGGTCTTTTTGGATAAGCGAATTGAGAATGTTGATCTTACGCCGTCTGGCTTGAATCTCAATTTCCAGCCAGTTGAGATTTTCGTGCCGAAAGCTGCGCAAAAATATCAGTGATTAAGGTGCTTATTCAATGCTGACTTATTTGCTGCGCCGATTATTGTTGATGATTCCGACCTTGCTGGGTATCACCCTAGTGGTGTTTACCATTATGGCGATGTCGCCAGGTGGCTTGACTGGTCAAATGTTAGTGGGCGGTATGGATCTTAAGCCCGAGCAAAAGCAGGCGAAAATCGACTACTACAATAAACGCTATGGGCTGGATGATCCGGCCCCCGTGCAGTATTTGCGATGGCTGAATAACGTCTCACCGGTCGGCATCATCTATGATGACGATCGAAAGTCGCAAGGGTTTTCATGGTCTAAAGGCTCGGATCTGGGCGAAAGCGTGTTTTTTGGTCAGCCAGTAATTGCGCTGATTAAAGAGCGCCTACCTATCACTCTGCTGCTAAATGTGATTACCATTCCTTTGATCTACTTGATTGCCATTGTGGTCGGTATGAATGCCGCACGAGATCGGGGAGGGCGCTTCGATGTTGGCTCGAATGTCATTATGCTGGCGTTGTGGTCACTGCCTTCCATGTTGGTCGGCGTCATGCTAATCGGCTTTTTTGCCAGTGTGCAGCATTGGCAGTGGTTCCCAACGGGTGGGTTGAGTGCCAGTGAAGCTTATCAAATGCCATTCTTGCCGCACTGGTCCTCGGTCGGCGATATTCTGAAATTGTTTATATTAGGCATGGCTGGCGTAATGTTGGCTGTAATGCTGTCACGTTTAACTAATCGAAATTTACGAACCATTATTGCAGTGGTTGTTGGGTTAGTTGGTGGTAGTTGGATGTCATTAGCGCATCCTGAGTTCTTATGGTTGAACTGGGCGGTCTGGCCGTTGCTACTTGCTGGCGTATTAGCACTAATCGCCCGTAGTGAATCGCCTATTTTACGCGTCGTTATTTTTGCAGTTGTCGGTTTGGCGATAGCGTCGATGCTGGCTATGCAATGGCTGGGTGGCGACTTTACCCGAGGCTATTTACTGGATCGTATTTGGCATCTGATTTTACCGACCATTGTTTTATCCTATGGTGGCTTTGCCTCCTTAGCCAAAATTATGCGAACCTCCATTTTGGAAAATCTGAATGCCGACTACGCTCGCACTGCCCGTGCTAAAGGCGTCGATGAAGAATCCGTACTTTGGCGTCATGTCTTCCGAAATAGTTTGCTTCCATTGATTACCATTTTGGCCGGTATCTTACCAAGCTTATTGGCTGGCTCTGTGATCGTAGAACAGATCTTTTCCATTGATGGCATGGGTAAGTTAGTAATTGAGGCAGTGCAAGCGAGAGACCGTGAGTTGGTGTTATCCATTACTTTGATTTCAGGCATTTTAACGCTGATCGGTTATCTGATATCCGACATGCTTTACACGCTGGTTGACCCGAGGGTGCAATATGACTAGTCGCGCACAAGTGGGTGAAAGTTATGCCAAGCATATTTTGCGCACGGCATTTTCCGGTTGGGGCGCACGCATTGGCTTTACCTGGGTTTTATTGCTGGTGTTTGTTGCATGTTTTGCACCGCTACTAGCCAACAGTATGCCGCTGTTGATCAGTCAGCAAGGGGAGGTCTCCTCGCCGATTTTGCGATACTTATCTGCAGAAGATATTGCTTTGATGGTGTTATTCATTGTCAGTCTATTGCTTTGGAAAATCCCAATAAAGTTTTCGAAAAAAGTAGTCGTGGTGTTAGCAACAGTAATTGTTAGCTATCTGATCGCGCTATCCTTCTTTTCGCCACCCAAAACCATTATTTATGAGCAGTTTCGTGAGCAGGTAGCGGCAGGTGCTTATGACTGGCAAGTGTTGCCTCCAATCCCTTATTCACCGAGTGACTACCTACGCGATTTCGGCGATACCAGCCTGACCGCGCCAACCTTTGAAGGCGGACGTTTCCATCTAATGGGCACTGATTCAACCGGCTCAGATGTTGCTAGCCGTATGGTGCATGCCTCGCGGGTTGCGCTGAGTATCGGATTTATTGCGACCGGCATTTCGATGTTTATCGGAATTATTATCGGTGGGCAAATGGGCTACTTCTCTGGTCGCTTCGATATGATTGGAATGCGGTTGGTTGAGATTTTTGAAGCCATACCGGTATTGTTTTTGCTGTTGGCCTTTGTCGCATTTTTCGGTCGCAGCGTTTATATCATTATGATTATTATCGGCATCACCGGTTGGTCGGGTTATGCCCGCTATGTGCGTGCTGAATTCCTCAAGCTGCGTAAGCAGGACTTTGTTCAAGCCGCGATTGCCAGCGGTTTATCACTACGCTCGATACTCTTCCGTCATATGTTGCCTAATGGCATCGCGCCAGTGTTGGTGGTCGCCAGCTTTGGAGTTGCAGCAGCGATCTTGACCGAAGCGACATTGAGCTTTCTGGGTTTGGGGCCAGTTGAAGCGCCATCTTGGGGTGGCATGTTGAATGAGGCGGTTAAGTCATCGGTATTTAACTGGTGGTTGGCGGTATTCCCGGGCGGCGCTATTTTCTTTACCGTTTTCTCCTATAACCTGATGGGCGAGGCTTTGCGTGATGCGGTTGACCCACAGTTGGCGCGCAAAGCTGGAGTCGTGTCATGAGTTTGTTGCAGGTAAAAGACCTGCGAACCACTCTGGGGCGTGGCAGTGAAAAAGTTGAAGCGGTCGCGGGTGTTAGTTTCAATATTGCACGTGGCGAAACCTTTTGTTTAGTGGGTGAGTCGGGCAGTGGTAAATCAATCTGCGCGCTCTCGATTATTCAGCTATTACCGACAGGTCTTGCTTCGCATCCTTCGGGGTCTATTCAATTTGAGTGGCGGCGAGGGGAGTCGGAAAAAAGCGAGTCAGTGAATATGCTGGAGCTCGTTGATGAGGATTTGCGGAAAATTCGTGGTGCACGCATTGCGATGATTTTTCAGGAGCCAATGACCTCGTTAAATCCGGTGTTTAGTGTCGGTGAGCAAATTGTTGAAGCCCTGCAGTTACACAATCCCAATCTGTCGGATGCTGATGCGCGTGCTCAAGCCATTGAAGCAATGGAGCAGGTTAAGCTGGAGTCGGCAGCATCACGCTTTAATGATTATCCGCATCAATTATCCGGTGGACAGCGCCAACGGGTAATGATTGCCATGGCGTTGGCCTGTAAGCCGGATTTGCTGATTGCAGATGAACCAACCACTGCGCTTGATGTCACCGTACAAGCTGAGATTCTGCATTTGATGCGGGAGCTGCAGCAAGAGCAGGGCATGGCGGTTCTGTTTATCACTCATGATTTTGGTGTGGTGGCGCAAATGGCGCATCGCGTTGGTGTGATGCAGCAGGGCAAGTTGGTAGAGGAGGGTACCACTCGTGAAGTGTTGACCAATCCGCAGCACCCTTACACGCAGCAGTTGCTCGCAGCAGTGCCGGAAAATCTGGCTAAGCCAGTGCTGAGTGAGCGGCAAGTTGCTGAGAGCACTCAGGAATCGATTATCCAAGTTAAGCAGCTGAATGTCTGGTTTCCTATTCGCAAAGGGGTATTCCGACGGGTAGTCGACCACGTTAAAGCGGTGGATGGCGTTGATCTCTCTATTCGCAAAGGCAGTATTATGGCGTTGGTGGGTGAGTCGGGTTGTGGTAAAACCACGCTAGGTCGAGCGATTTTGCAGCTGGAAAAACCAACCTCTGGCAGCGTAAAGCTGGATGGTGTGGAGTTAACCGGTTTGAGAGCCAACGAATTACGCCCCATACGTCCACGCATGCAAATCGCCTTTCAGGATCCGCAATCCTCGTTGAACCCTAGGCTACAAATTGTAACCACCTTAACTGAGCCAATGGCCGCACATGGTATTGGTGAAAACCGCGACGACCGTATTGCGCGAGCAATTGCCGTACTAGAGCAGGTGCAGCTGAGCGAAGAGCATTTGTGGCGATATCCCCATGAGTTTTCGGGTGGTCAGCGTCAACGAATTGGCTTGGCGCGCGCATTGGTTCTAAACCCTGAGTTTATTGTTTGTGACGAAATCACCAGTGCCTTGGATGTCTCCGTGCAGGCGGAAGTGTTACAATTACTGCTGGAAATACGTCAGCAGCGTGATCTGACATTGCTATTCATCACTCACAATATTGCAGTGGTTGAATACCTAAGTGATGAGACGGTCGTGATGAAATCAGGCCGGATTGTTGAGCAAGGCCCTACCGCACAAGTGTGTGGCAACCCCCGCGAGTCCTATACCCAAACGCTCCTGAATGCAGTGCCGAGGCTTAATCTGTCAAAGATTTTGTGAGTACTTGACTAATTTTGTCAGGTATTCTAACATGCGCGCAAATGCAGTATTCCAGAACGGAGCATCAGCCATGAAATTGACAACCAAAGGCCGTTACGCAGTAACCGCTATGCTGGACTTGTCGCTACACAGCAAAAGCGGCCCGGTGTCACTTGCGGACATTTCGGAAAGGCAGGATATCTCATTATCCTACCTGGAGCAGTTATTTTCCAAATTACGTAAGCGCGGCTTGGTAGTAAGTATGCGAGGCCCGGGCGGTGGTTATAGCCTTAGCCGCACGCCATCAGAAATTGCCATGTCCAGTATTATACTGGCGGTAGATGAAAATGTAGATGTCACCAATTGCGGTGGCAGCGGTGATTGCCAACAGACAAAACGCTGCCTGACCCATGATTTGTGGGCCGACCTGAGTGGACGAATTCAGAGTTTTCTCGATGACATCACGCTTGAAGATATGATGAGCCGCAAAGAAGTGTTAGAAGTTGCGGCGAGACAAGATACGAAGGCTGTAAAAGAAGCAACGCTGCACAATTTGAGCGGTTGCTAAAATATTCAGGAATTGAACAAGGTAATATCCCATGAGTGATTATAAAACACCCATTTATATGGACTACTCTTCAACAACACCGGTAGATCCTCGTGTTGCTGAGAAGATGATGAAGTGTCTAACGCTGGATGGTGTGTTCGGAAATCCGGCATCGCGTAGTCATGCAATCGGTTGGGCTGCAGAAGACCTGGTCAAAGAAGCACGCGAAGAAGTCGCTAAGACAATCAACGCTGATGCACGCGAAATCGTATGGACTAGTGGCGCGACTGAATCAGACAACCTGGCTATCAAAGGCGCGGCTCACTTCAACGAACGTCGTGGTAAGCACATCGTTACGATGAAAACTGAGCACAAGGCAGTATTAGATACTTGCCGTCAGTTGGAGCGTGAAGGCTTTGAAGTCACGTACCTTGACCCAATGCCAAACGGCTTGTTGGATCTGAAAGTATTCGAAGATTCACTGCGCGATGACACGACGGTTGTCTCTATTATGCACGTGAACAATGAAACGGGCGTCATCCAAGATATTGCTGCGATTGGCGAGATCTGTCGCGACCGTAAGATTGTATTCCATGTGGATGCGGCGCAAAGTATCGGTAAAGCACTGATCGACGTTGAAGCAATGAAAGTTGACTTAATCAGCTTCTCTGCTCATAAAGCATACGGCCCTAAAGGTATCGGTGCGTTATTTGTTCGTCGTAAGCCACGGGTACGTATCGAAGCACAGATGCACGGTGGCGGACATGAGCGTGGAATGCGTTCAGGTACTTTGCCAACGCACCAGATTGTAGGCATGGGCGAAGCGTTCCGTATCTGTCGTGAAGAAATGGCGACTGAAAATGATCGCATCCGCATGTTGCGCGACCGCTTATATGATGGCTTCAAAGATATGGAAGAAGTCTATGTGAATGGTGATCTGGAGCAACGCATTGCCGGTAACCTGAACATCAGTTTCAACTATGTTGAAGGTGAGAGTCTGATGATGTCTTTGAAAGATATCGCGGTATCTTCCGGTTCAGCCTGTACCAGTGCCAGCCTTGAGCCAAGTTATGTTCTGCGTGCCTTAGGCCGTAGCGATGAACTGGCACATAGCTCGTTACGTTTTACCATTGGACGTTTTACAACTGCTGAAGAAGTAGACGTTGCAATACAACAAACCCGTGCTGCGGTTGAAAAACTACGTGACCTGTCCCCATTATGGGATATGTTTAAAGACGGTATTGATCTAAGTACTGTTGAGTGGGCTGAGCACTAAGACTGATTGTTAACTCAGTCAACTGACGAATTTTTTGAGGATATAGATATGGCATACGGCAATAAGGTAATGGATCATTACGACAACCCACGTAATGTTGGTTCTTTCGATGCAAAAGATGCAGCGATTGGAACGGGCATGGTTGGAGCGCCAGCCTGTGGAGACGTTATGCGTCTGCAAATTAAAGTAGGTGCTGATGGCATCATCGAAGATGCTAAGTTCAAAACATATGGCTGCGGTTCGGCTATTGCATCTTCTAGCTTGCTGACAGAGTGGGTTAAAGGCAAGACTTTGGACCAGGCAAAAGAAATTAAGAACACTGATATTGCTGATGAGCTGGAATTACCACCGGTAAAAATTCACTGCTCAGTACTGGCAGAAGATGCCATTCGCGCAGCAATTGATGATTTTCAGAGTAAGCAGTAATTCGGCTGATAGAAACGTGTGACGAGGTGTAACCATGGCAATTTCCTTAACTGAAACCGCAGCAGATCGGGTTAGTTCCTTTTTGCAAAAGCGAGGCAAAGGTGTCGGCTTGCGTTTGGGTGTTAAAACGCACGGCTGCTCAGGAATGGCTTATGTGATGGAATTCGCAGATGCTGTTGATGAGCACGATACAGTGTTTGAAGACCATGGTGTGAGCCTGATTGTTGATCCGAAAAGTCTGGTTTATCTGGATGGCACGGTGATGGATTACACACGTGAAGGCCTGAATGAAGGCTTTAAGTTCACCAATCCGAATGAGTCGGGTGCTTGTGGCTGCGGTGAGAGTTTCACCGTTTAAGCGACATCTGTAGTACCCTTCCAATGAGCCGGTTATCAATCGGCTCATTCTCATTCTGCCCCCGAAATAGTGATTACTCACATGTCGATCGATTTTAAGCAAAACTACTTTCAGTTATTTGGCTTGCCGGTTCAGTACGAACTGGATAAGGCTAAACTCGCTAGCGCTTTTCGCGAGCTTCAGGCAAAACACCATCCCGATCGTTTTGCCAGTGGCACCGATGAGCAGCGCCGTATCGCCCAGCAAATTACCAGCTTCATCAATACCGCTCAGGATACGCTAAAGCAGCCACGCTTACGGGCACGTTATTTGCTCGAACTAGCCGGCGTTGACTTTGATGATGAGCGCGATACTACCAGTGATATGGCTTTTTTGATGGCTCAGATGGAGCGTCGCGAAGCTTTGGAGCAAGTATCTCAAGCTGATGATCCATTTGATGCAATTGATGCCTTGTCTAAAAGTGTGCGAGCTGAGCAATCCGGTTTAGAGCTGGATTTTGTTGAAGATCTTGACGCGGGCAACTTGGATGATGCGAAGCAGATTGTGCTGAAGTTGAAGTTTTTTGAACGATTGATGGGCGAAATTAAGCAGCTTGAAGAAAAGCTGGAAGATGACGCAAGCTAAAGGTTGATGCATGGCATTATTACAAATATCTGAACCCGGAATGTCTACCGCACCGCATGAGCATAGGCTCGCGGTCGGAATTGATCTGGGAACCACGAATTCGTTAGTCGCCGCTGTTCGCAGTGGCGAAGCCAGTACACTACCGGATGAGCAAGGTCGGCATTTACTGCCCTCGGTCGTTCGTTATATGGATGACGGTAGTATTATCGTCGGTGATAAGGCCAAAGCAGCGCTTGGCTTGGATATTCACAACACGATTGCCTCAGCCAAGCGTTTGCTCGGTCGTGCAGTCAGTGAAATCAAAACTTTAGGCGGGCAGTTGCCTTATCGCTTTGTCGAAGGTGATAGCGCCGTTCCGCAAATCAAAACACGCTCCGGTAACGTCACCGCGATTGAAGTCTCTGCTGAAATTCTAAGAGCGCTTAAAGATCGTGCCGAAGAAAGTTTGGGTGGCGAGCTAACCGGTGCAGTGATTACCGTGCCCGCGTATTTCGATGATGCGCAGCGCCAAGCGACTAAAGATGCCGCACGCCTTGCGGGCTTAAATGTATTTCGCTTATTGAACGAGCCAACTGCTGCCGCTGTCGCTTATGGTTTGGATCAAAAAGCAGAAGTTGATAATCAAGTCATTGCAATTTATGACTTGGGTGGCGGTACCTTCGATGTTTCTTTATTGCGCTTAAATAAAGGTGTTTTTGAAGTGATGTCAACCGGTGGCGACTCGGCACTGGGTGGTGATGATTTTGATCATGTCATCGCTGAATGGCTACTAAAATCCATCGATCAGCAAGCTGAGCCTGATGCACAATTATTGCGTGATGCAATGATTGAAGCGCGTCGTGCGAAAGAGGCATTGACCGATGCTTCAGAAGTCGCGGTATCGCTGGCGGATTGGCAAGGCAATTTAACACTGGATCAGTTCAATACCTTAATTGAGCCGCTGGTGAAAAAGACGCTGATGGCATGCCGCCGCGCAGTGCGTGATGCGGGTGTTGAGAAAGAAGAAATTGCTGAAGTCGTGATGGTGGGTGGGTCTACCCGTGTGCCATTAGTTCGTCAGCGTGTGGGTGAGTTTTTCGAGCGTCCGCCGTTGGTTGATATTGACCCGGATAAAGTGGTCGCCATTGGCGCGTCCATACAAGCAGATGTACTGGCCGGTAATAAACCCGATAGCGAAATGCTGTTGCTGGATGTTACCCCGCTGTCACTAGGGCTTGAGACGTATGGTGGCTTGGTTGAGAAAGTAATCTCCCGAAATACCACGATTCCAATCGTTCGCGCACAAGAGTTCACGACGTTTAAAGATCACCAAACTGCGATGACCATTCACGTGCTGCAAGGTGAGCGTGAAACCGTTGAAGAAAATCGCTCTTTAGCCAAGTTTGCATTGCGTGGAATTCCACCAATGGTCGCTGGTGCGGCTCGCATTAAAGTGACCTTTCAAGTAGATGCCGATGGTTTGCTGAGTGTCATGGCGGAAGAAGAATCAACCGGTGTACGCGCTGCGGTTGAGGTGAAGCCTTCTTATGGTTTGTCCGATGGGGAAATCGAGTCGATGATTCGTGCTTCCATGGAAAATGCCAAAGCGGATGTTGAGCAACGCCGCTTAAGAGAGCAGCAAGTTGAAGCAGACCGCTCAATGCAGGCTTTAGATGCCGCAATGGCTGCCGATGCGGATCAATTGTTAACGGCTGAAGAAAAGCAGACCTTATTGGCAGCTCGCGCAGTATTAGCGGAAGCCCGCAATAGTGATGATGCCGAGGCCGTTAAAGCGGCAATCAAGCAGCTTGAGCACACCGCAGAGTTTTACGTAGCACGGCGCATGGACAGCAATATTCAAACTGCCATGTCCGGTCATAATATTACTGAGTTTGAGAGATAAACCTTATGCCACAGATTATATTTTTACCGCATGAAGACCTGTGCCCAGATGGCGCAGTGATCGAAGCTGATGCCGGCACCAGTATCTGTGATGCTGCGCTGAAAAACGGGATCCAAATTGAACACGCTTGTGAGAAGTCTTGTGCTTGCACAACTTGTCACGTGCATATCCGCGAGGGCTTTGATTCTTTAGCTGAAGCCACTGATCTGGAAGAAGATTATCTGGATAAGGCTTGGGGCGTTGACCCTGATTCACGCCTAAGCTGCCAAGCTTGTGTGAAGAATGAAGATCTGGTGATTGAAATTCCGAAATATACGATTAATATGGTTTCTGAGAACCATTAAGGAGTAGGTCATGGAATTAACTTGGACAGATACGCTGGATATCGCTATTTCCTTAGATGAAGCGCATCCGGATGTAGACCCACAGTACGTTCGTTTTACAGACTTGCACCGTTGGGTTACTGAGTTGGAAGAGTTTAAGGATGATCCTGAGCGCTCCAATGAGAAGATTCTCGAAGCGATTCAGATGAGCTGGATTGACGAAAAAGATTAAAGTTTAAAAAACTGCGGAGGTTGAGTGATGGAGAATGAAAAGCGGGCGTTTATCCCATTAAATTTGGCGGTGCTAACCGTCTCTGACTCCAGAACTGAAGCAGATGACAAGTCCGGCCAAACCTTAGTTAAGTTATTGGAGGCTGATGGCCATCGTCTTTATGACAAGCAAATTGTTAAAGATGATCGCTATCAGCTACGGTCAGTGGTGTCGCAATGGATCGCTGATCCTGAGGTTCAGGCAATCGTTACAACAGGTGGTACAGGCCTAACCGGAAGAGATGGTACACCTGAAGCACTTGTTCCCCTGTTTGATAAAACCATTGATGGCTTTGGGGAAATGTTCCGCGTGCTGTCGTATGAATTAATCGCTACCTCAACGCTACAATCTCGTGCAGTCGCTGGCGTTGCAAATGGTACCTTCATCTTTTGTTTGCCGGGCTCTACCGGTGCCTGCAAAGACGGTTGGAGCAAGCTAATCTCTGCCCAGCTGGACTATCGCACTCGTCCTTGCAACTTAGTTGAGATCATGCCAAGGTTGTTGGAACAGTAAGCAGATTCTGTTTCAGCATAAGGTCATGAGTTTTCATTATGGGGCCAGTGCTGGAAAATAGTGGTACCAACTATCCCTCATAGTATGGTATTTTGCGGCTATCCGAATTAGCCGAAAATCCCCTGTTCCCACAGGGCGCTTAATAGTGTGTATTGAGATTTTCCGCAGTTCACCACAAATCCCGAAACGCTGATATACTAATCGGCCATTTTTTTACGTGATCGTTGTGAGAGGGGTTTTTCATACGATTCAATCATTTAGCGAGGACTGTATGCATTTAGGATCATTGCCTGAACGGCAGGGGCTTTACGACCCGGCCAATGAGCATGACGCGTGTGGTGTTGGTTTTGTTGCCCATATTAAGGGTGAAAAGAGCCACGACATTGTTACACAAGGGCTGACTATTCTTAAACGTATTGTTCACCGTGGTGCGGTTGGGGCTGACCCCAAAGCAGGTGACGGTGCTGGTTTATTAATGCAGATTCCTGACGCATTTTTTCGCGCTGTTGTTGATTTCAAACTTCCCCCTGTTGGTGAATACGGCGTTGGTATGCTGTTCTTTCCAAAAGACGCTGACGAACGTGCGGCACTGGAAGATGAAGTTGTTCGTGCCATCACCGAAGAAGGTCAGCGAGTATTAGGCTGGCGCGATGTGCCGGTTGATAGTTCAGACTTAGGTGAGAGTGTTAAGCCGACTGAGCCTTTCATCCGTCAAGTATTTATTACCGGCGCGGATGCGATCACTTATCAAGTAAGCTTAGAGCGTAAGTTATTCGTTATCCATAAAATGGTGAGTGCCCGAATCAGAGAAAATCAGGTTCCGGGTTACAGAGATTTTTACATCAACTCCATGTCCACCCGCACCATCGTTTATAAAGGGATGTTGTTGGCTGAGCAGGTTGGTGAGTATTACCAAGATTTATTAGACAAGCGCGTTGTTTCCGCTTTGGCTCTGGTTCATCAGCGTTTCTCCACAAACACATTCCCGACTTGGGGACTGGCACATCCGTTTCGCATGGTGGCTCACAATGGTGAGATCAATACCAATCGCGGTAACGTTAACTGGATGGCTGCCCGTCGCCACTCAATGAAGTCCACGCTGTTGGGCGATGATCTGAAAAAGATCTGGCCAGTGATTCCTGAAGGTCAATCAGACACAGCGTGTTTTGATAATGCTTTGGAATTATTAATCGCCGGTGGTTACACACTGATTCAAGCGATGACCATGTTGATTCCGGAAGCATGGAGCCATAGCTCTAGCGCAATGGAACCTAAGCGTCGTGCTTATTATGAATACAAGGCTGCTTTGATGGAGCCATGGGATGGTCCTGCTGCCGTTGCGTTTACCGATGGTCGCCAGATTGGCGCGATGTTGGATCGTAACGGTCTGCGTCCTGCGCGCTACCTAATCACCGATGATGATTTGGTGGTAATGGCGTCTGAGATGGGCGTATTGGATATCCCTCAAGATAAGATTGTTAAAAAATGGCGTTTGCAGCCAGGTAAAATGTTCCTGATCGACATGGAGCAGGGCCGCATCGTTACCGATACAGAAATCAAGAACGAGCTAAGCAATGCTCATCCATACCAAGAGTGGTTGGATAAAGGCCAGATTGAATTGTCTGACCTGACTGGCAAAGCGAATCCAAAGCCACCATTGACGCCAAAAGACTTGCTGAAAACTCAGCAAAGCTTCGGTTACACACAGGAAGATATTAAGTTCTTACTGCATCCAATGGTGAACGGTGGTGAAGAAGGTTTGGCATCAATGGGGACGGATAGTCCGGTTGCCGTACTGTCAGATCGTTCGCGTCATCTATCAAACTACTTCAAGCAGAACTTCGCGCAGGTAACCAATCCGCCGATTGATCCAATTCGTGAAGAAGTGGTTATGTCGTTGATTACTTTGATTGGTCCTCGTCCAAACTTGTTGGGACATGATAACTCTGGCTCGCACATGCGCCTTGAGTCATCTCAGCCAGTCTTAAGTAATGAAGATTTAGATCGTATTCGTCATATTCATGATCATGCGGGTGATGCATTCCAGACGGCAACGTTGGACATTACTTACTACGCGTCTAAAGGCCCTGAGGGCATGCGCGAAGCGATTTATGATCTATGTAAAGCGGCGAAGAACGCGGTTCTGGGTCATTACAATATCCTGATCCTGTCAGACCGTGCGGTAAGTGCACAGCGTTTGGCGATTCCAGCATTGTTGGCAACCTCAGCAGTTCATCAGTATCTGATTCAGGAAGGATTGCGAACTGAAACCGGTCTGGTCGTTGAGACGGGTGCGGCGCTTGAGATTCATCATGTGGCGACCTTAGCCGGTTACGGTGCGGAAGCGGTGAACCCTTGGTTAGCGTTTGAAACAATCGATCGTAACTTGGCTGATTTAGCGCCGGGTATGACGGTTGGTAAGGCGCACGCTAACTACATTAAAGCGATTGGCAAAGGCCTTCGCAAAGTCATGTCTAAGATGGGTATTTCAACCTACCAATCTTACTGTGGCGCGCAGATTTTTGATGCGATTGGTTTATCGACTCCATTCTTGGATGAGTTCTTTACCGGTACCAAGACAACCGTTGAAGGTATTGGTCTGGATGGAGTGGCTAAAGAAGCGGTTGCACTGCATTCACAAGGCTTTGGTAACCGCATGCGCTTTGCTAAGCATCTGGATATCGGTGGTGATTATGCTTACCGTGTCCGTGGTGAAAGCCATGTTTGGACGCCGGAAACCATTGCTAAATTGCAGCACTCAGTCCGTGGTAATGATCCTAAGACGTTTAAAGAGTTCTGTAAGTTGGTCGATGAGCAGTCTGAAAAGCTGCTGACCTTACGCGGTCTAATGAAGTTTAGATTTGCCGACAAAGCGATTCCATTGGATGAAGTTGAGTCTGCAAAAGATATCGTGAAGCGCTTTGCAACCGGTGCCATGTCATTCGGTAGTATCTCGCATGAGGCGCATTCAACCTTAGCGGTAGCGATGAACCAGATTGGTGGTAAGTCAAATACCGGTGAGGGTGGTGAAGAGCCAGAGCGTTACTCGCTAATGCCAGATGGCAAGATGAATCCAATGCGCTCTGCAATTAAGCAGGTTGCGTCTGGTCGTTTTGGTGTGACGGCGGAATACCTCGTGAATTCCGACATGATCCAGATCAAAATGGCTCAGGGTGCGAAGCCCGGTGAAGGTGGTCAGCTTCCTGGTCATAAGGTTGATGCGCGCATCGCAAAGGTCCGTCATTCAACAGAAGGCGTTGGTTTGATTTCACCGCCACCACATCACGATATCTACTCGATTGAAGATTTGGCGCAGTTGATTCACGATCTTAAAAACGTGAATCCTAAAGCGGACATCTCAGTGAAGCTGGTATCTGAAATCGGCGTTGGAACGGTTGCGGCGGGTGTGTCTAAGGCGCATGCGGATCACGTGACCATTTCTGGCTACGAGGGTGGTACGGGTGCATCGCCAATTACGTCTATCAAGCATGCTGGCTCTCCATGGGAAATCGGCTTGGCGGAAACACATCAGACATTGGTGCTAAACAAACTGCGTAACCGTATCTGTGTACAGGCTGATGGTGGTCTGCGTACTGGTCGCGATGTCGTGATTGCTGCCTTGTTAGGTGCGGATGAGTTTGGTTTCGCGACGGCGCCGCTGATTGCTGAAGGGTGTATCATGATGCGTAAGTGTCATCTGAATACCTGTCCGGTTGGTGTGGCAACGCAAGACCCTGAGCTGCGCAAGCGCTTTACGGGTAAGCCAGAGCACGTGATTAACTACTTCTTCTATGTTGCTGAAGAAATGCGTGAAATCATGGCGCAGTTGGGCTTCCGTACTGTGAATGAAATGGTTGGTCAGTCTGATCGTTTGGATATGCGTACTGCCGTTGAGCATTGGAAAACACAAGGTCTGGATTACACTCGCTTGTTGACTAAGCCTGTTGCTAAATCAGCAAAAGATATCTACTGGACTCAAAAGCAAGATCATGGCTTGGATGCAGCATTGGATAATGAGCTGATCAAGCAGGCAGCACCGGCACTGGAAAATGGCGAGAAGGTGTCGATTGATATCGATATCCGCAACCATAACCGTACGTTTGGTACTATGCTGTCAGGTCGTATCGCTGAGAAGTATGGTCACGCTGGATTGCCAGATGACACCATTCAAATCAAAGCAACCGGAACGGCTGGTCAGTCATTCGGCGCTTGGTTAGCAAAAGGTGTTTCACTGGAGCTATGTGGCGAAGGTAATGACTACGTGGGTAAAGGTCTGTCCGGTGGTCGTATTGCGATCTATCCGCCGGAAGATGCCAAAATTGGCCGCGCTGAGAAAAACATCATTGCTGGTAACACGCTGTTATACGGAGCCATTAGTGGTGAAGCATATTTGCGCGGTGTTGCTGGTGAGCGTTTCTGTGTTCGTAACTCCGGTGCATCAGCCGTTGTAGAAGGTGTTGGTGATCACGGTTGTGAGTACATGACCGGTGGTGTGGTTGTTTGTTTGGGTGAGACCGGACGTAACTTCGCAGCGGGTATGTCAGGTGGTATTGCTTACGTCTTGGATCGCAACGGTAGTTTTGCCGCTAGCTGTAACAAGCAGATGGTTGAGCTGGAAACGGTCGATAGCGATACACCCGATGAGTTGGTTAGTGATCCGATGCAGGCTGATGAGGTGCGCTTGAAGAAGCTTATCGCGAATCATTATGCATACACTGGCTCTGAGTTGGCCAAAGAAATTTTGGGCGACTGGGATCATTACCTCACTAAGTTTGTGAAGGTAACGCCAACGGATTATCGCCATGCGCTACGCGTATTGAAAAAACGCCAAGAAGCTGCTTAATAGAGGAATTTGCAATGGGAAAAGTAACAGGATTTAAAGAGATAGAACGCAAAGACCGAAGCTATGCACCTGTCGAAACGCGAGTGGTTAACTTTAAAGAGTTTGTCATTCCGTTAAGCGATGAAGAGCTGAATAATCAAGGCGCTCGCTGCATGGATTGCGGTATTCCGTTTTGCCATAACGGTTGTCCGGTGAATAACCTGATTCCGGATTGGAATGATTTGGTCTACAACAACAAATGGAAGGAAGCGGTTGATGTGCTACACAGCACCAACAACTTCCCAGAGGTTACCGGACGTATTTGTCCGGCACCTTGCCAGGAGTCGTGCACCTTAAACCTGACGAGTGAACCAGTCACGATCAAGTCTATCGAGTGCGCAATTGTTGATAAAGGCTTTGAAAATGGTTGGATTTTGCCAGAAGTTGCGCAAATAAAATCAGGCAAGCGAGTGGCGGTTGTCGGCTCTGGTCCTGCGGGTATGGCGGCGGCGCAGCAATTAGCGCGAGCTGGTCACCACGTGGTGCTGTTTGAAAAAGAGTCTCGTATTGGCGGATTGATGCGCTTTGGTATTCCAGACTTTAAGCTGGATAAATCATTGCTGGATCGCCGGATGAAGCAAATGGCGGCTGAAGGTGTTGAGTTCCGTACTGACACCTGTGTCGGTGTAGATATCAGCACGAGTGACTTGTTGGCTGAGTTCGATGCAGTTGCATTGACCGGTGGTTCTGAAAAGCCACGTGATTTGCCAATTCCGGGCCGTGACTTGAATGGCGTTTACTATGCGATGGATTACCTGAAAGCCAATACTAAGTGGGTTCAGGGCGTACATGCTCGTGAGAACGTGATTTCAGCCGAAGGTAAGCACGTAGTGGTCATTGGTGGTGGTGATACAGGGTCTGATTGTATCGGTACTTCAACCCGTAACGGCGCGCTGTCGGTCACTCAGTTAGAGATCATGCCGAAGCCACCTGAGCATGAAGATAAGCAGCTGGTATGGCCTGATTGGCCAAACAAGTTCCGCACCTCGACTTCTCAGGAAGAAGGCTGCGAGCGCATGTTCTCAGTATCGACCAAGTCATTCATTGATGACGGTGAGGGCAATGTAAAAGCCATCGCTTGCGTCCATGTTGAGTGGGTAAAAGATGAGAAGGGTCAGTGGAAACTGAATGAAGTGGAAGGCTCAGAGTTTGAGCTTAAAGCGGATATCGTGACCTTGGCGATGGGCTTCCTGCATCCTGTTCATGAAAACATGATTGAGCAGCTGGGTGTTGAGTTAGACCCTCGCGGTAACGTGAAGGGTGAAACTGAAGGCAAGCAGGCTTATCATACCTCTTTAGATAAGGTATTTGCCGCAGGCGATATGCGTCGTGGACAGTCGCTGGTGGTTTGGGCGATTCGCGAAGGCCGTCAATGTGCTCGTGCAATTGATGAGTACTTAATGGGAAGCACTGTGCTGCCTCGTTAAACGAATTATCTCATCGAAATAAAAAAGCCTGTAGAATGCATTCGTTCTACGGGCTTTTTTGACGGCGACAATAATTAATTGAGTAATCAGGGTTTATGGCGGGTTTGATTCCACAGGATTTTATCGATCAGGTATTGGCGCGTAGCGATGTCATCGAAGTGATCAATGCACGTGTGCCTCTGAAAAAGCATGGTCGTGAGTATCAGGCGTGCTGCCCCTTTCATAATGAGAAAACACCGTCCTTCACGGTAAGTCCGACTAAGCAGTTTTACTATTGCTTTGGTTGTGGTGCGAGTGGTTCGTCAATTACCTTCCTGATGGAGTATGAGCACCTTGACTTTGTTGAGGCGGTTGAGTCGTTAGCCAGCTCAATGGGAATGCAAGTGCCTCGGCAGGAGGCTAAGCAACGCAGCCCGCTACAACAGAAGCAGCGCAAAGGATTAGAAGAGCTGATGGAAGAGGCGACTCGCTACTACCAGCAGCAATTGAAAAAAGCCCCTGCAGCAGTAGATTACCTGAAGCAGCGTGGCTTAAGTGGTGAAATCGCGCAAACGTTTAGTTTGGGTTACTCACAACAATCCTGGGATGCGGTGATTAAGTATCTCGGGAAAAACTATTCGCCACAGCAGATTATTGATTCTGGTTTGGCGATTAGCAAAGATAACGGTGGCAGTTATGACCGCTATCGTGATCGCATTATGTTTCCGATCCGGAACCGTAAAGGTCAGGTAATTGGCTTTGGTGGACGGGTGATGGGTGATGACACGCCTAAATACATCAACTCGCCGGAAACGCAGCTGTTCCATAAGGGTAATGAACTTTACGGACTCTACGAAGCACGAAATGCTACGCGAAAGTTAGATCGGGTGATCGTGGTTGAGGGCTATATGGATGTTATATCCTTGGCTCAATACGGCATCAGTTATGCCGTGGCGACACTCGGAACAGCGACGACCCGACAGCACATTGAAATGCTCTATCGCACCGTGCCAGAGATTATTTTTTGCTTTGATGGCGATCGGGCGGGAAAGGAAGCGGCGTGGCGTGCGCTGGAAAATGCTTTGCCGGTTTTGCGTGATGAAAAAGAGATTCGGTTCTTGTTTTTGCCGGAAGGTGAGGATCCAGATACGCTGGTTCGACGTATAGGACAAGAAGCATTTGAGGCCGGCTATGCGGAGGCTTCCTCATTAAGTAGTTATTTTATAGAAGGTTTAAGTAGCCGGTTCAATATTAGTAGCAATGAAGGCAAGGCTCGATTTTTAACCGAAGCAGGTGGCTTGTTAAAGCAAGTTCCGGAAAGTTTGTTAAAAGATCAGCTGATTGCTAATTTATCGCGCTTAACGGGGGTTGAGAAGCGGTCAATATTGAGAGGGCAGGGAGCCGAGCCGGAAGCGGTGCGCAGCCAGCCACAGCGCGCTAATCCCGGAAGTCGTAGACAAGTTCAGCGTACACCGATTAAGTATGCGATTACGCTCATCCTGTCACAGCCATCGTTGGTCGGGTTGGTCGAAAATCCCGAGCAGATTGCGTTATCTGGCCTGCCAGGAGCGGATTTATTGGCTACACTTATTGAATCTATAGAGGAGAGTCCTCATATTAATGCAGTGTCATTACTGGAACGCTGGCGCCACACGGATCTTGAGGCGCCGTTATTGCAATTAATGAAGTTGCAACCCGGCAGTGATGACGATGAGGTTTTGAAACAGGAGTTTCAGGACTGTCTACGGTATATTCGTACTCAGGCTAATGAACTACGGCTAGAAAACTTATTGCACAAGGATAGAAATGATGGGCTGTCGCAACAAGAAAAAAACGATGTTAATTTTCTGCTGCGACAAAACAAAGCCTCATAATATCGAGTCGCTGTGAGAGATGCTGTTTGCGATAGTCTGGTGGGTAAATAATGTATGTAATGCACTTTGGTGTGTTATCATACTCGATTAACTTTTTTTCGGGAACTCAGTTACATGAGTGGACAAGAGAAGCAGAAGTCTAGCTTAAAGTTATTGATTTCTAAAGGTAAGGAGCAGGGCTACCTTACCTACGCTGAAGTCAACGATCACCTGCCTGATACTATCGTCGATCCTGAACAGATCGAAGATGTTGTCAGCATGATTAATGACATGGGCATCAAAGTATTTGAGAAGGCACCCGATGAAGATAGTCTGAATCTGGGTGACGAGACAGTTGATGCCGATGAAGACGCAGCGGAAGAAGCCGCAGCGGCGCTAAGTAGCGTAGACAGCGACTTCGGTCGAACAACAGATCCCGTACGTATGTACATGCGTGAAATGGGTACGGTTGAGCTGTTGACACGTGAAGGCGAAATCCAAATTGCAATACGTATCGAAGAAGGCCTCTATGAGGTTCTAACATCTTTGGCTGAATTCCCGGGGTCTGCAGAATACGTTCTGGAGCGCTTCGAGAAGATCGAGCTGGAAGAAGTTCGTCTGACGGATGTTGTGAATTCATTTGTTGATCCGGATGCGGATCGTCATGCCGTTGTAGCGCCACCTCCAGTGGTTGCCGAGCCTGAAGTGGCTAGCACCGATGATGACAAAGACGGTGATGAGAAACCTGATACTGACGATGATTCTGAAGTTGATGTGGATGGCGCAGGTGATGATGACGATGAAGATGAAGAAGTCATCGACACTGGTCCTGACCCTGAGGAAGCTCGCGAGAAATTCCTACAGTTGAAAGAGTTGTATGACGCAGCGGTTGAAGCCAGAGATGCGGATGACATGAGCCGTTACGCTGAGATTCGCGTGGCTCAGGCTCGTAAGCTGTTGGAATTTAAGTTTACTCAGCCAGTTATCGATCACTTGGGTGGACAGCTTAGCGAGATTATTTCTCAGATTCGCGGTTACGAACGTCAGATCATGCGTCTGTGTATTGACCGTGCGGGTATGGCTCGTAAGGATTTCATTGCAAGCTTCCCACAGAACGAGACTAACCAAAGCTGGTTGACTGATGTGATGGCTGCGAAGCCTGCATTGGCATCAGCACTTGATCTGTATTCGGATGATATTCTGAAACTTCAGAAGCAGCTGATCCGCATTGAGAATGAGACTCGTCTGTCTATTCAGCAGATTAAAGACATCAGCCGCAGCGTGTCTGTGGGTGAGGCGAAAGCCCGTCGTGCTAAGAAAGAAATGGTTGAAGCAAACTTACGTTTGGTTATTTCGATTGCAAAGAAATACACCAACCGTGGTCTGCAGTTCCTCGATCTGATTCAGGAAGGTAATATTGGTCTGATGAAGGCCGTGGATAAGTTTGAATATCGCCGTGGTTATAAGTTCTCAACTTATGCGACATGGTGGATACGACAAGCGATTACCCGTTCTATTGCAGATCAGGCGCGTACTATTCGTATTCCAGTGCATATGATCGAAACGATTAATAAGCTGAACCGTATTTCCCGTAAATTATTGCAGGAAAAAGGACGCGAAGGCACGCCGGAAGAGTTGGCGGAAGCGATGGAAATGCCGGAAGATAAGGTTCGTAAGGTAATGAAAATTGCCAAAGAGCCTATCTCAATGGAAACTCCAATCGGTGATGATGAAGATTCTCACTTGGGTGACTTCATTGAAGACGGTAATGTTCAATCGCCAATGGACAATGCAACGGCATCGAGCTTGGGTGAAAGTACCCGTGAAGTGCTGAGCAGCTTGACTCCACGTGAAGCAAAAGTTCTGAGAATGCGCTTTGGTATTGATATGAACACCGACCATACTCTGGAAGAAGTAGGCAAGCAGTTTGATGTGACGCGTGAACGTATCCGACAAATTGAAGCGAAGGCGTTAAGAAAATTGCGTCATCCGAGCAGATCGGATATGCTACGCAGCTTCTTGGAAACGGATAACGATACTACGTCTCGTTAATGCGTTAACAGGTCCGGGCCCATAGCTCAGTTGGTTAGAGCAGCGGACTCATAATCCGTTGGTCGAAGGTTCGAGTCCTTCTGGGCCCACCATATTAGAAAGCCCCCGTAACAGCAGTGTTGCGGGGGCTTTTTTGTGTCTGTGGCTTTATCTAAGCGAAATATATGCATTTTTATTAAAATCTATTTGATATCTGCTTATTTTTAATTCATTATTGTTGTGTAAAAAACAGGCAAAGGATTTGCCGAGACTGAGTTCCTCCTGAAACAATACCCCGCCCGGCCATTTGATGACGACAAAAATAACCATTGCGAGCTTGGTGCTGATAGCACTGTGGCTGGCATCAAGTTGGTATCCCATAAAATATCTGAGTGATATGCGGCTTGGTAGTACCCAACTGGTATTTTTTGCCTTTATTGCGGCTACCTTGGTCACCGCGCCTTGGTTGTTTCTACAGGTTCGCCAGTGGATTACTCAGAGTAAAGCACTGATCCTAATTGCTATCGGTGGTGGTGTAGCAAACACCTTGTTGCACTTGGCTGTTTTGAATGGCGAATTACTGCGTGTGCTACCTGCTTTTAGCACAGTGCTGATGTCGCTGTTGTTGCTTGATCAGATCTTTTTTTCCGTTGAGCCTAAGTTCTCTCGAAGTCTAACGTTGGCTAGTCTGGTGTTAATTGCCAGTATTGGTATGCGCTCTTTGTCAGGCTTTGGTGGCATTCAATCGAATGAGATTTTAGCGGGTTTGGCAGGCGTTGGTTTTTACTTGGCATTAGCGATTAGTATTAAAAGCGGAAAGCAGTTACCGCTCATTAGTAAAGTGTCTGCCATTATGGTGTGTAGTACCTGGTTTGTTGGGATGATTATTATTTTTTCATCACACACGTCCAGTTTCCCCGAGCAGTACGCCATTACCCTCAGTGGTGTTTACGGTTTGATGTACCTGCTGCCATCGGTTGTCATGCTCTGCTGGCTTGCGTTGCACTATGAAACTAAGCACTTGGTTTTTTGTTTTAGTCTGCTGTTGGCATTTCATCTTGCAGGGTTGATCTTGCTTGATAAATTGGTCATTTCTCAGGTAGTGCTCGTTATTCTTGCTTTATTGCTTGCGTTAGCGGCTTGGCAGCTGCGCCTGATTACCAATCAGGTTTCGCGACAGTAACGTTTTTAGTGTTCAATTAAATAACTATAAAAGATTGTATTTAATATTTATCAGCTAATTTTTATCTGAATTGTTTAAAATATGCCCAGCTAAATGTTATCATAGCCAACTTAATATCCTCCTCACTTTGAGATTTATCCAGTCATCACTTTTGCTCTTTAATTCCGAATGGTTTGTATATGTTCCTAAACCCTGTTGTTAACTTACTACAGACTATTGTCAGCAAAAAGAAGGCTGTGGAAGAGACTGAGAGTGTCATTGGTTGGGATGAGCTTGAAGATGCCTATGAGAATGAGACGGTGGTGTTGGGGTACCTCGATCATCGTGTAGATCGTGGTTATATCATCCGCTTTGGCGAGGTTAGAGGTTTTGCGCCGCGTTATCGTTTTGACTTGTGTGAGTACGATGAGATTCCCGACGTTTTTCTGAATAAGCCACTCCCCTTTATCATTTTGAGTATCGATTACAGCAATGACCATTTGGTGGTCTCGCGAATTGATGCTGTTCAGATGCTGCATCAGGAATACCTGAGTTCACTGAAAAAAAATCAGATTGTTAAGGCTCAAGTGACGGCGGTGATGCCGAATTTGGTCGCGCTAAACCTGTCGGGTATGACCTGCCTGATTCCTCATAATGAGTTAAGCTGGGGTGAATTTGAACATCCTTCTGATCTGGTGAGTATTGGCGATTGGCTTAGTGTTAAGTTGCTAAAAATTGTACCTACCAAGGCCTATATCACCGCTAGTTTGAAGCAATTGGATAGTACTTGTTGGCAACGGTTTACAGATGAGTTCTCTGAGGGAAGTGAGGTCTCGGTTGTCATTACCAATGTGACTGACTTTGGTTACTTTGTTTCTTATCGTGGTGAAGTTTCAGGAATTTTGCATTGGTCAGAAGTGAGCTGGGGAGCACGTAACCGTCAGCAGGCTATGCAATACGAGAAGGGTGAGCAGTTAACGGTTAAAGTCAGTGCCTTGGACTTTGACAAACAACAGGTTTCCTTTAGCTTAAAAGCGATGCAGCCAGATCCTGCAGACCAGGCTTGTAGTCGTTATCAAATTGGCGATGTGGTTGAGGGCATTGTGCGCTCCCGTACAGACTTTGGCTTGTTTCTTGAGATCGCTGAAAACTTTAATGGCTTGCTCCATTTTTCAAACCTCTCTTGGTATACCAACTCAAAGAATAATCTGGTCAACTTTCGTAGCGGGATGACGATTAAGGCCAAGATTGTCGATATTGATAAGAGTAATGGTCGCGTTGGTTTGGGTTTAAAGCAGCTGTATGACAATCCTTTTGAAGTGTTGCCATCACCGCATAGCCTACTAAAAGCGGAAAGCTTTCCACGGCCCGTAAGCATCGGCGTGACGTCATTTTTTCAGGCGAATTGTCATAATCAGATCGTCGCTCAGCTGGAAGATATGCGCTACAAAATGCGTCAGCATGTTGACCTTACCATCGACAATTTATTTTTTGAAACAGATGATGTGATCTTGCCGGAAATTCTGCTGGTATTAATCAGTGATGACTATTTGAGTTCAGAAGGGCATAAGGTGTTACTAGAGCTGTTGTCTTCTCACTCTGGGGTGAAGCCATTAGTGATCCCTATTGTCGCTGATTCGGTTATGACAGGGCGGGAAGATCCATTGTTGGAGCTTGCTTGTTTGCCCGTTGATCGCGCGCCTGCCCAACAATGGCGGGTGAAAAGTGCGTATTGGTCAACAATTAATAAATCGCTGATCAAAGCGGTGCGATATGTTGCTGGTTTAAAGTAAAAATTACCGATTACTAAACCTCACTTTTTTTGTGATTTTTATGTACACTCCAAGAGGTCGCTGCTTACTAATGGTTATTTTATGTATACCAGCGGTCGTGTCTTCTAGATTAGCGTACTTGGTCGGCGTGGGTTCGATGTGTCATAATTATACTTAAGCTATACGATTACAGGGCTAATCTTAAAGGCAGTGATAACTAATAATAATACACAGCCCCTAAATAATTCCTATGAGAGTTAAAAAATGAGTAATAACAAAGTCCGCAAAGCCGTCATTCCTGTAGCAGGTCTGGGTACCCGCATGTTGCCGGCAACTAAAGCTATCCCTAAAGAGATGCTGCCTGTTGTTGATAAACCGATGATTCAATACATTGTGAATGAATGTATCGCGGCTGGCATCAAAGAGATTGTGCTGGTAACTCACTCTAGTAAAAACTCAATTGAAAACCATTTTGATACCAGCTACGAGCTTGAAGCGACGCTAGAAAAGCGTGTAAAGCGTCAGTTGCTGGATGAAGTCCGTTCTATTTGCCCTGAAGATGTCACGATTATGCATGTGCGTCAGGGTGTTGCTAAAGGTTTGGGGCATGCCGTGTTATGTGCAGAGCCATTAGTTGGTAAAGAGCCATTTGTTGTGGTGTTACCTGATGTCATTATCGATGATTATTACAGTGATCCTAAGACCGAAAACATGGCGGAAATGATTCGCCTATTTAACGAGACTGGCGAGAGTCAGATTCTGGTTGAAGAAGTGCCAATGGAGCTGGTTAGCGGTTATGGTGTGGCTGATGTAAATGGCCATAAACTGGCCCCAGGTCACAGCGCACCAATGACTAAAGTGGTTGAGAAGCCACCGGTTGATCAGGCACCTTCTAACCTAGCGGTTGTAGGTCGTTATGTATTATCAGCTAATATCTGGGACTTACTTAAGCACACGCCAGTTGGCGCGGGTGATGAGATCCAGCTAACCGACGCGATTGCGATGCTGATGAAGCAGGAAACGGTTAATGCCTTTAATATTACCGGTAAAAGCCATGATTGTGGTTCTAAGCTGAGCTATATGATGGCTAACGTTGAGTATGCTTTGCGTCACCCTGGTATTGGTGAGCGTTTCAGAGCTGCATTAAAGAAGATGGATATATAACAGACTATTTTTCTTTGTAGTTGATGGGCATAATAGACTCAATATTATAACAATGAGCTATTATGTCCATCGATCAACGCCTGCAACAACTCACCGACTGGGTTCGTTCTGAAAGACCTTCCGCCACTTTAGCACCGGCTTCTGCTGATGCCAGTTTCCGCCGCTACTTTCGAGTATTGGACTCTGGAAATAGCTGGATTGCCATGGACGCGCCACCGGAAAAAGAGAGCCTCGACTCTTTTATCGATATCACCCATCGCCTACTTCAGGCTGGTATACAAGCACCGGGCATTCACCAACAATCGCTAGAGCATGGATTCCTGTTACTGTCCGATCTTGGCAGTACCCCTTATCTTGATGTGTTGAACTCAAATACTGCTGATGCGATGTATCACGATGCGGTAACTGCTCTGGTTAAAGTGCAGCAAGCAGATATCACTGGTTTACCTACTTATGATACAGCCTTGCTCCAGCAGGAAATGTCTTTATTCCCTGAGTGGTTTTTGGGTACGCATTTAGATATTACGCTGTCTGAATCTGAGCAAGTGGATTTAAATGATATCTTCAATCGTTTGGTCCAGTCTGCGCAACAACAGCCACAAGTTTTTGTTCACCGTGACTATCATTCCCGCAACCTCATGGTTACCGAGCAACACAATCCAGGTGTTATTGACTATCAGGATGCTGTGCTAGGGCCTGTGACTTACGACTTAGTTTCATTATTGCGTGACTGTTATATCGCGTGGCCAGAGCATCAAGTCCGAGCTTGGGTTCAGCAGTATCAAACACTGGCAACTGAGCAGAAAATACTAGAAGCAGTTGATACGGATACCTTCTATCAATGGTTTGATTGGATGGGCCTACAGCGCCACCTTAAAGTTTTAGGGATCTTTGCAAGACTGTCTCACCGTGATGGCAAGCAAGCGTATCTAAACGATTTGCCGCTCACTCTGAGTTACGTTTTATCAGTGGCTAAGCGCTACCCTGAAATGGCTCCATTGGTTGCACTATTTGAGCGTTATGATATTCCACAACGCATTGGAACGGTTGAGTTATCCGCATGAAGGCAATGATACTAGCTGCCGGTTTAGGCACACGGATGCGTCCTTTAACTAATCATGCCCCAAAGCCATTACTGCCCGTGGGTGGAAAGCCGTTAATCGTTTGGCATTTAGAAAAGCTTCAGGCTTGCGGATTTACAGAAGTTGTAATTAATATTGCGTGGCTTGGCGGCATGATTCCTGAAGCTTTAGGCGACGGAAGTCAGCTAGGTTTGTCCATTCAGTATTCCGATGAACGTGATGAGCCTGTGTTGGAGACTGGTGGTGGCATTATCAAAGCTTTGCCACTTTTAGGCGATGAGCCTTTTCTGGTAGTGAATGGCGATATCTGGTGCGACTATAACTTTCAGGCTGACTTTAAATTGCAGGAAGGGGATTTAGCGCATTTAGTACTAGTCGATAACCCGCCACATCATCTGGAAGGAGATTTCTTGCTACAAAACGGACGATTACTAGAAACCGGCGAGCAAAAGCTAACCTTCAGTGGAATTGGCTATTATCACCCTGATCTATTTGCGGACTTGGAGTACGGAAAGCGTGCTCTAGCACCAGTACTACGTGACGGAATGCGAGAGGGGAAGGTTAGCGGAGAACGACACTCCGGCGTGTGGTTAGATATTGGTACGCCAGAGCGTTTATCAGAGCTAGATAAATCCTTGCTCTGACGTACCATCATCGAAGGGTCGATTAGTTAGACTTAATCGATCCTTCAGCTTGTAAATCGGCATGATAAGACGAGCGAACCATTGGCCCACTGGCGACATGCGTAAATCCCATTTCGTAACCAATGGTTTCAAGCTGCTTAAACTCATCCGGTGTTACAAAGCGCTCAACCGCCAAATGATCCAGACTTGGCTGTAGGTATTGGCCTAAGGTCAGCATGTTGCAGCCATGATCTAGTAAGTCCTGCATCACTTCCTGAACTTCTTCTAAGCTCTCACCCAGTCCCAGCATTAAGCCGGACTTGGTCGGAACATCAGGATACATACCCTTAAAGCGCTTGATCAGATCCAGCGACCATTGATAGTCAGAACCCGGACGTGCTTTTTTGTATAAGCGTGGAATCGTTTCCAGATTATGATTGAATACATCCGGCGGAGACTTGCTCATTACTTCCAGCGCAATATCCATACGACCACGGAAATCCGGTGTCAGAATCTCGATATTGATGCCAGGGTTCATCTCACGGGTCACACGAATACAATCCACAAAGTGACCAGCGCCACCATCGCGTAAATCATCACGGTCAACTGACGTAATAACCACGTATTTCAGTCCCATCGCCTTGATAGTTTCTGCCATGTTCATTGGCTCATCAGGGTCTAGTGGGTCAGGACGGCCGTGTGCCACATCGCAGAACGGGCAACGGCGAGTACAAATAGCACCCATGATCATAAAGGTCGCGGTGCCTTTGGTGAAACACTCGCCCAAGTTAGGGCAGGCAGCTTCTTCACAAACCGTATTTAACTTTTGCTCGCGCAGAATTTCTTTCAGACGCCTTACTTCAGGTGTAGTCGGAGCCTTGGCGCGAATCCATGACGGCTTGCGCTTAATCTCAGTGCTTGGAATAACCTTCACAGGGATGCGTGCAACTTTCTCTGCACCACGTAATTTAACGCCTTGTGTAACGCTAGGAGTGTTTTGGCTCATAAGTGTATAACCTGAAACTCAATACAGAATCAAAGGCTGAGTATAGCAAAGTTTACTCAGTATGCTCAGACAAAGCAGAAATGCCGGGGGCAATTTTTCTAAAGGCGGGGAATACTTGTTTGTTACGGTCGGGCTAATCAGAAAGCCCGACCGTTTGGTGATTACTTACGGCTAATAACAGTCACCACAGGACCTGCACGACGATTCAATGCATCAGTCAGTTCGCAATCTGCTTTTTGAACGGCATTGTGGTGTGTGTGGTCGCCATGCTGAATAACAGCACCCGCACGGTAGCTTGGTGGCGTAGTCACACTGCTGCTATGTGCTGGATGGTTCTGCATTGCTGAAGCTTGGCCATCTTTTAAGCCTTTGCGGTAACCGGCTTTAAAGCAATCCTGACAGCTGGCAAGGCGTGGCTTTGCAGGGGAATGAGCAGGGGTAACGGCAACCGTATGTTGCTGAGTGACTGCTTGTTCGGTTTTACCTGCAACAGTTTCCGGACAATTTGCCTTGAAATACAAAGTGGCTTTGTGGGATTCAGTATACTTGTCGCGGTCACTCCATGATTTTGGATTCCCTTTGTAATCGCGAATCACTTTAGCGGCAGCACCACACATGTTCATATGGGGTACTTCGGGCCAAGCATGAGCCGGTGCCGCGAAGATAGTCATTAAGAGAATAATGAAAGCAAGGCTAAGTTTTTTCATAGTGACGTTTCCGTACAATTATTGTTTAAGTTTGTTGAGCCAGTTGGTAAAACACTGACGATGGTTGTTACAATGCAGCATTGCTTTGCGTACGGTTAGTGCAAAACTGACCGTCGTTGTATTCCTTTTTATGAATGGTCTAAGCGACTATCAGGTAACAATATGTCAGACAAACAAGAAACCACTCACTTTGGCTACCAGAATGTAGCCGTTGAAGAAAAGGCAGCTAAAGTGGCGGAAGTCTTCCACTCAGTTGCAGGAAAGTACGACATCATGAATGACCTGATGTCGGGCGGCGTTCACCGTTTATGGAAGCGCTACACCATTAATAAAGCTGGCGTGAAAAAGGGCGACAAGGTCCTTGATTTAGCCGGTGGAACAGGTGATTTAGCGGCTAAGTTTGCGCGCATCGTTGGTCCTGAAGGTAAGGTCACCTTGTCAGACATCAACGAATCCATGCTGGAAGAAGGCCGTGCACGCCTGACCAATATGGGTATTGCTGGCAACATTGATTACGTACAAGCCGATGCTGAAGACTTGCCATTTGATGACAATAGTTTTGATTTGGTCACCATGGCATTCGGTTTGCGCAATGTGACGCATAAAGAAAATGCCTTGCGCTCAATCTTCCGCACCCTAAAGCCTGGCGGCAAATTAATGGTTCTGGAATTCTCTAAGCCTGTCGTTCCGGGCTTAAACGTTATATACGATCATTACTCATTCAAAGTGCTGCCGTTTGTGGGCCAAGTCGTTGCGAATGATGCAGAGAGCTATCGCTATCTTGCTGAATCCATTCGCATGCATCCTGATCAGGAAACCTTGAAAGGCATGATGCAAGAGGCTGGCTTTGAAAACGTGAGCTACCACAATATGACTGGTGGCATTGTCGCCTTGCATACCGGATACAAGTTTTAATGCAGCTACCCGTTTCGATATTGGCACTGATTGAAATTGCGCTGAATGCGTATTTGCGCCTAGATGGCGAGGCGCTAACTAACTGCGCCTCGCTGGAAGGCAAAATTATCGCCCTGAATCTCAAAGGGCCAGCGCTAACCTTGTACTTTTTACCGAGCACTCAGGATATTCAAGTGCTGGGTGAATACGTTGGCGAGCCTGATGCTACCATTCGTGGTTCGGTTGCAGGCTTGATGCGTTTGGGTGCCAGTAACGATAGTGTGAGTACCTTGCTGGAAACCGATGTGGAAATCCTGGGCGACTTACGCAGCGCTGAAGCGTTTAGCAAAATCTTATCTGATGCTTCCATTGACTGGGAAGAGATTCTATCCAAATGGGTAGGGGATGCCGCTGCGTTTCAAGTTGGCAGTGCGGTTCGTAGCTTAAATGGTTGGCTGAAAGACAGCTCTGAGTCGATGAAGCTTAATACCGCTGAGTACTTGAGCGAGGAAAGTCGCGTGCTACCTGCTGAGGCAGAAGTGCGTGAGTATATGGATAAGGTGGATGAGGTGCGGATGGCGGTTGATCGCCTCTCTGCACGTATCAGTGCCTTGCCAACAGCAGATTCAGCTAATAAGGAAAGCGCTGACGAATGAAAGTTTTTTCTCAGGCGCGTCGCACGCTGACGATTGGCCGCGTACTTATCCGTTACGGTCTGGATGATCAACTGTTTGCGGTTCCGGCCTTGCAGCCCTTACGCTATCTCTATCGCTTAATGCCATGGAAATGGAAAAAGAAGGAGCATCCTGAGCCTGCGGTTGCCATGCGCTGTGCCTTAGAAGATCTTGGCCCGGTGTTTGTGAAATTCGGTCAGGTGCTGTCAACCCGTCGTGATATGTTGCCAGAGCGCTTTGCCGATGAATTAGCGCGCTTGCAGGATAAAGTGCCGCCATTCCCCAGTGATCAGGCACATGCCATTATCGAAGAAAATTTAGGGCGACCAATTAAGGATGTCTTCCTGAAATTTGATAATGAGCCCTTAGCCGCAGCCTCCATTGCGCAGGTTTATTCTGCGGTATTGCAGGATGGTGAGCAGGTCATTGTTAAAGTCGTACGTCCGGAAATAGAAAAGGTTATCCAGCAGGATATTGACCTGATGTTTCTGATGGCGCAGATGGTTAGCCGCCTGAGTAATACCGGCAAGCGTCTAAGGCCTGTCGAAGTGGTTGCCGAGTACGAAAAAACTATTTTCGATGAGTTGGATCTGCTACGTGAAGCGGCGAACGCCAATCAGTTACGGCGCAATTTTGAAGGCTCCGATATGCTGTATATCCCGAAAGTGTATTGGGATTATTGCACGACTAATGTAATGGTCATGGAGCGGATCTTTGGCATTAATGGTGGCGATATTGCTGCTTTGAAAGCCTTGAATACCGACATGAAGCGATTAGCCGAGCGTGGCGTTGATATCTTTTTTACCCAAGTATTCAAGCACAACTTCTTTCATGCCGATATGCATCCCGGCAATGTGTTTATGGATGCTAGCAACCCCGCAGACCCCAGCTATATCTCTGTAGACTTTGGGATTGTCGGTTCCTTGGATTTGGCTGATCAACGCTACCTCGCTGAAAACTTACACGCCTTTTTCAATCGCGATTATAAGCGAGTAGCCGAAGCACATATTGAGTCCGGTTGGGTGCCTGCTGAAACCAGTGTTGTCGAATTTGAAGCAGCGATTCGTACTGTTTGCGAGCCAATTTTCCAGCTACCGATGAAGGATATTTCCTACGGAAAGCTATTATTACGCCTGTTCCAGACGGCACGTCGCTTTAATATGGAAGTGCAGCCGCAGCTGGTATTGCTGCAAAAGACCTTATTGAATATCGAGGGAATGGGGCGCGAGGTATATCCTGACCTTGATCTATGGGTAACTGCTAAACCATTCCTGCAGCGCTGGATGGATGAGCAAGTTGGTTTTCGCTCGCTAATCTCTGGCGCACAAAAGAATCTGCCAAAGTTTATTGAGCAGCTTCCGGGTATGCCGGTGGCTTTGAATGAAGTGATTCTTCAGCTGCATTGCCAGCAACAGCAGCAAGCGCAACATGCGAGCGCGCAGGCAGATAACAATCTTCTGGAACTAAAGCGCGCTAATCAGCGGATTGTGCTGAGCATTGCGGGGTCGGCACTATTGCTAAGTGCGATGGTTAAAGATGGTTTGAGTATGGCTGGGGCGGAAAGCCCACCAACAACCCCGCTCATGGCAGGGTTGGGGCTAATTTTACTGTGTTACGCGATTTTCAGGCGTTAATTTAGAAGTTAATGCGTAAACCGGCGCTGGCAGATTCGTCTTCTTCACCTTTGGTGAGGTTAACACCAACCGCCATGCGCTGGTTGATATTCATTAAACCACCGACTGTGGCAGAGGCTTGATTGCGGTTATCGACATCTTCATAACCGACACTAGCAAGGCCTTCAAAGCGTGAGTTGAATTTATGGCGTAGACCTAAATCCAAGCCATAGCCGCCACCTTCTTGGTCATCGTCAGAAAAGAAGAAAGAATCCACGCCGTTGATAGTGACTGATTTGGTGGTGTAGTCGGTTTCAACATACTTTACTTCACCAAACAAATCGGTACGCGGCCCTACCGCACGGTGTGCTCCGACACCAATCTCAAAGCGCTCAGCTTCAAGTTTTCCTTTAATGTCTAATGGCTTGCCAATATCAAAGGTGTGCGTTGTGCTTCCCTTGCTATACGCTCCAATCAGGTTAAAGTTCGGGCTAATCGCAACCGATCCCTTAACTGCAATCCCGTCGGCACTATCAATGCTTTCGTTCAAGCCGCCATATTTCAGGTCATAGTTAGTGGTGCCATAACCCAGATCTAAATAGTTGTAGTTGAAGTTGCTGCTATAAGCGTTAGCACTGGCTAGCAGCGCTGCTGATGTTAAAACAAGTAATGGTAGTTTCATGTTTAAATCCCTGTGTCCTAAGTTCCCATTTATAGGGTTGTTTAATTGACCTTGCTGAAAGCAAAAGGGGGCTCTGATTTCAGGTGTCTCTGGTGTATTAGTCCTAAAGGAGGCAGGGATCGTTGCATTAAAATTCAGTTAGCTTCGCGTGAGGGCTTAAAGCAGCCCGGTTATGCCATCCCATAGCAGCTTCAAGCCAGTAATGAACAAGAACACATAAGCCAGTCGGTAAAATAACTGCTCGGGGATTCGGTGGTGCAGCACGATGCCCAAATACATTCCAACAAATGCCAGAGGGAGGAGCACCAAAGATGTCACCAAGTTGTCAGTATTTAATTGTCCCAGCCAGAAATAGGGGATGAGTTTGATGTAATTAATCAGTGTGAAAAAGAGGACAGTTGTTGCCTGATAGACGCTTTTCTCCAGCTTAAGTGGCAATAAGTACACGCTGATTGGTGGCCCGCCTGCATGGGCTACGAAGCTGGTGAAGCCAGCAATACTGCTCCAAAAGCGCCCCCAAAATATGGATGGTGCCTTCTTATTATCACTGCGTTTAAACCAATACTGCAGCGCAAAGCCAATGGCAATCACCCCTAATAACAGCCGCACCGCACTGGCATTAAAGTAATGAAAACTCAGGGAACCTAACAAAATCCCCACTACCGCCGCTGGAATCAGGTTTTTGATCAGCGTCATATCCCATTGTTTCCAGTAGGCTTTAACACCGATCAAATCCATGGTGCATAGCACGGGTAATAAAATGGCTGCAGCCAGTACCGGATCAACTGCAAAGGTCAGCATCGGCACTGCAACCACTGCCAGAGCGCCACCGAAGCCACCTTTAGAGATGCCGATAATTAAGATGGCAGGAATGGCCATCATATAAAATAGAGGATCTTGCAGCATGGGATTGGCTCGCAGGCTTTTGAAAGGAGGCTTAGTATCCGCATAAAGGGCATTAGAATCCACCCGCATTTCACGATAATGTGCCACAATGCGCTCCCTGTTTATTCTGTAACGATTGATAGCTGTATGCGAATTATTTTGGCTCCGATGGAAGGTGTAGTTGATTACGAAATGCGTGATGTATTGACGCGTATCGGAGGCTTTGATCGCTGTGTGACTGAATTTGTTCGGGTGACAGATCAGCTGATGCCAGCAAAAGTATTTTTGCGCTTTGCGCCAGAGCTGGAGCGTGGAGGTGTGACACCATCCGGTGTGCCGGTTTATTTGCAGCTGCTGGGCGGAAGTCTGCGTTACATGGGGCTGAATGCCGCACGTGCTCAAAAGCTGTCACCGCCTGGTATCGATATAAACTTCGGCTGCCCATCCAAAACAGTCAATAAAAGTGATGGCGGTTCAGTGCTATTGCGGGAGCCGAGCCGGGTTGGTGATATTGTGGCCTCGGTGCGTCAGGCGGTTGATCCTGCGATTCCGGTCACAGCCAAAATCCGTCTGGGTTTTAGTAATCCTGACTTTTTGAGCGAAGTGGTTGAGCGTATTGTGGATGCGGGTGCGGATGAGGTGTGTATCCATGCGCGAACCCGTGAAGATGGCTATAAACCGCCAGCCTATTGGTCTGTGGTTAAAGCCGTGGCTGCTCGCACGCCGATTCCCGTGATTATCAATGGTGAAATCTGGTCAGTTGCTGATGCGCTAAAAGCTCGTGAAGAGAGTGGCTGTACCGATATTATGCTAGGACGCGGCGCGCTAACCTATCCGGACTTGGCCTTGCAGGTAAAAGCAATGGATCAGCAGGCACCGAAGGCAGAGTTAAGCTGGGCAGAAGTGCTGGAGATGATGCTGGTGTATTTGCATCGTTCAGAGAATGCCCACCCACGCTTTGTGAGTAACCGCTCCAAACAGTGGTTGGTATTCCTTCAACGCCACTACCCCGGTGCAGCTGACTTATTCCAGCGAATCAAGCGATTGAAAGAAGCAGATCAGGTATTTGCAGAAATTACGGCTTATCTGAAAGCCCTTCATTGATCATCAAAATAGCTTACTATACTCATAGAAATAATAAAAAATTCGAGTGTCTATTCTGTAATTGTAATCCCCCAATACATTGTCTACAGAAGCACAACCCATAGGTCAGGCAAGATTGATTGTTTGGAGCTTCGTATCCGGATGCTATCACTTTGAGCCTGTTTGGTAGGTGTTAAATGAAGTGTTTGCTAACAGATGATAACAGTGTCAATCGTGTAGTTGGTTCCCGTATTTTAGAAAAAATGGGCCATAAAGTGGTTACTGCCAAGAATGGCCTTGAAGCCGTGGAAGCTATTTCCGCTAGTCGTTTCGATTTGGTGTTTATGGATTGCCAAATGCCGGTTATGGATGGCTACATGGCAACCCGAGAAATTCGCAAGCTATCCCGCGATCATATCAATTTCAATATTCCCGTCATTGCCTTAACGGGCCATGCGTCTGATGGCAATCATATGGACTGTATTTTAGCCGGTATGAATGCCCGTATTAGCAAGCCCGTGGATCTTAATGAGTTGGAAGATTTGTTAATACGCCTGAAGCCACAGCTGAATCGCCGACTTGAGCTTTACCTTCAAAGGCATGGTTCTGTTGAAGCGGCTATGTGATAATTAAAGCCATTTTTATCTTCAAGAGTGCTGAAAATGGCAAAAGTTAAAGTATGGGATTTGCCGATACGCTTATTCCATTGGATATTAGTGGCGTGTTTTGCGTTTTTGTTTTTAAGTGGCGAGACGGGTTATCTGTTTGATTGGCACCCGGTCATCGGTATTGCGGTGCTTGCTTTGCTGTTGTTCCGGATTATCTGGGGCTTTGTTGGCAGTACCACCGCTCGTTTCTCAAACTTCCTGTATTCCCCTGCGCGTATCATTGCCTACGCGAAAACGTTACTAAGCCGCTCCGCTGAGCCACATGCAGGCCACAATCCATTGGGTGGTTTAATGGTGTTTGCGATGCTGGCTGGTTTATTGTTTCAAGGTTTTACCGGCTTATTCACGACCGATGATGTACTGGTCGAAGGGCCGCTCTACAGCTATGTTGATGAATCGACTGCAGAATGGTTTGGCAGTTTGCATCATCAAAGTTTTGAAATTCTGATGCCATTTGTGGTGCTACACATCGCTGCCATTATCTTTTACCGTGTGTATAAAAAAGCGAACTTGGTAACGCCAATGATTAATGGCTACAACGAATTACCCGAAGCAGAAGCGGGTCAGCTGAAAATGGTATCGGGTTGGGTCGGTGTTGTGCTGATGGCCGCTTGTTATGCCGTGCTGTACTTTACATTCCGCTGGTTAGCGGGCTACTAAAGCACAGCTCTACACTTATTCAGGCTTTTCGCTTTTACGAATCACTGCATACGCGTCTAGCGCTCGTTGGCGCGTAGCAGAGAGATCAACAATCGGTTCTGGGTACTTCGAGTTAGCCAATTGAGTGGCTGGAGCCAACCAAGGCTCATGAATAAACTTATCATTCATTGCGCGCAGCTCTGGAATCCAGCGGCGAATGTAATCACCTTTAGGGTCAAACTTCTTAGACTGAGTCACTGGGTTAAAAATCCGGAAATAGGGCGCAGCATCTGCCCCGCAACCTGAAGCCCATTGCCAGCCAAATGCATTACTGGCGGAGTCGGCATCAACCAAGGTGTCACGAAACCAAGCCTCTCCAACTTGCCAGCTGATCAGTAAATTCTTAGCGAGGAACGAGGCAACAATCATTCGAACCCGATTGTGCATCCAGCCTGTCGCCCAAAGCTCACGCATACCCGCATCAATAATTGGGTAGCCTGTTTTGCCATGCTGCCATGCTGCTAAATGCTCAGTAACTTCATCACCTGTTCGCCAAGGGAAGTTATTAAATTGCGGGTACATGGCTTGCTGTTGAGTTTCGGGGAAGTGGTATAGCACGTAGTAGGCAAATTCTCGCCACACAACTTCCTTTAAAAATGTCTCAGTGCCTTTATCCAACTCACTCAATGGTATTTCTTGCAAAGTGCGATAGATAATTTGGCGCGGACTGATTTCACCAAAGTGTAGGTGTGGTGATAAGCGTGAGGTCCCTGATGTTGCAGGAAAATCTCTTACATCTTTATAATCTTGAGCACCGGCTTTTTCCAGGAATTCGGTCAGGCGCGAATCTGCAGCGGCTTCGCCAATCTCCCAAGACTTAAGCATAGTGTCGCCCCAGGGTCTGTCGGGCAACAGCGATAAATCATCCAAGCTGATTGCTTCAATGATATCTAGTTTGGGTGGCTTAGGAATGTCACTTGGAGTAGGCGAGGGTAATCGCTCTAAGCCCGCAGCATGGACTTGCTTCCAGTAAGGCGTATACACCCGATACGGTGTACCATCCTTTTTTAAAATCTGCCAAGGCTCATTCAGTAAGGAGGCATTTTCACTATGGGCCAGAATCGACTCTGCCTTAAGCGCAGCCTTAATCGCCGTATCACGTTCAATGCTGTGCGGATCATAACAACGATTCCAAAGCACGGCTTCAGCATCCAGTTGAGAGACCAGCTCCATAAGAATGGCTTTTGCGTCACCTTGGAACAGCAGAAGGTCGCTGTGGTGATCTTGCAGCGAGTGCTTTAACTTATCCAAGCTATGATGCAACCACACACGACTGGCTTCACCGAGTGGCAAATCTTGCGTGGAGTAGTCATCAATATAGATCGGCAGAACCTGTGTATATTGCTCACAGGCTTGCAAAAAAGCGGGGTTGTCGCTCAGGCGTAGATCCTGACGAAACCAAAAGATAGCGGTACTCATAAAACAGCCGGACCTGCTGTTAAAGCACAAGTCCGGCGTTGAGCAGTGTGGTGCTTATTCTTTTTCACGGAAACCAGTATGGCAGCCTTTGCAGGTCTTTCCCGCATCAACGAATGCGGCTTTAGTTTTATCCATATCACCGGCTTTAGCGACTTCTGCTAGTGCTGCTGCTGCCGTTTGAAACTCAACCATCTGCTCATCAAAATCGGCTTTGTTATCCCAGATTGCTGCTTTCGCGCGAGTGTCGTCAGAAACGCCCGCTACCTCAAAACCAAAAGGCGCTAATTGCGATAGGGCAGCCAGTGCATCAGCATTTTTGGAGAATGTGTCTTTATCGAATTCAGTTTTTCCTTTAACCATGTCACCCATGGTGCCGAAGTGGTGGCCAACCATTTTATAGGTACTTTGGCGGTATTCAGCGGCATCTTCCTGAGCTTCTTTACTTGCGCCGTGGCTAGCGGCAAACGCGATGGTGCTGGCTGCGGCTAAGGTGCATAGAGTTACAACGGTAGCGATCGAGTGCTTGCGTAATGCGTTCATGTTGACCTCGGAATTGAATTAATTAAGAACAGATATAGCAACATTATTGTGAGCGTTTTACCAGCCACACAACCTTACCATTTAATGAAATCTAGAGAAAATTGTGTGGTTTTATACTTAGGATAAACGGCTAAGTAGCTCTGCCTTTTTGGTAGAGAACTCGTCTTCTGTCAGAATGTCCTTTTTACGCAACTCAGCCAATTGCTCAATAATTCTGAACACGTCATTGCTGTCGGTTGTGTTTTGTGGCGCTGCGTTTTGGGTCTGATTCTGTACCGGCTCAACATACGGTGTTTGTGTGTTGGCAGGTGGATTAACCGGTGGGTTATAGACTGGCTCCGGTGCGACAGGCGCTTGGCCATTCACAGAAATTAGCGGCAAGTTCAGGGTAGAGAACGACCCGTACTGACTGCTGAACGTCATGCTGTTATTGTCGCCTTGTTGCTGCGAAACGCCACCAATTTGGTGATCCAGCGTGTCATAAATACTGACTTCGCCATTCACATCAACCGCCAAGCGATGAGAGCTTGGGAAGTACGCATAGCGTGTGTTGTTCTGCCCGCCAGATGATGAAGGAGAGCCTAGGTCGGCGCGCCACCAGTTATCGTTTACAGAAGGTTGTGCGGGTGCTTCAAACATATTCTGTGAGCTAGCTAACAAGTTAGACAACTCGCTGCACAAGCCATTTACTTTCGATTTAATGCCATAGTTAAACATATCGCCAACCATGGTCATTCCGCCTTGCATCCACTGGCCTGAGCCACCCAGCTCCGGATGGCTGAATTGCGCCATCGTTCCGCCGCCGTTTATAACAGCGTTGAGCATGGTCAGGACGGCATCATAAGATAGCCCGTAACGCTGAGCTAAACCATTAATGATGTCGTGTCCCTGAGGGGTAAGTTGTTGCATAACAATTAGTCCAAATTAGTTTGGTAGTTGTACGGGCTCGATATCGGGCTGCGTACTATTTACAGGTTCTGAAACGGGTGCTGGTGGTGCAAAAGTGGGAGACAAGGAGGCTTTAGTCGGGCCGGATAGCTCGGGCAGCTTTGGCAATTTGCCGAAGGCTTCCAATAAGGTTTCACCCCAACGGGTCCGCAACAAACGTAAGTACGGATCACTGTTTCTGAAAATTCGATAGTCGCCTTGTACCAAGCTATTGCTGGTGTAGCTGAATATTTCGATCGGTGGCCCAACTGTCACATTACTGCGCATGGTGGAGTCCATCGAAACCATCGCGGCACGAATTGCGTCATCTTCTGAAGTATCTTCCTGAATCACCCGATCCAGTAACGGCTTGCCATACTTGATTTCACCAATCTGTAAGAAGGGCGTCATCGTTGGGCAAGTGATGTGATTACCTTGCGGATAAACCATAAAGATTTCAGGCGGGTCCATGCCAATCTGGCCACCAATAATAAAACTGGCTTCGGCATTAAAGCCGGAGTTCATTTGATTATTGTGCTTATTTTGCATCATTTGACTAACGCGCCCGATATAGTCGGCCGCATCAGATAAGTATTTGACATTGTGCAGGTTGGTTTGTTCACTTTCGCGTATATCGCGATTTACCTGCATCACCACATCTTGTGTTGTGGCAAGGTTTCCAGCACTCAGTAATACAAACTGCCGCTCACCCGGAATCCCCCAGCTAAACATTTTGCTATAGGCATTGACGTGATCAGGGCCGGCATTGGTTCTTGAATCGGATGCGAATACCAAATGGGTATGTGTTTTGATGGCTATACAGTAAGTCATGGAGTGCTTGTCGTTATAAGTTCTAAAAAGGTAGACCCTGAAGGGAATATCATCCACTTTGTATCATATTTGCAACAATCATGCTTCAGATCAAGAGTGCGCTGACCCATTCTGATATTGTTTTAACAATTGGACTTGAGATCATTGAGACAACAGGGTATTACTAGTAGTGCGGTTTCATTGCTAACCATAGTACCCGCAAATCCCCTATTTTACTCTATATATCTAGAGAGTTTATCGCAATAGTTTGATCTAATAAGCCAAGCTTAGACAAGTGGCATAAAGCTTGCTACTTTCTCTTAGCAGCCTACAAAACACCGATGGCGCAATTCATGGCCTCGCAGCCCAAAACAATATGAATAAGGAAATCGTTCTATGAAGTGGAATACGTACGACCCAACTCCTTTTTATGATGAGGTGCTCGAAAATAGCGAAGATCCTCGTCCAGTGGCTGACCAATTATTTACGTATTTAAAATCATTGGATAATCCAGAGCTTCAAGCGCGCAAAGCCGCGTCCAAGTTATGCATTGAAGAGATGGGAGTGTCGTTTACCATCTATTCAGAAGGAAACAATATTGATAGAGATTGGCCGTTTGACGTAATTCCTCGTCCGATACCTGCTGACGAATGGAAACTGGTCGGAGAAGGTTTGAAACAGCGAATGAGGGCGCTGAATCTTTTTATAAATGACGTTTATAATGAACAGAAGATTCTGGAAGTTGGCATTGTGCCACGTCACTTAATCGACGGTTCCACGAATTTTCTGAAAGCTTGTAAAGGTATTACGCCTCCGCATGGGGTGTGGGCTAATATCTCAGGCACCGATTTGGTGCGTGATGGTGAAGGTGTGTTCCGGGTGCTTGAAGATAACCTTCGAGTGCCGTCCGGCGTTTCTTATATGATTGAGAACCGTCAGGTCACAAAACGCATCTTCCCGGAGGTCTTTAATGAACAAAGCATTTTGCCTGTTTCAGACTACCCAACTCACCTGTATGAAATGCTGGCTTCGTTGTCGCCTCGTGAAATGGAGTTTCCCGTCATCGTCGTGCTAACACCGGGTATTTATAACTCCGCGTACTTTGAGCACTCTTTCTTGGCACAGGAAATGGGTGCAGAGTTGGTGGAAGGTGCCGATCTGTTTGTGGATACAGACGACTGTGTTTATATGCACACAGTGGATGGCAAACAGCGTGTGGATGTGGTCTACCGCCGTGTGGATGATACATTCCTTGATCCTGAAGTCTTTAATGAGCATTCCATGTTGGGTGTGCCGGGCATTATGCGTGCCTGGAAAAAAGGGAATGTCGCGATTGCGAATGCACCAGGTAGTGGCGTGGCGGATGACAAAGCCGTCTATGCTTATGTACCTGCCATGATTAAGTACTACCTTGGCGAAGAGGCCCTGCTGCCAAACGTTAAAACCTACCTTTGCCACATTGAAGAAGATTGCAAATATACCCTCGAAAATCTCAATAAGCTGGTTGTTAAGCCGGTGAATGAGTCTGGCGGGTATGGCTTGCTGATCGGACCTCGTGCCAGTGAAGAGGAGCTTGAGAAGTTTAGGAAACTGATTAAAGCCAATCCTCGTAACTATGTGTCGCAGCCGACGCTGGACCTATCCACTGCGCCGGTCATTACGGATGAGGGATTATCACCTCGCCATTTAGACTTGCGACCCTTCATTTTGCAAGGCAAGGATTGCTGGGTAACGCAGGGTGGTTTGACGCGAGTTGCAATGATCGAAGGTTCCTTAGTCGTTAACTCATCACAAGGCGGCGGCAGTAAAGACACCTGGATTGTCGAGACCTAAAGGCATTGCCTGAGTCAGTGACATTTTGTGGGGAGTCAAACAGTACTCCCGATCTCACACTTAAAGAATAAGGAAGACTGCAATGTTATCCAGAAATGCAGAACGCGTATATTGGCTGGGGAGATACATAGAGCGAACCGAGGATACAGCTCGGTTGCTTAATGCATTTTCGCACGTAATGATGGATTTACCTGCGTCCAGCAAGTTAGATTGGAATGTGTTACTCCAGATTCTGTCTGTTGAGGAACAATTCAAAAAGAAACATGGCGATGATGCCAGCGAAGAGAACGTGATTAGCTTTTTGGTCACAGACTCCGAAAACCCCGGCTCCATTCGCTCAGCGATTCGCGCAGCTAGGGAGAATGCCCGTACCGTGCGCGATAGATTGCCACTGGAAGGCTGGGAAATACTGAATGACCTGAACCTGTTTGTTAAAAAACGGGAAAAAAACCTGGCTCAAAACCCGGTCAAACTGCGTAATCGTTTTCAGTTTTTGAAGGACGTAGTCGCCAAAAGCCAGCAATTTAATGGCATGGTTCAGAGCACGCTGAGCCGTAATCAGGCGTATGACTTTATCTCCTTTGGCCGCTTTATTGAGCGTGCCGATATGACGACCCGTATGCTGGATGTGGTTGCTGATATTTTGCTGCGTCGTCCCGAAGATGTGAGCGCGTTTGACTCGCACATTTGGATGGAGTTTATGAAGGCGCAAAATGCGGTGATGATGTATCGCGCAGAGAATGGCCCTCGTATTTCGGCCAAGTCGGTATTACACTTCTTACTGGGGCAGGAAGATTTTCCTCGCTCGATTAAATCGTGTTTACAAGAAATGACCCGTCTATCTCAGCAGCTGCCTCGTAATGAGGCTTTCATTGCTGAAACACAAAAGCTGATGCTGACCTTAGAAGATTATCAAAAGCACGCTGAAATAGTGCCGGCTGAATTGCGCGTGATGTTTGACGACACTCAAAAAGGCTTGAATCAGCTGCACAGTGTTATTGCCGACACATGGTTTCTAGGGGCTGCGGCAGCGCCTGAATCCGAAACACAAACTCAAACCCAAACAGAGAGTTCATAGATGACTATTCAAGTCGCACTTAATCACAAGACGAGCTATGAATATGATCGGCCGGTGACCCTTTCGCCGCATGTGATCCGCCTGCGTCCGGCGTCGCATTCCCGTACACCGATCAAAGCATACTCGCTGAAAATAGAGCCTGCAGACCATTATATCAACTGGATGCAGGACCCTTACGGTAACTACGAAGCACGGATAGTATTCCCTGAGAAGACTAACCATTTCTCGTTTGAAGTGGATTTGCTTGCCGATATGACAGTAATCAATCCCTTCGAATTCTTCGTAGAGTCCTATGCTGAAAACTATCCGTTCACCTATGAGAAAACCCTCAAGGCTGAACTTGCGCCATACCTGAAGAAAGGTCGATTGGGCAAAAAGCTAAAAGAGTGGCTTTCGACGGTGGATGTGTCAGAAGTTCGCGTTCAGGATTTCCTCGTGGTATTGAACCAACGTCTGCAAAAAGACATTGGCTACAATATCCGTATGGAGCCAGGCGTTCAGAGCTGCGAAGAAACACTCACTAAAGCGACTGGCTCATGCCGTGATACGGCTTGGTTGTTTGTAAATATTTTACGTCAACTTGGTTTGGCTGCGCGTTTCGTGTCTGGCTACTTAGTACAGCTGACGTCAGATGAAAAATCATTGGATGGCCCATCCGGCCCTGAAGAAGATTTCACTGACTTACACGCTTGGTGTGAAGTGTTTATTCCGGGCGCGGGTTGGATTGGTTTGGATGCAACCTCTGGTCTATTCGCCAGTGAAGGCCATATTCCATTAGCCTGTACGCCTGACCCTTCAGGTGCTGCGCCAGTGACTGGCGGCATGGAAAAATGCGAAGTTATCGACTTTGAATTTAGCAATACCGTGCAGCGCTTCTTTGAAGATCCACGGGTTACCAAGCCGTATACCGAAAGCCAATGGGATGCGATTAACGCACTCGGCGAGCAAGTTGACCAAGAGCTGATTGCCGGCGATGTCCGCCTGACCATGGGTGGCGAACCGACATTCGTATCGATTGACGATATGGAAGATGAGCAGTGGAATACTGGCGCGTTGGGTGACGATAAGCGTCGCTTAGCCGGTGAACTGTTCCTGCGAATGAACAAGCGCTTTGCCAAAGGCAGCTTGCTGCATTACGGACAAGGTAAATGGTATCCGGGTGAAGAAATCCCACGTTGGGCGCTGAGCTGTTTCTGGCGTAATGATGGTGTGGATATCTGGAAAAATCCTGATCTGATCGCCCAAGACAATACCGACTACAAGCACGATGAAAAGACGGCTGAAGCCTTCGGTAATATGCTGATTAAGCATCTGGGATTGGATGAGAAATATCTGGTTCCTGCCTTTGAAGACAAGATGTACTTCTTGTGGAAAGAGGGTACCTTACCGGCAAATCTGAATTCTCAAAAAGCTGACCTGAAAGATCCGCTGGAGCGTCAGGCGATTGCTCGGGTATTGGCGCGTGGACTGGATACGCCATCCGGATACGCTCTGCCACTCAGCTGGGATTACAATCAACAGACTTGGCACAGTGGACCGTGGGAGTTCCGTAACGAAACGTTATTCCTGATCCCTGGTGACTCACCAATGGGCTTACGTTTGCCATTGGGCTCATTGCCTTGGCAGGCTGAAGAAGAGCGTGAAATTCAGGTTGAACGCGATGGCATGGAAGAGCTTGATGCACTGGGCGATTACGCCAGTGAAGTCGATGAGCGCTACAATGCTGCTACCGGCGCAAAAGCTAAGTCTAAAGGTAAAGCGAAAGCCAAGAAAACCAAGACTGAAAAGGTTTGGGTTGACGTTCCTCACACGGCTTTATCAATTGAAGCCCGCAATGGTTGTCTGACGGTATTTATGCCGCCTTTGACGTACCTTGAGCACTATCTGGATTTGATCGCAGCAGTAGAAGCGACCGCAGCTAAGCTTGAAACACCAGTACGTGTTGAGGGTTACCCGCCACCACGCGACTACCGTGTGACTTCATTTGCCGTAACGCCAGATCCGGGTGTTATCGAAGTAAATATCCATCCGGCCAGCAGCTGGAAAGAGTTAGTCACCAACACTGAGATTCTCTATGAAGAAGCGCGTCTGACGCGTTTGGGTACTGAGAAGTTCATGCACGATGGTCGTCACACCGGAACCGGTGGTGGTAACCATGTAACTTTAGGTGCCGCGCAGCCAACGGATAGCCCGTTCTTACGCCGCCCTGATGTACTGCAAAGTTTGATTACATACTGGCAGCATCACCCGGCCTTGTCTTACCTGTTCTCTGGTCTATTTATTGGACCAACCAGTCAGGCACCACGAGTGGATGAAGGTCGTGATGAAAAGCTTTATGAGCTGGATATTGCTTTCTCTCAAATGCCACAAGGTGGAACCAGCCAGCCTTGGTTAGTTGATCGTTTATTGCGTCATCTGCTGACTGATTTGACCGGTAACACGCATCGTTCAGAGTTCTGTATCGATAAGATGTACTCGCCGGATTCTGCGTCGGGTCGCCAAGGTATTCTTGAGTTCCGTGGTTTTGAAATGCCACCACATGCCCGCATGAGTTTGATGCAGGGTCTGTTGATTCGTTCATTGGTGGCTAAGTTCTGGCGCGAGCCTTATAACAAGCCATTGGTACGTTGGGGCACTGAGCTGCATGACCGCTTTATGCTGCGTCACTATATCGAGTCAGATATGCGTGATGTGGTTCGTGATCTGAATGATTCTGGTTACGACTTCCGCTTTGAGTGGTTAGCGCCATTCCTGGAGTTCCGTTTCCCACGCTTCGGTACGGTACAGCTAGATGACATCAGCATTCATGTGCATGGCGCGATTGAGCCTTGGCATGTATTGGGTGAAGAGTCTGGTAGTCAGGGTACGGCTCGTTACGTGGATTCCTCATTGGAGCGCGTACAGGTCATGATTCAGGGCGTCACCGATTCACGCTATATTTTGGTGTGTAATGGTCAGCGCGTACCGCTTAAGAGCACGGGTAAGCATGGTGAATTTGTGGCGGGTATTCGTTACCGCGCATGGAATCCACCCTCCGCATTGCACCCAACCATTGGTGTGCATGCGCCGCTAGTGATCGACTTGGTGGATACCTGGAATGATCGCTCGGTGGGTGGTTGTACTTACCACGTTGCGCATCCTGGCGGCATGAATCCTGAGTCACCACCAATCAATGCGTTGGAAGCTGAATCTCGTCGTATCAGCCGTTTCTGGGAGTTTGGACATTCGCCGGTTTCAGTGGTGAACCCTGGCTTCCAAGATGTGCGCCACGATATCGTGCCTCATCAGAACAGCCAGCGTAACTTCAGCAATCTGCCGTATAAGGATACTAAGGAGTACCCATACACGCTGGATCTAAGAAATATGCTGTAAGCATCGATTGATGTAGTCGCAATAAAAAGCCCGGCCAATTTGGTCGGGCTTTTTTGTATCCATTGAAAGCGCTAAGCCAATAGCTTGTGATTAGCCTTCCAGTAGATTTTTGACAAATTCAGGCACCACTTCACTGGCAGGGCCATGAATCGAAAGGTCAAACATCGGGCTGGAGTCTGTTGGGTCAAGATTCAGCTCCACCGTTCTGGTGCCTTGCTGGCGCGCATACTGCACAAAGCCCGCGGCCGGATACACTTGGCCAGATGTACCAATCGATATAAACAGGGCGCTATCTTCCAGCGTGTTGTAGATCTCATCCATTTGCATTGGCATCTCGCCAAACCAAACGATGTCCGGGCGCAGCTGTCCCGGTTTGCCGCAACACTCACACATGGTTTGCAAATCAGTATCTTCTTGCCACTGATAAACCTGATTCGTTCTCACGCAGCGCACCTTGTTTAACTCGCCATGCATGTGGATTAAATTCAAGCTGCCGGCGCGCTCGTGCAGGTTATCGACATTTTGAGTCACTAATAGCACTTCACCGGGGTAATGACGCTCCAGTTTGGCTAAAGCATGATGCGCCGCATTGGGCTGAACCTCGGGATCACGAAGTTGCGCGCGACGGCCGTTGTAAAAAGTGTGAACAAGTTTTGGGTTAGCCGTAAATCCCTCAGGCGTTGCAACGTCTTCAATGCGGTGTTCATGCCATAAGCCATCACTGGCACGAAAGGTTTGAATGCCTGATTCGGCAGAAATTCCGGCACCGGTTAGAATGACGATCTTGGATTTTTCCTTGCTCATGCGACTCTCTTTGGGAAACTGTTCGTGCGATTATTTTACACGGTTGTCAAATCAAGGGAATCAGATTGCACAGAGCGGTCAATTTATAGGTAGAATAGTCGGCGACACGATATTTTTCGTGATGCCTGATTTTCTGAACTGAGCCCAATATGCTGATTTTCAACTGTACACAAGCCGCGCAAGACTTTTTCACCGTGACCAAGAAAGGTGAGAAGCGGAGTATCGTGACTGCTCCGCCATCCAAAACCATGGAAGACGATGCTCAACACCTGCAGCGTGAAGATGGCGCGACGGTGAGGCCATTTCAGTGGGTGCTGCATTCAGTGACTCTCAGGCGTAAAAATTGCCTGATCGCGATGGAAGTTAACACTCGCTTCTGCGTGGTCATCACGGCGCTGAAAAAGGCAGAGCAGGGTAGTTATGCTGAACGGTTTATGGTGGCGTTAACGGCGCAGGTTTCTGCTTACGGTCAGTCACATGGTATCTGGAATGCAGAAGAAGCCTTGGAATCGGTGAAACAGGCGTTTACTGATATGACAGAGCCGAAGTTTTTCCGTCGTTCCGATCGTAGCGTGCAGGCGCATGTGAATGACGTAGCCAGGTATCTGGAAGCCTTAGTGGCGGAGGATCCTTCGTCATTGGGTGATGACACGTTAAACATGTACTGCAACCAATATGCGAATACCACTTTGCGTAAAAGCCGACGGGCATTCCCTGATCGTGAGTACATTGTGCCGGTTGAGGAAATGTTTGTATATTGGCAGCAGCGTTACCAGCAGGCTAGCCCTGAGCGCGTATTGGAAATCCGACAGCAATTAGCCGCCAGTGAAGAGCGCCAGCATCAGCTATTGCTGGAAATGGATAATGCCAATGAGCCCGGCGAAGATAATGAAGTCGATAGCGGCGATGCGCTGGTCTTCCTCGATACCATGTTGGAAAAGTACGAAACCGATACCTCATTGGAAAATGTCTCCAGCTTGCATGGCTTTTTGACGGCAATAGTCTCCGGACCAAACCTGATTCCGCTAAGCCGTTGGCTGCCGGAAGTGTGGGGTGGTGGTGATCAGCAGCCGTCTTGGGATGATATGGAGGAAGCGCAGCACTTCATCAATATTATTATGCAAATGATGAGCAATATCTCGCGTGAGCTAATCGATAACCCTGAAGCATTCACTGCAATCTTTATGGGTGATGATGACTACACGGATGTGTATGACTGGTGCTTTGGTTATTTAGCCGGTGTCGAGCTGGATGCGGACGCGTGGGAAAGTATGCCGGAGCCGGTGTTGAAGCAGCTCAATTATATTGATATCAATGGCTTTATGTTGGAGCCAGAGACTAAACGTTTGTCATCAAAAAAGATGCGCGAACGCGCTGATAAAGTGATTGATGTCGCGATTCACTTACACGGCTATTGGCTAAAGCAACGCAGCACTACAAAAGGAGCTTCAACGCAAAATGAAGCTTGCCCATGTGGTAGCGGCAAGCCATATAAGAAGTGCTGCTTACACTAAGCAGTTACTGAGTTAATGAATATCTTCAACCGCATTGGCTTTGAAGATATTCGGAATGTACTCAATGCGCTTCAGCAGGTGATTTAGCTCATCGGCTGAGCTCAGCTCAATCACCACATCCATCGACACCGACTGATCATCCGTATCGGTAATCGAATTAATCCCTAAAATATTCACCTGCGTCTGATTCATCAGTGTAGAGATATCCTGCAACAAACCTTGTCGGTCAAAAGCTTCGATATGGATCGTGCTGCGGATTTTGTCGGTTTTCTCTCCCCACTCCAAATCCAACACGGGCAAGTCATGCTTGTTCTTTGCTGCCAGCGGGCAAATCGCGCGATGCACGACAATAGAGGCATCAGGCTGATACACACCCGTAATGCGATCACCTAATTGTGGATGACAACAAGTTGCCGCCATCACCGCATGTGCGCCAACACCGGGTAGATTATCGCTGCTAATCAGCTGCGTATTATCGGTATCTTTATAGTGCGTTTTTAACCAGCTGCGAATACTGGAGCTAGCCCGCGTGGTGGTGGTGTAATTCTTTTGATGGTTAAGCCAACTGAGCTTAGGGTTCGAATGGTGATCAGTTAAGATCTCAACCCGCTCACCAGATTTCAACGGATAGCTCAGCGGCACCCGATGGCCATTAACCTTCGCGCCAATGCAATGATGACCGATTTCGGTATGTACAAAGTAAGCAAAATCCAGCGCAGTGGAGTTTTTAGGGAGATCAATAACCTCGCCCTTAGGCGTCAGCACATAGACCCGCTCACTTAGGAAGTCAGGTTTAAGCTCTTCCAGCAGGGTGTCATCATCGACCGGATTTTCCAGCAAGCTACGCAGCGCTTGAACCGTTTTCTCCATCGCCAGATCTTGACTGCTCCCTTCTTTGTAGCGCCAGTGAGCGGCCACACCACGCTCGGCAAATTCCTGCATGGCCTCGGTGCGCATTTGGATTTCAATGATCTGACTTTCTGGCCCGAGAATCGCTGTATGAATCGACTGATAGCCATTTTCTTTTGGATTGGCAATGTAGTCATCAAACTCTTGCGGCAAGTGCTTCCACAAGCCGTGCACAATCCCCAGTACCTGATAACACTGCGGAATGGTGTCGACCACAACGCGAACAGCTAGCAGGTCGGCCAGCTCATGGCATTCCTGATTTTTACGCTGCATCTTCTTCCAGATGCTGTAGAGGTGTTTGGCGCGCCCGTAAGCCATTGACTGAATGCCATTTTGCGCCAACAGATCCTGCAGCTGCTTTACAAAGCCTTGGATAATGGTCTCGCGTTTGGTGCGATTCACATCCATCGATTTGGCGATAGACATGTAGTGATCAGGCTCCATATAACGGAATGCCAGGTCTTCCATTTCCCACTTTAGCTCACCAATTCCTAAGCGGTTAGCCAGCGGCGTAAACAGGTCCAGCGTTTCCTTGGCAACCGCATATTGCGTTTCGCGCGACTCCTGCGATAACTGGCGCAAACGTTGCAAACGGTAGGCTAGTCGGATGAGTACCGCACGAACATCATTAACGGTCGCTAGTAGCAAGCGTCGCAGCGCCTCGGCTTGTTCCGGAATATAGTCTTCCGTGACATCCACTTCTTTGAAGGTATTTAGCCAGTTAACGTGCTTGGTTAAGTGCGCAATAGGCTCGTTAAACTGCTCTTCAAGATAGATTGGATCGGTGGTTTCACGTAGTCGCGGGTCGGTAAGTAGCGCCGCGACTAAGGTCTGCGCATCCACACCCAACTTTTTCAGGGTGTAAGCGATATCCAGAGATGACGGTCGGCGGTCATTTTCATCGTGCGCCTCAAACACAAGGTGGAGTGCCTTGTTTAGATAGAGCTCTTGCCGCGCACTCTTAAAGCCGTCGGACAAGAAGCGGTATACGTCATTGAAACTTTGATACTCGGGTTGACCGGTAAAATTAGTATGTTTCATGGATATCAACTACGGTTTGGGTAAAAAAATATAAAAGGTATCAGTCTATGATATCAAATCCGCGCAAGGGCAATGTTTTAGTTTGTAGCCAGTTCGATTCAGCATAGTGGCAGCGGCCATCGGTGACATGCAGCGTGTAGGCTTGGCGGGATTTCTCGGAACGGTTTGGCGCACTGTAGTGAGGCAGCTTGCCGTGGAAGCACACTAAGGTGCCGGCTTTAACTTCCAGAGGTACACCACTTTCTGTTGGCCATGGCGTGTCATCTAAAGCGTCCATCGTGGTGATATTGTCATCGCGGTTAAAGCGCTCGCGCAGTGGGCCGAGATGGCCTTTTGGCTCTACCCATAGACAACCATTTTCTAAAGTGGCATCTTCAATAGCAAACCAGAAGGTGATTACGCTGATGGGATCTGAATAGAAAAAAGTCGCATCCTGATGCCAGTTCACCACGCCACCAATGCGTGGCTGTTTGAAAATATACATCGACTGGCGCAGCTCAGGTTGCTCCAAACCAAGGTCTTTTGCTATTTCGCCAAGTAGCGGTAAATGGCTAATGGTCTGGAAGGTCAGATCAAGTTCATGCAGCGCATGGCCGATTTTATTAATGCAGTCTTCGCGCTTTTGAACGAATTCGCCATTCGCATCAAAGGCTTCTTCTTCGTAAAAGCAGCTGATGTTTTCAGCCGAGTTTAAGAAGTAATTGTTATTGCTGCGGTTGTTATCTTTGGTGGTGAAGATTGGGTTGTCTGCGTCTTCTTTCCATTCATTGACGATGCCGGCGGCACGGGTTTTCATTTGAGCTAGATGTTCTGGCGACAGCACATTTTCAATGACGGTATAGCCGTCAGTTTTAAACTGATCGAGTTGTTTGGGGGATAACATAGTGAACATTCCGCTAAGAATTGAGGTCAGTAAGAGTGTGTAGATTGAGTTTAGCACTAAACACCCCCCTTTAATCCAGTTACGGGGCATTGCTTATGAGCCTATCTTTAGGTCGGATTGACCCACGCTACTATCAGCTAACCGTGCAATGTGGGTTGCTATTGTGTGGCTGGCTAACACTGGAGTTTGTCATCCCGTGGCAAAATCTGCTGGCTGTATTGATGAGTGGACTGCTTGTGCAGGGTTTGTTCCTTCGCTATTACGATTTGCCAATGCAGTGGCTAAGCGCGCTAAATACCTGTCTTTCCATTATTTTATTACTGAATGCTGCTGCATGGTGGTGGCTGGCGCTGGCGGCGATGATTGCGATTACCAGTAAATTTCTGCTGCGTATAAAAGGACGACATGTCTTTAACCCCTCCAATATCGGCATTGTGCTGGTGCTGCTTGCGACCGAGCAAACGTGGGTGGCTCACGGTAAGTGGGGGCAGGGCTTGTGGCTAGCGCTGCTGATGGCTGGATTTGGTTTGGTTGCGATGCTGGGGTGGAGACGCATGTTAACGAGTCTGGTGTTTTTATCCACTTATACCGCTTTGCTGGGCGCTCGTGCGATATGGCTGGGTGACCCGCCGGATATCCCGCTGCATCAACTGCAAAATGGAGCCTTGTTGATCTTTTGCTTCTTTATGTTATCGGACCCGATGACGACCCCACAGTCGCCTAAAGCCCGTGTTTTATTTGGGGCCAGCGTCGCGTTGATTGGCTGGTCGCTACAATATTTTTGGTTTATACCCAATGCGTTTTTATATGCACTAGCCTGTTGCTCACCGCTAGTGCCGTTGTTGAATAGGCGTTTCGCCGGTACGCGCTTCCACTGGCTAATCAGGAGAGAATCATGAAATTAGGTTTGCTTAAACTTCCATTGCTATTGGGCTTGTTTAGCCTCTCAACACAGGCCAGCGCCTTCTGTGGTTTTTACGTGGGAAAGGCGGATACCGGCTTGTTTAATGAGTCTTCGCAAGTGGTGTACGTGCGCGATGGCGTGCGCAATGTGGTCACCATGGCGAGTGACTTTAAGGGTGATGCCAAAGACTTTGCCATGGTTATTCCTGTGCCTAGCGTGCTGCGAAAAGAGCAAATCAGCGTAGTGAATCCGGCGGTAATGCAGCATTTGGATGCTTATTCTGCACCACGGCTGGTGGAGTACTTTGACCCAGACCCTTGTGCGCCAGTGGTTCGGCGCATGATGGCTCCGACCGCAATGCCTAGCCCTGCCATGGCTCCGGCAGCTCCAACCCGTCGTGCCGCAGAGTTAGGTGTAAAAATAGAGGCGCGTTACACCGTCGCTGAGTATGACATTTTATTGCTGTCGGCTAAGGAAAGCGGCGGGCTGGTCACTTGGCTAAAGGAGCAGGGCTATAAACTACCCAAAGGCGCAGAGCCGGTCGTCGGCAGTTATCTAAAGCAGGATATGAAGTTCTTTGTGGCGAAGGTGAATCTCAAAGAGTTGGATAAATCCGGCTTTACTCGCTTGCGCCCAATCCGCGTAGCGTATGACTATAAAAAATTCATGCTGCCCATTCGTTTAGGCACGGTGAATGCGCAAGGGAAGCAAGAGCTGTTTGTGTATGCCATGACCCGTAACGGGCGCGTCGAAACCACCAACTACCGCACGGTTAAACTGCCGACCGATGTTGAAGTACCGGCTTATATAAAAGACAACAAAGAGTTTGCCAGTTTTTATCGGGATATGTTTCGCACGGCGGTTAATCGTGAGCGCGGCAAAGCGGTCTTTCTGGAGTATGCCTGGGATATGAACTGGTGTGACCCTTGTGCGGCGGACCCGTTAACGCCGCTTCAGTTACGCGAGTTGGGCGCGTTTTGGGTTGACCCCAAAGGCAATAGCCGTGGTGGCGCGCAGGATGTATATATCACGCGCCTGCATGTCCGTTATGACCGGGCGAATTTTCCGGAAGATCTGATGTTTCAGGTCACCGGAAATAAGGACAACTTTCAAGGGCGTTACGTGATTCGCCATGCCTTTAAAGGTGAAGCCTCATGCCCTGCGGGTAAGAACTATTTCAGCCGGACGTTACCGCAGCGCCAAGAGAAAGAAATGCGCACACTGGCAAACCTCACCGGACGCAATATCAATGATATTCGCAAGCGGGTTGCCGCTAAATAAGTGGCGATGGGGCATCAGGGGATAGCCTGATGCTCTACCTTGCGATCAATATCATCCAGTCTGTTTTTCATCACTTAGCTGCTGTATAAAGAAACCCTGACTAAATGGCCGCCATGCTGCGGTTTTTACGTAAACAGGAGGGCGTTCGGCTCTCTGTAACTAAGGATTTTTAACGATGAAGCCAGCGGTTTTACAACTGACTAAATACCCCGAATGGGATCAGGAAGTATTGGATGCTAACTACGTAGTACATCGCGGGTTCGAGATTGATGACATGGCTGCGTTTTATCAAGCACATGGCGCGTCGATTCGCGGCGTAACTGGCTCGGCGGGTGAGCTGATTGATCGTAAGTTAATAGAGTCGCTGCCTAATCTGGAAGTCATTTCGGTGTATGGCGTGGGCTTCGATAAGGTTGATCTTGAAGCGGCTCGTGAGCATGGCGTGCGGGTGAGTAATACGCCGGACGTGCTAACCGATGACGTGGCTGACCTGGCGCTGGGGATGTTGCTAATGGCATCGCGCCGTATGGGTCAGGCTGAGGCGTGGGTGCGCTCTGGTGATTGGTTAAATAAGGGCAGCTTTCCATTGAGTCAACGTGTGTATGGACGACGTGCCGGTATTCTTGGTTTGGGCCGTATTGGTGAGGCAATTGGCCAGCGTTTGGCAGGCTTTGATATGACTATTTCCTATAGCCGCCGCTCGCCTAAAGACACCGTTCTGGCTGATTGGACGTATGTGGCGGATGCTTTGGAGCTGGCAAAACAATGCGATATTTTGTTTGTAGGACTGGCGGCGAATGATAAAACTCGGCACATGGTCAATAAAGAAGTGATCGAAGCGCTTGGCCCGAATGGCATGCTGATTAATATTAGCCGTGCAGCAAATATTGATGAAGAGGCGCTATTGGATGCGCTGGAAGAGGGTACTTTAGGTGCGGCGGCATTGGATGTGTTTGAAGGCGAGCCAGATCTTAATCCAAGGTTTTTGGCATTGGATAATGTATTGCTACAGCCGCACCATGCCTCGGGTACAGTGGATACGCGCAAGGCAATGGGTAAGCTGATGTTGGATAATTTGCAGGCGTATTTTGATCGGGGTGAATTGTTGACGCCGGTTGTTTGATCGAGGCCGGTTATAGTCGTGTCCGCACTTTTACGCGCATAAAAGTGCGGAATATTACATTTTTATGCGCGTAAAAGTGTAGTAAGCAATAGTCTGAAGTTTATGGAAATAGATAAAAGCTATTAAAAACATACTACTAGAAGGTGGTTAACATGCCACTGAAGACATTCTTATGATCAGCCGCGCTGACTACCTCGCACAGGACGCGCAAAGCAGCCAAAAGCTGGAATTCTCTGAAGGCCAGATATTTGCTATGGCGGGTGGCACTTTCACCGTGTTGGGAAAGATAAGTGGTTGTTGCATGTTTACAGTGATTTAGCGGCAAAGGTAGTGCTAGAAAGTTTGGACGTGAGCTTGCCGTTAGAAGCAATTTATCAGGGGTAGTCTTCTAGTTTCATTGCTCATCAAATTGCTATGTGCCGTATTGTATAGAAAATTGACTAGCCTTTACCACCGGCTCAATTGACCGGCTAACTTTCTTTAGTTCCACTATTCCATACCGCTCCATTGTTTTCAGAGTCCTACTGAGATTGCTGACTTGTCGTCCACTCAATTCTGCTAGGTCTTTAAGCGTCTTGGGTTGTGTCTCTTCAATCATTTTCAGTAAACGAACGTTATTATCACTCAAAACTTCGCTAAGCGACTTCATAGAGCTAAACCAGACCTTAGGGTCATCCTTGTTTAGTTTTGTACGCCCAGCTGCTACATCTAGCATGCGTTTTTGGAATTGCTCACGGGGCATAATGCCGATTTTCAAAATGTTACTCATGATTTGTTTACCTCACTTAGTACTTCATTAACTCGTTGGAAGAAGTCTTGTAATAGTTGTTCTGGACTGCTGAAGGAGTAGGGTGTTCCTTTATCAATAGATGATTGATGTAAATGATCATAAGCAACTATGCGGCCACTAAAACGTCCTCGCTTTTTGGGTTTAACAGCGTGAGCATTATCAAACCCCATGATTCGTTTGTTGTAGTTATTATGAAGCGTTAGGTTATAACGAATGCCATGAGGAATATGTTCACTTGGCTCCACAGTCCATGCTTCAATTTTGTACCAGTAACCATTTTCTTCAGTGTACTCAGTGCCACTGAGTTCTAGTAATAGCCCAAGACCATCGATATTTGCCATAAATAAATACTTATCAGTAGATGATAGGTATCATATGTTAAGTCACTCTCACTTGCAATTCTGAGTATGATTCAGAAAGAAGTAACTCTTTCAGCTATATCTACAGTGATTTGAGTGTAAGAAGTTTCTTGGTCAGTGAAGCGATGAAGGTTGTTCAGTAGATAAGCAACCCCTACCAAGAGTATGTAAGGGTTGCTATCGATACTTAAGTACGCTGCGCCCCATGATAAAGATTCACCACATGATTAGCCTCAGCAAAAAACAACCAACGCTCAGCAGTAATCCCAACCATAGCAACCACAAACGCTAGCAGTGCCCAAAACACCGCCGCACTCGCACCAACCACCATCACCGTAGTCAGTAAAAACGGAATAAAGAAGCCACAAGCAAACACCATAGCTTTCAAGCTATTAATCTTCCCCTGCGCTGTTTTATAACCAAATTCCTCAGTCAAAAACGTGCCAGCGGTATGGCCAACATCCAGCAAACGAACCTTGCCACGTGCAAAGCCAGTTGCGGTATTAATACTTGAAGCGCTCGGTGTACGAATCCAGAAGTAGTAGATCCCTTTAGCGATCGTTGCGATAAAGATCAGTCCCAGCGTAATGCCGCCCATCATGCCGAGTGATTCATGACCATTCAAAGCCAGTAGCAGGTTGAACAACAACGCACCGGTAGCAAATGCCAGCAGGATATAGTTGGTTGGTGTTAGCGGTGTATTCCACTGCTTAATCGTCTTCAGGCAGCCATAAATCATGCCCTGACTAAACAAGGTTGCAAATGCCAGCATCACCCCAAATAAGCCCATCAGTTTACTGAAAAAGCCAATGCTGCCAGTATCGCTCAGGAAAACGCCCAGCAAATAAAACATGGCAAAGGGGAAAAACAATACCGCGAATACTCCTTCACGAGATAACCACGAGGTTCTGAAGCGGAAGAAAGCGCGCCAGGCATTTTTGGGATTCGCCAAATGCTGAGTAGAGGCTAGTAGTCCGGCGATAATCAGGACTAGGGCAAGTACCGTACTGCCCATAATCGTGCCGCGCTCCAATGTTACAAAACCAAATACATGTGCCATCACTAGCAGCATGTATAAACCAAATCCGGCACCTGAGGACACCGTAAACGCAATCACAGAAAAAGCGGGATGCATGAGGGGTCTCCTTAGCGTGCGATGGACTGATTAACCCAGTCTTTCACGGAACTGATTAATGATTTATTCGGTTTCTCAGCAACGGGCTGAGGCTTCATAATGCGCGGTGGCAGGTAGTGATTGGTTGGGCTGTAGCCCAGTTCCGGCATTAACTGATGGCCGCCACGTTCACGAACCAAAGTGCTGACATTTGAATTGGGATCATCAAAGTCACCAAAGTGGCGCGCATGCGCAGGGCAGGTGATCACGCATGAAGGCTGACGATCAATTTCGTTCAGGCTTTCATCGTAAATGCGGTCAACACACAGCGTGCATTTTTTCATCGTGCCGGTATCGCGATCCAATTCACGCGCACCGTAGGGGCAAGCCCATGAGCAGTAGTTACAGCCCATGCACTTGTCCTGATCAATCAATACAATGCCGTCTTCTTTACGCTTGTACGATGCGCCGGTTGGGCAAACATCGACACAGTCCGCTTGCTCACAGTGCATGCACGACATCGGCATATTGACGGTTTTACTGTTGGGGAAATCGCCGACTTCATAATGACGCACGCGGTTAAACCAAACCCCGCTGGGGTCTTCGTCATATGGCGCGTAGTCGGTCAGCGGGCCAGTGGTTCCCGAGGTATTCCACTGTTTGCAAGAGACCGCGCAGGCATGGCAGCCAACGCAGACATCCAGATCAACAACTAATCCTAATTTCATGATTTACTCCCGTCATTGTCGGCAGGCTTGCCCCGTTTGGTGTCGCCGCGCTTATGGTCTGCATCGTCGTGAACACTACCGCGTGACAAAATATCGTCCATCGAGCGGTGTAGCTGAACGGACTGGCCATTGGCGTGTGCGTTGTAGCGGAGAATGTCTGGTGTCTCGCCCATACCTGGTACTTTCTTCATATCAGGGAATTGTGGGTAAGCACCGGTTTCGCCGTTTTCAACCGGATAGATTTTGACGCGTAAGTCATACCAAGCGGCTTGACCAGTAATGGGGTCAGAGTTGGTAACGTTGTCCAGAGCATCACCTTTTTTCGGTAATAGTTCCGAGATCAGGTGATTCATTAGGAAGGCATCTTTGGCTTCATTCGCGCCTTTTTTCAGGCCCCATGCGCCGGATTGCTTAGCGATGGCGTTCCATGTCCACACCGTGTTTTTCACACAGCCTTCCATCAGTTTGACCTGTACGCGGATTTTGCCGTTATGTGACTCAACCCACACCCAATCTTTATCTTCAATGCCCATTTCCTCGCCTTGTTCGCGATTCATGTACAAGAAGTTTTGAGAGATGATCTGGCGTAGCCACGCGTTCTGCGAGTCCCAAGAGTGATACATGAACATTGGGCGCTGGTTGATGGCATGGAATGGGTATTCCTTTTCATCAATTCGCGTTTGCTCCAAAGGCGTGTAGAACTCCGGTAGCGGTTTGAAATATTTGGTCAGGCGATCTTTGTGATGTTGCTCGGTTGGCATCGGTCCATCGTATAAACCTTGTCCGGCTAAGTTAAACTTTTGCAGGGTTTCGGAATATAGCTCCATCACGATTTGATCGGTTGAGCCGACCCAGCCATTTTTCTTAGCCCAGGTCAGGTAGTCTTTATTAGCATGGCGGTAATAGCGGGTTTCAGGCGGGAAGGGAACTTCCATAAATGCGCCATTTTCCGCATAACGCTCCCATTGCTTAGGGTTTGGCTTGCCGCGAAGGTGAATTTCATTGCCATTTTCATCCAAGCGCCAGCCCGCCAGCAGGCCGATACCGGGTTCTTTTTCCCAGTTGATCACGAAGTCTTTGTAGTTTTTGTATTTACGCTTGCCTTCTTTATCGACAAACACTGGAAAGCCAAGTCGACTTCCAACTTCCAGCTGTACTTCCTGCCATGAGAGCACATCACGATCTGGCTCCAAAATCGGCTGACGAATTGCATCACAAGCCGCATGTGGTTCTGAAATCGGGCGATCCAGCATGGAAATCGTATCGTAGCGCTCCAGATAGGTCGTATCCGGAATCACCAAATCCGCGAAGTTTACAATCTCAGAATGATAAGCATCGGAGACTACAATAAACGGAATTTTATGCTCGCCATTTTCATCCCGCTCAGCCAGCATCTGGCGCACTTCTGAGGTGTTCATGGTGGAGTTCCAGGACATATTCGCCATGAACATCATCAAGGTATCGATGGGGTAGGGGTCGCCTTTAACCGCATTGGTAATCACCATGTGCATCAAACCGTGGTTTGAAATCGGCGCATCCCAAGAGAAGGCCTTATCTATGCGCAATGGCTTGCCGTCATCATCAATCACCAGATCTTCCGGACAAGTTGGGAAGCCGAGTGGTGGTGATTTCAGCGGCGTATTCGGGGCCGTTTCTTTGGCAGGTTTCAAGTGCGGCGGAATGTGCTTAGGGAATGGAGGCTTGGCCAAGTGCCCACCCGGACAATCCACCGAACCCAGTAGAATCTGTACAAAATGAATCGCACGACAGGCCTGGAATCCATTGGAGTGAGCAGAAATACCACGCATGGCGTGCATCGACACCGGGCGGCCGATAAATTTATCGTGCTTACGGCCTGCGTAATCGGTCCATTCTTGTTCGATTTCGATGGTTTCTTTGAAGGCAACGTGGGCCATTTCAAGCGCCAAGCGCTCGATAGTATCTGCTGGAATGCCTGTGATTTTAGCGGAGTGCTCGGGAGAGTATTTATCGTCGAGGTAGGTCTCAGCGAAAATTACCATGGAGCTACGAACGGGTTTACCGTTGACTTCGCCTTCGTAGAATAGGGCAGGGTTGATGTCGGGAAGCTTGCCGTTAACTGGTGCTTCTTTTTCCATATCCCAGACTAGCGGATTGCCTTTCTCATCGCGTAGGAATAAACCATCACCTTTTTCGCCCGGTGTGTTCTGCACTAAGTAGGCAGAGTTGGTGTAGCGAATCAGGAACTCCCAATCAAACTGGTCATGCTTCAATAGCACATGAACCATGGATAGGGCGAACTGCATATCGGTGCCGGGTGTAATCCCAACCCACTCATCTGCAATGGCTTGGTAGCCGGTGCGCGTCGGGTTGATCGAAACGAATTTCGCACCACGACGTTTAATCTTTTCCAGACCAATTTTGATCGGATTGGATGCGTGATCATCAGCAACACCCCACATCATGAAATATTTAGTGCGATCCCAGTCTGGATCACCGAATTCCCAGAAGGCGTGGCCCATGGTGTACAAACCACCAGCCGCCATATTCACTGAGCAAAAACCACCGTGGGCTGCCCAGTTGATGGTGCCGAACTGTGTGGCCCACATGCCGGTGAAGGCTTGCATTTGGTCACGGCCAGTGAAGTAGGCGAGTTTTTTGGGGTCAGTTTCGCGGATATTCTTTAAGCGCGCAGTGAGGATATCCAGCGCTTTTTCCATGCTGATGGCTTCGTATTCGCCATCGCCGCGTTTGCTGCCGGGTTTACGTAACAGTGGTGTGGAAAGCTTGGCAGGCGAGTATTGCTTCATAATCCCCGCGTTGCCTTTGGCACATAGCACGCCCTTATTGATAGGGTGTTCGCGAGTGCCTTCGATGTAGCGAATTTTTCGATCTTCGACGGTGACTTTGATGCCACACCGACAGGCGCACATGTAACAAGTGGAGTATTTCACCTCTTGTTTATCACGGTCCTCAAACTTGGGTAATGAGCTCATTCCTACCTCGACTGCAAAATGCCAAAAGAATTCTTATCAGAACATCATGCGCCTGATGACGGATTTGAGCTAATGGAAGTATCTAATAGTGGCATAAGCTTATCTTATAAGCTTAGCTTATAGGTGTGGCTAATTATAATTTATTTGTTGCGGTGCGGAATGGATTGGGAAAGTGCGTAAAACGTGGTCAGTTATGACAGCTGATCTAAGAAACGCATCAATCCACCATAATGAATCAATGAGTCTTTGCTCATTAGCGGCTTGCCATTGGCATCGCTACCACCAATTTTGACCCGCAAGTCACGTACGACATTCTCCACATAGCGCGGACTTCTGAATATTTGCTCGGCGATGACGGGTGTAGTTAAACCCAGCAGCAGGCCTTTGAATACGGCGCGCTGAGTAGGGTTGAGCTTGGGCAGTGACGGCTCCAAGAATTTACCGAAGAAATAGGCCTGATTCATAACGTGATTATGAAAGATTTTGCTGCAAGCGATCATTAGCTGCTCATTTTCCTGAAGCAACTGATCAAAGGGTTTGCGCGTGTCCGAACTGATAAAACTAGTGGCCGCAATGCCTTGAGAGCCTGTGAGGGTTGGAATTGTCAAGCCATTAGTCATTTTGAAATCATCGCGGGCAACACTAAATACCTCCATTGCCCCTTTGCTTATCTGCTTGGTCTCGGCGTCTTTCCACCAGTCAATGTGCGACATACGGCCATCGTTAATGCTGTTGATCATATGATCGTTCTTATAAAAGCCAGCCTCCATGTATTGCATCATGTAACGGTTATCGTAACTCTCGGAGGTGGAAAATACGGGTTGTGAGGCACTAGTACCGGATAACACAATCGATGGGATATGAGAGTATAAAACGCTATCGAAACCGACACTGGTTAGCAGTTGGTCAAAGGCTGAGAATGCCGCATCGTAGTTTTCGGCCTCGCAAAGTTCAAAGGCAAAATTTCCCAATTCTTTTGTTTTATCTCTCATTATACCATCCATTTATTATCAGCCATTTATAGCTGGCTAATACTCAATAGTCAAAGAAAGTGGGGATTCCTATCCTAAATAAAAAACAGCCTGGCTCTATCATAAAGGGTTCGATATTGTCTGGAAGGAGAGGGCTATGACACTCGATCACAATCATCAACTCTATAAGCTTTCAAAAACAGTTGATTGGCACTATTTGGAATCTGAACTCAGTGAGCTATTTGCTGGAAGAACGGAGTCCCGTTATCGCTTTATGGCGGGCGCGCTGTATCTTAAAACAATGTATGGATGGAGTTCTGAGCAGGTTGTTGAGAAATGGCTGGATTGTCCTTACTGCCGTTTCTTGTGTGGTGGGGAGCAGGCGCTTGCATTGACTGAGTTCCCGTACGCGCCTTGTTTGTTGGATATTTGGACAAGGGAGTTGTCGGGACGCGGCTACGATATTTTAACCAGTGCGTTGTTGAGGTCGGTTGCTGGTAATGCGGTGCTTCATTAAACCGCTGGAGGTTTTTGCATAGAAGAACTTAAGAGGCACGATCGGGGCCAAGAAATAAGCTTAGATCGAAATTCAATAAGCCGCTACCAACCCATCGTTGGTAGCGGCTTATTTGTTTCTACATACGCTCAGGCGCATCAATTCCCAATAACCCCAATCCGGTCTTCAGCGTATTCGCTGTCAACTGCGCCAACTGCAAGCGGCTATTCTTCATTTCAGGCGCGACATCATCTTTTAAAATCGGACAGGCTTCATAGAAGGTCATGAAGTTGCCGGCCAATTCAAACAGATAGTTACACAGCGTATTTGGCGTGCCATCTTTCTCAACTGTTTCCAGTGCTTCACTAAAGCGTAGCAATGTCAGCGCCAGTTGGTGTTCGGCGGCATGATCAATCAGTAACTCAGCCTTGGTATCCACTTCGCCTGCTTTGGCAAAAATACTGCGAATTCGCGCATGAGCGTATTGCAGGTAAGGTGCGGTATTACCCTCAAAGCTCAACATCGTTTCCCAGTTGAAGATGTAATCTGAGGTGCGGTTCTTGCTCAGGTCGGCATATTTAACCGAGCCGATACCAATTAGCTTAGCAATGTCACGACGTGATGCTTCATCCAAATCCGGATTTTTCTCGCTAACCAGATCAAATGCGCGTTGCTCAGCTTCTTCCAGTAGATCAACCAGTTTCACCGTACCGCCGGTACGCGTTGCAAATGGCTTGCCGTTTTGGCCCATCATCGTGCCGAAGGCCATGTGCTCTAGTGAGGTAGCTTCTGGTACAAAGCCCGCTTTCTTACCGATGGCAAATACTTGAGCCAGATGCGTACTTTGGCGCGCATCCACAAAATACAGTACGCGATCGGCATGTAAAGTATCGGCACGGTAACGCAGCGCAGCCAAATCAGACGTGGCATAGAGGTAGCCGCCATCTGATTTTTGAATAATGGCTGGTAGCAAGGTGTCATCACGGCCTTTGAACTCTTCAAGGAATACGCACTGTGCGCCGTCATGCTCAGTTAGCAAGCCTGCGGTTTTAAGGTCTTTAACCACTTCTGGCAGGTCATCGTTATAAGCACTTTCAGGCTTCAGATCATCGCGAGTCAGCAATACACCCAAGCGCTCATACACCGCATCGCAATGGCTTAAGGAGATTTCAATGAATTGCTCCCACAGCGCATAACACTCTTTATCGCCGGATTGCAGTCTCACCACATAGTCACGAGCTTTATTCGCAAAGCCATCTTCCTGATCAAAGCGAGTTTTGGCGTCGCGGTAGAAGTTTTCCAGATCGGCCAGCTGCATGGAAAGCGCTTCACCAGAGGTTTGCAGGCTGTTCATATGGGCCAGCAACATGCCGAACTGTGTGCCCCAGTCGCCAACGTGATTCTGTGGAACGATTTTGTGCCCCAGAAACTTCAGGGTACGCGCCATGACATCACCAATAATGGTGGAGCGCAAATGGCCAACGTGCATTTCTTTGGCTAAGTTCGGGCTGGAGTAATCCAATACCACCGTTTGTGAAGGCTGGCTTGGGCTGATATCTAGCGTGTCACTGTGTAACGTGGTTGCTGCTTGTGCGGATAACCATGAATTACTTAAGTGAATATTGATGAAGCCAGGGCCTGCAATCTCTGTTTTTTCGGCAATCCCTTCAAGGTCCAAGTGCTCCATTACCGCAGTCGCGAGCTGGCGTGGGTTCATGCCCAGTTTCTTCGCTGCGCCCATGATGCCATTCGCTTGATAGTCTCCGAACTCAGGGCGACCGGATGGCTTGATAACCGCAGGGGAATCTTTGGCGGCACCAGCGGCTTCCATGGCTTGGCGGACACGTGCTTCAAGAAGCTGACGAATGTTCATTACAGGTATTTCCTTGGTTCATTAGTTGCGGCGGAGTTTACCCGAATTTGCCGTTTCCGTCGGCAAAATATAACGTAACCGTAACAAAAAATAGGCGCCCAAACTGTGCAATTTGCGCCTAAACTACTTACACTGCTAAGCAATCATAGCAATAACAGTTTTATAAATAGGGGGTCTATCATGGTACGCACATCGTTTCTAATCCTTATGACCATCGTATTGGCTGCCTTACTGCTGGCGCAGACCAGTATTGCGGGTGAGCTTTTAACGCTGGCCGACCTGAAGCCAGTAATCTCACGCTAAGCTGAAAAAATCCGGCTGAAGCTTTTAACTGCAATGATTCCTTGTCAGGGTGCATTGTGGTAAATTCCCCTGCTTGCTAATTTTTCCCGGGAGCAGGTTCCATGTCTTTGACGGCCTCTGATGTAAAAAAAATCTCACACTTGGCCCGCCTAGCGATCGACGAAGCGGATATTGAGCAGTATGCCAGTAATTTATCAGGCATTCTGGACTTGGTTGAACAGATGGATGCTGCCGATGTGGCAGACATTGAGCCGATGGCTAATCCACAAGATTCTACTCAGCGCTTACGCGATGATGTCGTGACTGAAATCAATCAGCGCGAAAAATTCCAACAGATTGCCCCAACCACAGAAGCCGGTTTGTATCTGGTTCCTAAAGTTCTCGAGTGAGTGTAATCATGCATAACAAGACTTTGACTGAGCTGGCCGCAGACTTGCGCGCGGGCGCGTACACCAGTGTTGAATTAACTCAGCACTTTTTAGATCGTATCGCTAAATATGATGGCGAACTCAATAGCTTTATTACCGTCACGCCTGAGCAGGCGCTGGCCGAAGCTGCCGCTGCCGATGCACAAATCGCTGCTGGTACGGCTGGCCCGCTAACGGGTATTCCGATGGCGCATAAAGACATCTTTTGCACTGATGGGGTGAAAACATCCTGCGGCTCAAAAATGTTGGATAACTTTGTTGCGCCATACGATGCAACGGTAGTGACTAAGCTTAAGCAAGCCGGTATGCCAATGTTGGGTAAAACCAATATGGATGAGTTTGCGATGGGCTCATCCAATGAAAATAGCTACTACGGTGCGGTTAAAAACCCATGGGATACCGAGCGTGTTCCGGGTGGGTCTTCCGGTGGAAGTGCTGCTGCAGTTGCTGCGCGTTTAGCGCCGATTGCGACCGGTACTGATACCGGTGGTTCGATTCGTCAACCTGCTGCATTTACCGGTTTGACTGGGATTAAGCCAACTTATGGCCGTGTTTCTCGTTTCGGCATGATCGCTTATGCCTCTAGTTTGGATCAGGGTGGTGTGTTGGCGCGTGATGCCAGCGATTGCGCTTTGATGCTAACGGCAATGTCTGGCTTTGATGAGCGGGATTCCACCTCTTCACAGGTGGACGATGAAGATTTTTCTGCAAGTTTAGATAAGCCACTACAAGGTTTACGCATTGGCTTGCCAAAAGAGTATTTTGGTGATGGCTTAGATGCTGCGGTGAATACTTCGATTCAAGCGGCATTGGAACAGTATCGTGCCTTGGGCGCTGAGACCGTTGAAGTGAGTTTGCCAAACTCGCATCTGGCGATTCCATCTTACTATGTGATTGCGCCAGCAGAATGCTCGGCTAACTTGTCGCGTCTGGATGGGGTACGTTACGGTTACCGCTGTGAAAATCCAAAAGACTTGGAAGACATGTATAAGCGCTCACGCGGCGAAGGCTTTGGTTCGGAAGTGAAACGCCGAATTATGGTGGGTACTTATGCGCTGTCGGCAGGTTATTACGACGCTTACTACTTGAAGGCACAGAAAGTGCGCCGCATTATCAAAGAAGACTATGTGAAAGTCTTTAATGATGTGGATGTGATTATGGGCCCGGTTACGACTAATACGGCATTTAAGTTAGGCGAGAAAGTGGATGATCCTGTCAGCATGTATTTGTCTGATATCTACACGATTGCGCTGAACTTGGCAGGATTGCCGGGTATGTCTTTGCCGGTTGAGCCAGTTGAAGGCTTGCCTGTTGGTTTGCAGATTATTGGTAACTATTTTGATGAAGCCAAATTGTTAAACGTGGCGCATCAGTTCCAGCAAGCAACGAGCTGGCATAAGCAATCACCAGAAGGCTTCGGAGGTTAATACGATGGAATGGGAAACAGTAATCGGATTAGAAATCCACGCGCAGCTTTCGACGAAAAGTAAGATTTTCTCCGGCTCCTCAACCGCGTATGGCGCAGAGCCAAACACGCAAGCCAATGTGGTTGATTTGGCGATGCCGGGTGTTTTGCCGGTGCTTAACCGTGAAGCCGTTCGTAAAGCCGTGATGTTTGGTTTAGCGATTGATGCGGATATCGCACCTTACTCGGTATTTGCCCGTAAAAACTATTTCTATCCTGATTTGCCGCAAGGCTACCAGATCAGTCAATTTGATAAGCCGATTGTTGGGCTGGGTCATTTGGATATCGAACTGGAAAACGGTGAAACCAAGCGTGTCGGTGTAACTCGTGCGCATTTGGAGCAGGATGCGGGTAAGTCTTTGCATGAAGATTTTGCAGGACAAACCGGAATCGACTTGAACCGTTCAGGTACGCCATTGTTGGAAATCGTTTCTGAGCCGGAAATGAGCAATGCCAAAGAAGCCGTCGCGTATATGAAGAAGATTCATTCGCTGGTTCAGTATTTAGGCATTTGCGACGGCAATATGCAGGAAGGTTCGTTCCGTTGTGATGCGAACGTGTCTGTGCGCCCCAAAGGCCAGAAAGAATTTGGAACCCGTGCTGAGCTGAAAAACATCAACTCCTTTAAGTTTGTTGAGCGCGCTATCAATATAGAAGTGGAGCGTCAGATTGATCTGATTGAGTCCGGCGGTACCGTGGTGCAGGAAACACGCTTGTTTGATCCCGATAAGGATGAAACACGCTCCATGCGCTCAAAAGAGGAAGCTAATGACTATCGTTACTTCCCAGACCCTGATTTGCTGCCAGTAGAAATCACGCAGGCGTTATTAGCTGAAGTGCGTGCTGAGCTGCCAGAGTTACCAGAGCAAAAGAAGCAGCGCTTTATGGACGAGTTCAAACTGAGTGAGTTTGATGCGTCAGTACTCACTGTTAGCCGTGCTTTGGCAGAATATTTTGAAGTTGTCGCTGCGACGACGAATGAGCCTAAATTGTCTGCAAACTGGGTGAGTGGCGAGTTAGCCAGTTACCTGAATAAGCAAGATATGGCTGTCGAAGATTCACCCGTCAGTGCTGAGCAACTCGCTAGTTTGATTGCACGCATTATCGATAACACCATCTCCGGCAAAATTGCTAAAGATGTGTTTGAAGCAATGTGGAATGGCGAAGGTACACCGGATGAGATTATTGAGGCCAAAGGGCTGAAGCAAATCACCGATACTGGCGCAATTGAAACCTTGATTGATGGCATTATCGCAGCAAACCCTGGCCAGTATGAGCAGTACCGCTCGGGCAAGGATAAGTTGTTTGGCTTCTTTGTCGGGCAGGTCATGAAAGAGTCCAAAGGCAAGGCCAATCCTGCTGAAGTAAATCGCCTGCTAAAAGCTAAGCTGGATGCCTAAGCGCATCCGCTGATAAGAGAATTGAATATGGATAAAATTTACCGCTTCCTGATTGATGATGCCAATGTTCGTGGTGAATGGGTGCAGTTGGAAGAGACTTGGAAAACATTGAAGGCTTGCGCAGAGTATCCTGCGCCAGTTCAGCAAATGTTGGGCGAGTCGCTGGCGGCTGTGTCATTACTGGCAGCAACCATTAAGTACAAAGGCACGCTGGTGTTTCAGATCAGTGGCGGACATCCGATTAGCATGTTAGTGGTACAAGCTTCGTCTGATGGCAAGCTGCGCGGAATGGCGCGCTGGAAAGACGACTTCACAAAAGATGAGTCTATCAATGGCTTGTTTGGTGAGAATGGCCGTATCGTTATTACGGTTGAGCCGGAAGAGGGTAAAGGTGAGCGTTACCAGAGTATTGTTAATCTGGATGGTGAAACCTTGTCTGATTGTTTGGAAGCATATTTTGAGCAGTCCGAGCAGTTGAAAACGCGTTTGGAATTAGCGGTTGGTGAAACGTCAGTTTCTGGTTTGCTGGTTCAGCGTTTGCCGGGCTCTGTTGAAGATAAGGATGGCTGGAATCGCGTAAAAATGCTGACAGAAACGGTCACCACTGAAGAGTTGTTGACGCTGGATGTGGAAACCATGCTGCATCGCCTGTTCCATGAAGAAACATTGCGTTTGTTCGATGGCGAGCCACTCCGTTTTGAGTGCAGTTGTTCACAGTTGAAAGTGGATAATATGTTGCTTGGGCTAGGACGTGAAGAAGCAGAAGACACTCTGAAAACACAGGGCAAGATTGAAGTAGACTGTGATTTCTGTAATGCGCACTATGTCGTGGATGAAATCGACTTAGAGCGCATTTTCTCAGAAGGCTTGATCGCAGGAAATGATAGCGTGCATTAATGCGTTTGGTGCTCTGAGGAGGCGACGATTACTTCGATCCCAGCCTTCTCAAGCATCTTCACTGAATCTGGCTTAACGCCATTATCTGTAATCACGGTATCGATTCTATCCAGAGGGCATAGGATCAAACTTCCAAACGTTTCAAACTTACTGCTATCGACCAGTACGATTAATTGCTCTGCTTGCTTCAGTAGCTTCTGCTCCGCTTTAATCAGCAAAGGGTCTGCCTCAATTAAGCCCTGTTGGCGTATGGCATAGGCTCCAATAAACATTTTCGACGCGTAAAAATGATCAACTGCTGTGTCATCTTCATACGGACTCAGGATGATATTTTGTGCGCGATAAACTTCCCCGCCTGGCAGTGTGACTTGATTATTCGACCGGCGAAGCAAGTAGTCGGCCATCGTAAATGAGTTGGTTAGTATGTGAAGGCTGCGGGCCTCCAAAAACTCGGCCATGCGGTAGGTACTTGTCCCACCGTTAATAATAATCGACTCCCCATCCTGACACAGTGCCGTCGCTTCACGGGCAACCGCTCTTTTTTCTTCCACATGCAGCGTTTCATTATTATTGAATGAGTTGCCAGCTAAGCGGGGAGGGGCAGGTGTTTTGTCTGTTACAACTTCAATACCACCCCGGATTTTCTGAGCCAAATTTGCCGCTGCTAAAGTATTAATATCGCGACGGACCGTGGCAATCGAGGCATCGAGTGCAGTTTCTAATTCATGCACTGTCACAATAGATTGTTGTGAGAGCATGTTTAGAATTTTTTTGTGCCGCTGTCGTTCGTTCATTGTATGTCTCAGTCAATGCGAGTTGAAAATTGTAGCATATTGACGGAAGTTGATTCTAAATGATTTTATTCAGTCAATACTGCCAATGTAACGAATTACATTGGCAGTGTACTCGCGATTAAACGATGCCAGAGCTGGTTGTTTTACTGGCAGGACGTTCTTGTGCGCAGGTTTGACGGTAGCCACTGGCGCGGTAAGTGCCGAGTGTGTCGATTGCACCTCCAGAGCGTTGTCGGGCCATCTGCAAGATAGGCTCAACATCCAAGTTGTAGGCGGCTTTTAACGTCGCTTGAGCCATCATCGCATCATTTCCGTCCTGATAGTTACCCAGTGCTGTACGATCAACTATCAATGCTTTCAGGTATGCACGTTGCACTTCAGCAGCACTGTAAATCAAGCTCTCAATCGGGTCGGTGACATTATGTGATTGATCCAACATGTAGAAAGGCGAGAAGTCAGTAGACTCGTTTTCAATATCAACCAATTCATTAAATACAAGAAATAGCTGGTAAGGGTTGATTGAGCCACTATCTAAGTCATCATCACCATACTTGCTGTCATTAAAGTGGAAGCCACCTAATTTTCCGAACTGGGATAAGCGTGCCACAATCATCTCGATGTTCACATTGGGAGCGTGATGACCAAGGTCCACCAGTGACTTACAGCGCTCACCGATTTCCGTCGCCGCTAAGTAGCTGCTACCCCAGTCCTGAATGACGGTTGAGTAAAACGCAGGCTCAAATATTTTGTGTTCAAGTAGCATGCTCCAGTCTTCGGGTAGTTCAGCATAGATTGCTTTTGTGCTTTCAATGTAGCGAGCAAAGGCACGTGAAAAGTGTTGCTGGCCTGGGAAGTTGGAGCCATCCCCCACCCAAACTGTCAGCGCATTGGAGTTTAGCTTTTTACCTAACTCAATTACGTCAATATTATGCGTAATGGCTTGCTCGCGTGCCGCTTCTTCAGCATTGCAGAGGCTGCCGTATTTGTATGAGTGTGCCTGGTCTAGCTGATCCTGAAAGGTATTTGAGTTCATGGCATCAAAGTGCATGCCACGAGTTTGTGCATAATCCAACAGTTCCGAAGGATCTGAAGGGGTATCCCAAGGAATGTGCAGAGATATGCCCGGCGTTGCTTGGCTTAACTGCTGTACAACAGAGCAGTCTGATACCTTTTCAAAAATATTTCGTGGCTCACCAGGGCCAGGGAAGCGTGCAAAGCGAGTACCGCCGGTGCCCAAGCCCCATGAAGGTAGCGCAACGCTAAATGCTTGTGCCTTAGCGGTTAACTCCTCAATGTCCAGACCTTGGCGCTCCAGCTTGTTACCCATTGCGGCATAGTCATCATTGAGTGCTTGTTGTTGTTTTGCATTTTGCTCATCAATGAACTGCTGATCAATATGTGTCATGTTACTCATAGTGATTCTCTCCTCTTATCGTGTGAATGACGGTGCATGGCCTGCATCGACATTAAGAATATTTCCGGTGGATTTTGCTGAGGTGTCAGCCGCGAAAAAGTAAACGCCTTCAGCGATATCCTCAGGTAGAACATTAAGCTTTAGCAGGCTACGTTGACGGTAGTGCTCTTCCAGCTCATTGGTTTCCATATTATAGGCACTGGCGCGTTCTTCCTTCCATTTGCCACTCCAGATCTTGGAACCGCGCAGTACCGCATCAGGGTTTACGACATTGGTACGAATGCCATGCGGTGCACCTTCAAGGGCTACGCAGCGTGCTAACTGAATCTCAGCGGCTTTTGCTGTGCAATAAGCGGAGGCGTTAGCTGAAGCGACTAAGCCATTTTTGCTAGCAATAAAGACGACGGCTCCACCCATTTTCTGCCCTTTCATTAACGAGAATGCAGCGCGTGAAACTAGGAAGTATCCAGTGGCTAGAATATTTTGATTAAAGTTCCAGGACTCTAGTGTGGTTTCGTCTAATGGAGATGATGAAGCAATTCCTGCATTAGAAACTAGTATATCTAGTCCACCAAAGCGTAAGCTTGAGTATGCAAAGGCTTGCTGGACTTGCTCCTCTTTTGTGACATCCATCTTAATTCCGGCCACGACATCTTTGCCAAATGCCGCTTCAAATCCTGCGACTGTTTCTGTCAGGCTTGCTTCATCAATATCTGTGAGGAGTACACAAGCACCTTCCTTTAACAGGCGCTCGGCGGTTGCTTGGCCGATACCGCCAGCGCCACCAGTGATTAAGGCAATTCGACCAGCAAGTGCTTTCGGTTTGGGCATGCGCTGCAGTTTTGCTTCTTCCAGCAACCAATATTCAATATCAAACGCTTCTTGCTCTGGCAGGCCCATATACTCGCTCACACCCGATGCACCGCGCATAACATTGATGGCATTCACATAAAACTCGCCAGCAATTCGGGCTGTTGCTTTATCTTTAGCAAAAGTCAGCATGCCTACGCCGGGAATGAGATAAACAATGGGGTTGGCGTCGCGAACTGCAGGGCTATTATCATGCTTGCAACGATTATAGTAAGCATTGTAGTCGTCACGATACTGTTCTAAGGCAGCATCCAAGCCTTCAATTACTGAAGACAGGTTGGCTGTTTCCGAGTCAAATTGGCTAGGATCAAAGTCAACAACAAAAGGTTTGATTTTTGTGCGTAGGAAGTGATCAGGGCAGGAGGTGCCGAGTTCAGCTAGCGCCTGTAATTCCGCGCTATTAACAAACTCCAGCACTTCATCACTATCATTAAAATGACCTAGCTGACGTTGATGTTCGCTAGTTTTTCCACGAATGATAGGCATTAACTGGCTTGCCACTTGTTGACGTTGCTCTGCCTGTAGCGAGCTATGAACAGCACCACCAAAGGCTGCTTTGCCTTCTAACTGTTGGTCTAACCATACTTGCGCACGATTGATCATTTCTAGTGATGTCTCATAACACTCTTTGGCGCTATTCGCCCAAGTAAATAAGCCATGTGCTTCTAGCACGACACCTTTTAAATGTGGGTTTTCAGTGGCAATCTTTTCTAATTCAAGACCAAGTTGGTAGCCAGGTCGTCTCCATGGGAGCCAGCCAATGTCGCTGCCATAAATTGTTTCCGTTAGATCGCGGCTGTTTTTGCTGGCCGCAATTGCAATCACGGCATCTGGGTGTAAGTGGTCTACGTGGCTAAAAGGAACATAGGCATGTAATGGTGTGTCGATACTGGCTGCCCGTGTGTTTAAGTTGAATGTGCAATGCGGTAAATAGGCAACCATTTCATCTTCATGCTCTATGCCGCGATAGAGTTGTTTCAAGCCTTTGAGCTTGTCCATATAGAGCGTGGAAAACCCATCTAGCCCCATACTTCCAATATCGCCACCGGAGCCTTTAACCCAAAGCACCTCGGTTTGCTCACCTGTCAGTGGGTCGGTGCACTGTATTTTTGATGAGGTATTTCCACCGCCATAGTTGGTGACTCTCATGTCTGAGCCAAGCAAGTTGGACCGGTATTGTAATAGCTCAGGTTCATTAAGTTTTGCAGCGGCAGCGTCGTCCCATAGATTTGGAATTAGCTTTTCTGACATTGTGCTCATGATGATCTTCCTCTGTTTATCAATAGTTATCCAGATGGGCTGTCTCACAGTCCGATGGGTAAATAGTCGTTGCCAATTTCTTAGCGTGATCTAAATATACAGCAAATAAAATCAAAACCAATCAAAATAATTCATAAAAAATCAATTTTATCTTGTCATGCCAAAATGATTGAGGCATATTTATAAGCGGAAATTGTCGATGTTTAGGGTTAGCCACTAGGTTTTACGGGCTAGAGCTTAAGCATTTTTTATCTGGAGGAGAGTAACAATGAGATTGAAAAAACTATTTACAGCGACGACTTTGGCTGTTGCCTTATTTGGTACAACAGTGGCTCAAGCTGAAGATGTACGCATCGGCTTGGTTGTAAAAGCGCTAGGTATTGGCTTTTTTGAAGCGGCTAATAAAGGCGCTGAAGAAGCAGCTAAAGAGTTGGGTGATGTAGAGATTATCTATACCGGCCCAACGAGTACGACTGCAGAAGGTCAGATTGAGGTGCTTAACTCACTCATCGCTCAAAAAGTCGATGCGATCGCTGTATCAGCCAATGATACGGATGCGCTAGTCCCCATCCTAAAAAAAGCACAGCAACGCGGTATTAAGGTTGTTTCTTGGGATTCAGGTGTTGCAGAAGCGGGGCGCCAAGTTCACTTAAACCCATCCAGTAACTCGCTGATCGGCGAGATGAATATTAAGCTTGCGGCCGATGCGCTTAAAGCAATGGATATCGAAAAAGGCGAGATTGCCATTCTCAGTGCAACCCCAACGTCAACCAACCAGAATATCTGGATTGAAGAAATGAAAAAGGTGCTCCCTAATTATCCTGGGCTTGAGCTTGTAGCAACGGTCTATGGCGATGATTTAGCGGATAAAAGCTATCGTGAAACCAAGGGCTTGCTCCAAACTTATCCTAACCTGAAAGTTATTGTTTCTCCTACGTCTGTAGGAATTGTTGCGGCTGCTCAAGCGGTTGAAGATGCCAAGAAGCTTGGTCAGGTCTATGTAACAGGATTGGGCTTGCCGTCTGAATTGGCAGGTCATGTTAAAGCCGGCTCTGTTGAAAGTTTTGCGATCTGGAATCCCATTGACTTAGGTTATGCAGCAACCACCATTGCGTATAACTTGGTCAAGGGAAAAGCCACTGATACGGAAGTGAGTATGGGCCGTATGGGCGTTGCAAAACTGGAAAAAGATGGTAGCGCAGCGATGTCGGACCCGTTTGTCTATGACGCATCGAACGTTGATGAGTTTGCGGAAATATTTTAAGTCTTTTGATTTAATTCGATTGAGAATAAATGGGGCTGGCATGCGTATTGGTGGCCCCTTTTTCTCAGCTTCCTCAATTAAGACAAGGAACGACGGAAATACTATGAGTGATTCCCATCCTATATTTTCCCTTAGGGGTGTCAGTAAATCGTTTCCCGGTGTCAAGGCTTTAGATCAGGTTCAACTTGATTTATACCCCGGCCAAGTGACGGCTTTAATCGGTGAAAATGGTGCTGGAAAATCCACACTCGTGAAGTCAATGACGGGTATTTATAAACCTGAAGAGGGAGAGATCCGCTTTAATGGTGAGCTGATTAAGTTAAATAGCCCTGGTGACGCAAGGCGCTTGGGGATTACTGCGATTCATCAGGAAACTGTTCTGTTTGATGAGCTAAGCGTGACGGAAAATATCTTTGCCGGACATTATGTAACGGATAAGCGTACTGGCGCTTTGAGTTGGATGGTTATGCATAATCTGGCTCAGCATATTTTAGATAGTATCGAAGCACCGATTAAGGCGAAGAGCTTATTAAAGAATCTCAGTATTGGCCAGCGTCACATGGTCGCCATCGCCCGCGCATTATCATTCGATGCGGAAGTCGTGATTTTGGATGAGCCAACGGCTGCGCTTTCTCACCACGAAATAGAAGAGCTTTACAAAATTGTTAACCGACTAAAAAAATCGGGTCGGGCAATTATGTTTATCACACATAAATTTGACGAAATATTTACCATTGCTGACCGTTACACCGTCTTCAGAGATGGCACTTATGTTGGTGAAGGAATGATTAAAGATGTCACCGAGAAAGAACTGGTGACAATGATGGTAGGCCGCACAGTTGACCAAGTATTTCCTAAAGAACAGGTTGAGATTGGTGAGGTGGTTCTTGAGGTTGAAGCATTAAGCCATCCTACTGAGTTCGATGATATTAGTTTTAATTTACACCGTGGAGAAATTTTAGGTTTCTATGGGTTAGTTGGTGCAGGGCGCAGCGAGGTCATGCAGGCACTATTTGGTGTGGCGAAAAACGTTACCGGAAAAATTTCAGTCAAGGGTGAGGCGGTTGATATCAAGTCGCCCGCAGATGCGATTAAGGCTGGAATTGCTTATGTACCGGAGGAGCGGCAAAGTCAGGGCGTGATTCTGGAGTTACCCATTTATCAAAACATTGGGTTACCGCAATTATCGGGCATTAACGCTAAAGGCTTTTTAGATAATACCGCAGAGTATTCATTAGCGAGTCATTACGCCCAGCGCTTACAAGTTAAAGCGCCAAATTGGAATGAAAAAGTTGAAAACCTCTCGGGAGGTAATCAGCAAAAGGTGGTGATTGGGAAGTGGCTTGCCACAAAACCAGCCGTCATTATTCTGGATGAGCCAACCAAAGGAATCGATATTGGTTCAAAAGCAGCGGTTCACGCCTTTATGTCGGAGCTTGTGAAAGAGGGGTTGGCAGTGATTATGGTGTCATCGGAATTACCCGAAATAATGGGGATGTCAGATCGCATTATTGTTATGAATGAAGGTTTGATGGTTAGCCAGTTCGAACACGATAAATGCACTGCGGAAGCTATCGTTCATGCAGCTACAGGAGGGAGTCATCATGCTGAGTCTGCTTAAAAGTCGTGAGCTTTTATTGGGGCTGCTCATCGTAATGATGACTGGTCTCATCGGTATGGTTGCGCCGAAATTTATAGCGCCCGGAAACCTATTATCTGTTTATACCGATACCTCGATATTGATCATTCTAGCCCTGGGTCAGATGTTGGTGATTTTGACACGTTGCATCGATTTGTCAGTTGCAGCGAACTTGGCGATGACCGGAATGGTGATGGCTATGTTGAACCATAGTTATCCGGATCTGCCTGTTTTGCTATTGGTGCTCGCCGGGTGCTTGCTAGGTTTGGTGCTGGGAATGATCAACGGCCTGATGGTTTGGAAGCTAGGCATTCCCGCTATTGTGGTGACCTTGGGAACCATGAGTATCTACCGAGGCATCATTTTCTTATTTAGCGATGGCGCGTGGGTGAATGCGCATGAAATGTCAGAGGACTTCATCGCTGCGCCCCGAGCCGTGATCTTCGGTCTGCCTGTTTTAGGTTGGATATCCCTGATCTTCATTGCCATCATGCTCTACTTTGTGCGATATCGCCGCCTTGGTCGTGAGATTTATGCGGTAGGAAACAATCCAACAGCAGCCTTTTATATCGGTATTGATGTCGGTAAAACGCAGTTCATTGCATTCAGTATTTCAGGTCTGTTAGCAGGGCTTTGCGGTTATCTTTGGGTGTCACGCTATGCGGTTGCTTATGTAGATGTTGCCAATGGTTTTGAGTTGCAGGTAATCGCAGCGTGTGTGATTGGCGGCGTTAGTATTATGGGAGGGATTGGTACGGTTTTAGGTTGCGTGCTTGGCGCATTATTTTTAGGTGTTATCAATAATGCCTTGCCAGTCATTGGCGTATCACCTTTCTGGCAGATGGCCATTTCAGGCTTGGTTATTATTCTTGCAGTTATCGCCAATTCGCGCTCAGAGAAAAAGTCTGGCCGGATCATTTTGAAAAAAAATACTCAAGCGAAGCAATAAGGAGTTTGCGATGGAAACGAACGTCAATATAAGTGATCGCTTACCTAAAGTGGGTTTTGCCAGTCGCATTCTTTCATGGGAGTTTTTCCTATTACTATTTACGCTGTTGGTATTTGTATTAAACAGCTATGCCTCACCGTATTTTCTTGATCCCTGGAACTTATCCGATGCAACCTTCAACTTCACTGAAAAGGCGATAGTGGCATTACCTTTGGCAATGCTGATTATTTGCCGGGAAATCGATTTGTCAGTGGCGTCGATCATCGCACTTGCCTCTGTGAGCATGGGGTTGGCAGCGGAAGCCGGTATGGGAACGCCAGCTCTGGTATTGATCGGTTTAGTGGTTGGAACACTTTGTGGTTTAGTCAATGGCTTGCTAGTTACGCGTTTTGAAATCCCATCCATTGTTGTCACCATTGGTACTATGAGCCTATTTCGTGGGCTCACTTATATCATTTTAGGGGATGATGTACTGAAAAATTACCCTGATAGCTTTGCTTGGTTTGGTCAAGGTTATGCCTGGGGGATGCTTAGCTTTGAGTTTGTGCTGTTCTTGGCACTGACGGTTGTGTTCTATGTGTTGCTTCACAAAACTAATTTTGGTCGCCGCACTTATGCTATTGGCAATAACCCGACCGGTGCATTTTTCTCGGGGATCAATGTTAACCGTCACCGCTTAGTGTTGTTTGCTTTGGTTGGTCTTATTGCCGGCTTGGCTTCTGTTTTGCTCACTGCTCGCTTGGGCAGTACTCGTCCTACCATCGCGCTTGGCTGGGAGCTGAGCATTATCACTATGGTTGTGCTGGGTGGCGTGAGTATTTTGGGTGGTTCGGGAACCATCATCGGCGTGTTTATTGCTGTGTTCCTTATGGGGTTAGTGACCTTTGGCCTCGGGCTGTTAAATGTTCCGGGTATTGTCATGTCTATTGTGGTTGGAGGTATGTTAATTGGTGTCATTGCGACGCCCATCCTCCTAAATAAATTCATTAGAGCGAGGCGGTGATATATGCAACAAGCATTTGTGATGCAGCTTCGAGCTGGTTTTGAAGCAGAGTACCAGCAACGACATGATGAGATTTGGCCTGAGTTGACGGCATTATTGAAACAGTATGGCTTTAGCCACTATTCGATTTATTTACACCCGGAGACTTTGCAGTTATTCGGCACGGTGACCATTCCGGATGACTTTAATCCCGAGTTATTGAAGCAAGAACTGGTGATGCAACGGTGGTGGAAATGCATGGCTCCTTTGATGGAAACACGAGCCGGTAGTAATGAGCCTGCTTCGACTGAGCTCACACGAGTGTTCTTTATGTTATGAGTATTAAATCTACTGATGTGATCGCGGTGCTGGATATTGGGAAAACCAATGTTAAATTCAGTATCGTGGACAGTGTTTCCCAAGCCGTTTTGGATATTCAAAAGACGAGCAATAGTGTGCTGACTGATGGGCCTTATCCCCATGCAGATGTTGAGCGAATTTGGCTCTGGTATTGCGAGTGTCTGAAGCAGGCGGCTACTCAATTTACGATTCGTTCCTTAGGCTGCACAACGCATGGTGCGACTGGTGTTTGTTTGGGTGCAGGTCAGTTGGCGTTTCCGGTCGTTGATTACGAGGCAGACTTATATGACTCGATTGATGCGGAATACTCGTTACTGCGGCCTGACTTTCAAGAGACATTTAGCCCCGACCTTCCTAAGTCGGGCTTAAACCTTGGTAGGCAGGTTTACTGGCTTTCTCAAACGTTTCCTGAGGAGTTTGCTCAGGTCGATACGTATTTAATGTATCCACAGTATTGGGGGTGGCGACTATCTGGCAGAGCAGTTAGCGAAGTGACTTCATTAGGTTGTCACACTGATCTTTGGAATCCGTCAAATAGTAGGCTTTCGTCATTAGTGGCATCAATGGAGTGGTCCGGGTTATTTCCTCCGTTGTTAATGGCAGGAGAGAGCCTTGGGACTGTTAAGCCTGAGCTGGCAAAAGCATTGGGTCTGCCAGCTGACTGTCAGGTAATTAATGGTTTACATGATAGCAATGCCTCTTTAGTCCCGTACTTGCTGGAGAAGCAAAAGCCGCTAACGGTGATCTCTAGCGGCACATGGGTTATTATGGCGGGGATTGGCCTCCCGTTGGATTGCCTGAAAGAGCAAGATGACATGTTGGCAAATGTCAGTGTGCTTGCTGAGGCGGTCCCCTCAATCCGGTTTATGGGAGGTAGGGAGTGGGATCACTTAAAAGAATCCATGATTTGCGACTTACATGATTTGGAGCGGGTGTTGAGTTTGGAAGTCTATGCTTTGCCTGCTTTTAGCAAGCAGGGCGGCCCGTTCAGAAATTGGGAGGGTGAAATCGTCGGCCCTCATCACTTGTTGAGGGCCGATGAAAAAACGGCATTGGCTTCTTTATATTGTGCTTTAGTCAGTCATTATTGTCTTGATCTTTTAGGTAGCTATGGAGCTATCTATATTGAGGGGAGTTTGGCAAAAAATGAAGTGTATAAAGTAGTAATTGAGGCGCTGCGCCCCACGCAGCCATTGTTCATTAGTGAGGACAGTACAGGTACTACTCAGGGTGTGGTGCAACTGATTACCAGACAAACTGCCGAAAATGAAATTATTCGGCAGAATGCGCTTGATGAGTTTGGATCTAAGGTTCAATTGATGAAGTATAGTCAGCGTTGGTTAGAGATGATCAATCGCAGATTGGCTAGTTTAACTTAAAGTGCCTTAACAGCCTCAAGCACAGCATCAGCATGTCCTTTTACCTTCACTTTATCCCAGTGCTCACGCAGTACGCCTTCCTTATCGATTAGGAAGGTGCTGCGGACAATACCCATGTATTCTTTGCCGTACAGCTTCTTTAGCTGAATGACATTAAACAGCTGGCAAACTTCCTCATCGACATCTGAGATTAATTCGAAGTTAAACTCTTGCTTAGCTTTGAAGTTCTCATGACGACGCATGGTATCCTTGGAAACACCAAATACTAATGTGTCATGCGCATCGAATTGATCTTTTAAGTCTCTAAAATTTTGGCCTTCAGTCGTGCAGCCCGGCGTGCTGTCTTTAGGGTAGAAGTAGATCACCAGATTGGATTTACCCTTATAGTCAGAGAGTGTGAAGGTCGTTTCAGAGGTCGCTGGGGCTGTGAAGTCGGGTACCACTTGACCGATTTCCAAAGCAGGCATAATAAGTTCCTTGTTCGGTTTTTGAATGCCGCTAAATTAGCGGATTGTCTTGTTAAATGCCAGAGGCCTTTATTTGTCTTGTGTTTATGATAGGGCACTATTAGACTTTATTTGCTTTATATCTGTATTTTAAGCTCAGCCAGTCTTGGCCGAGTTAACCATGTTGGAGGGTTAGATGTTTCAAGGGAGTATGGTCGCGCTGATTACGCCGATGACAGCTTCAGGTGATGTGGACGAGGCAGCATTAGAAGCCTTAGTCGGTTTTCACCTTGATAATCAGACGGACGCGATTGTGGCTGTTGGAACCACGGGTGAGTCGGCGACGTTGTCACACGAAGAGCACCGACATGTAATTAAACGCGTCGTTGAAATTGTAGCGGGTAAGATTCCGGTCATTGCTGGAACGGGTTCAAATAGCACCGCTGAGGCACTGGAGTTAACAGAAGCCGCTAAACTAGCCGGTGCAGATGCCGCCTTGTTGGTTGCACCTTACTATAATAAACCCAATCAAGAAGGTTTGTTTCGTCACTTTGAAGCGCTGGCTAAAGGCGTGGCGATGCCACAGATCTTATATAATGTTCCAGGGCGTACTGTTAGTGATATTTTGCCCGACACAGTTGATCGTTTAGCCAGTATCAGCAATATCGTTGGTATTAAAGAAGCAACGGGTGATATGGCCCGTGCTAAAGAGTTGATTGATCGCTGTAGTGATCGTATGGCTATCTTTAGTGGTGATGACCCGACCGCATTCGAGCTGATTTTGCTAGGTGGTAAGGGTAATATTTCAGTCACCGCGAATGTTATTCCTCAGTTGATGCATGATATTTGTGCCGCTGCTCTGGCTGGTGATCGCGAATTGGCGCTAGCACTGGATAATAAAGCGAAGCCTCTGCACAAGGCGCTGTTTACCGATCCTAATCCGATTCCGGTTAAATGGGCCTTGGCTAAAATGGGCTACGGACATGTTGATGGAATTCGTTTGCCGATGGTGCCACTAAACCCGTCGTTTGAGGCTGGTTTGTTAGAGGCGCTGCGACTGACGGGTGTCAACATAGATTAATTCTGATAGGTTGCAATTATGAAATATACCTCGCTGCTTTTAGCGACAGGCTTACTGACTGGCTGTTCAGGTTTGAACAATGCCATGGATGTAACGAACCTGATTGACTACAGTGATAATAAATCAGTGAAGGTGTTAGAAATCCCCGCTGATCTTAATACGCCTGATTTTGATAAAACGTATCTGGCAGAGGGCGTTGGTAATTTGCCGCAGTCGACTGTGAGAGTCAGTGATCGTGTGCCG